>NZ_SMJZ01000152.1 GCF_004348345.1 Nonomuraea longispora
GGGGTGGAGGTCGAGGGGCGCGAGTTCCGCGGCATTCACTACCTCGACGGCCGGCGTGAGGTGCGGGCCGCGTTCTCCGCCGCACCCGGCCTGGGCGTACGCCGTACGCACCTGCACTCCGCGCTCGCGCGGCGAGCCGCCGAGCTGGGCGTCAAGACCGTCACCGGCAGGATCACGGGCGTCTCGCAGGACCGGGACGGCGTGGAGGCCGCCGGGCTGCGGGCCCGCTGGCTCGTCGCCGCCGACGGGCTGCACTCGCCGCTGCGCCGCTCGCTCGGCCTCGACCTGCCCGCGCGCGGTCCCCGCAGGTACGGCCAGCGCAGGCACTACAGGATCGAGCCGTGGACCGACTTCGTCGAGGTGCACTGGTCGAACGCGGGCGAGGCGTACGTCACTCCCGTCGCCGCCGACCTGATCGGCGTCGCGATACTCAGCTCGGTGCGGCGCGGCTACGACGAGCACCTGCGCGGCTTCCCCGGCCTGACCCGCCGTCTGCGCGGCCCGGCCGTCACCGTGGTGCGCGGCGCGGGCCCGCTGCGCCAGGCCGCGCGTTCCCGCCGCGCGGGGCGTGTCCTGCTGGTCGGGGACGCGGCCGGCTATGTGGACGCGCTCACCGGCGAGGGTGTCTCGCTGGCGGTGCGCTCGGCCGAACTGCTGGTCAGGTGCCTGGTCGAGGAGCGGCCGGAGGATTACGACGGCGCGTGGTCGCGGTTGTCCCGCACGCACCGGCTGCTGACGGGCGCGCTGGTGCAGGCCGCGCGCCGCGCCGGCACGGCCCGGCTGGTGGTGCCCGCGGCCCGCAGCCTGCCCGGCCTGTTCACGGGCATCGTCCGGATGCTCGCCTGACCTCTCAGGGGGCGTGGCGCGCGTCGCGGCACAGGTCTCGCCTCTCGGACACCTGCTCCAGCCCTGCCGACCGGTAGGTGGCGACGGCGCCGACGTTGGAGCTCGGCGTGTACACGACCACGCTGGACGAACCCAGCTCCCGCAGCGCGCGTGCCCCGGCCATGGTGATCGCCCGGCCGTAGCCGTGGCCGCGGTGCTCCCGGTGCACCCCCATCGGTTCGATCAGCCCCATTCTGCCCACACCCGCCGACCACACGATCACGACCGCCACCATCTCGCCCCGCTCGTCGCGTACGGCCAGGCACCGCGCGCCGGCATACGGAACGCCTGCCGCCATCGCGTGCCAGCGCTCGTCGGTGGACGTCGACCCGCCGAACGACGCCCGCAGGGCCGCGGCCCACTCGCGCGCCTGCTCCGGCCCGACCACCTCGATGTCGACGCCGGGATCCGGCACGGGGGCGCCGAGGTCGCGCCGGAGCAGCGTCCACGGCTCGCCACTCCCCCAGCCGTCCTCGGACAACACGTCCCGGATCAGCGCACTCATCGGCGCTTCGACGGAGACCTTGCCCTCGGGCAGCACACCACGCCCCGACACGTCGCTCGCCACCTGCCGCGCGAGCTCCTCGTCGCGCAGCGCCCGCGGCGCGAACGCCAGCCGCAGCAGGTCCGCACCGTCCAGCAGCCCGACCGCGAGGATCTCCCCGGCCCGGCTCCAGGTCCGCGTGGCCTGCGCCGTACGCTCCGCGCCGAAGCGCCAGTACCAGCCCACATCTCCCGGATGCAGTTGCACGGGCACGGTGTCGTCCTGCCATTTCTCCAACGCCCGCACCACGTCACCGAGCCCGTCGGCCGACGGGCTGCCCATCTCGACAGCCATCGCCCGATCAAACACCACTCCGGCGGGCGCCGGCATCCGAATTTCCGGGCGGGCGCCCGCTTCCGTTCACCGGCGGTGCCCTCGCCTCGCTCCTGCCCACGGCCACCCGCCTGCTAGGTCTCGGCGAGCCCACCAACGGCGTCGAAGCCTTCCCCGAACTGCGCAACGAACTCTTCCGACACCTCGTCGAACACCGGGGCTACCGCTCCATCGTCATCGAGAGCGACTGCCTGGCGGCACTGGCCGCGGACGCGTACGTCGCCGACGGCATCGGCACCCTCGACGACGCGATGAGCCGCGGCTTCAGCCATGGCCTCGGCGCCTCACCCGCCAACCGCGAGCTCCTGCGCTGGATGCGCGCCCACAACGAGCAGCGTCCGCCGCACGAGCGGCTTCGCTTCTACGGCTTCGACGGCCCTCTGGAGATGACCGGCGCCGCCAGCCCCCGCTACGCCTGATCGCCGATGATCTGCGCGCGCTGCTCACCGCGCACATTCCTCACCTGACGGCCGCCATCTCCCCTGACGGCTGGTGGCGGGCCGACCTGTACGCCCGCACCGCCGCCGGGCTCTTGCGCTACCACGCCGGCATGGCCGACACCGCGACCACCCGCGTCGGCACGCTGATTGTGCCTGCGCGATGCGATGATGGCCGACAACCTCGACGCCATTGTGGCCCGCGAGGCCCGTCGCGGCCCCACCCTCGTCTTCGCCCAGAACAGCCACCTGCGGAAGGACAAGAGCAGCTGGCTGCTGCCGGAGGGCTGGGGCCCTCTGGCGGGCCGGACACTGGAGTGGTGGAGCGCCGGAGCCATCATCGGCACCCGCCTCGGCGACCAGTACGCCTTCGCGGCCACCACCTTCGGCACCCGCGGCTCCGACGTCCCCAATCCTGACAGCCTCGAACACCCTTGGGCCAGGACGTCCGTTCCCGGTTCACGTACCGCAGGCTCGGAGCCGGGAGCACAGGTGGAGGCCTACCAGGTCACCCGCAGCTCGTGCAGGCCGTACACGATGCTGAAGACCCGGTAGTCCACCCGCTCGTGCGGATCGGCCAGGGCGAGGCCGGGGAAACGCCGCAGCAGGGCGGGGAAGGCGATGCGCATCTCCATCCGCGCCAGCGGCGCCCCGAGGCAGTGGTGCACGCCGTGGCCGAAGCCGACATGACCGGCGGCTTCCCTGGTGATGTCGAGGGTCTCGGGATCGCCGGTCAGGGCGGGGTCGCGGTTGGCGGCGGGAATCGAGAGGATCACGAGCGAGCCGGCGGGAATGACCTGCCCGGCGATCTCCACCTCCGCCATGGTGGTGCGCGGCGGCAGCCCGTTCACGATGGACAGCCAGCGCATCAGCTCCTCGACGGCGGGCTCGATCCGCGCGGGGTCGTCGCGGATCATGGCGAGCTGGTCCGGGTGCCGCAGCAGGGCCAGGGTGCCCAGGCCGAGCATGTTCGCAGTCGTCTCGTGCCCGGCCAGCAGCAGCAGCTTCGCGATACCGGTGAGCTCGTCGGCGCTGAGCTCGTCGCCGTGCTCACGCACCAGCATGCCGAGCAGGTCCTCGCCCGGGTTCGCCCGCGCGCGGGCGGCCAGGCCCGCCATGTAGGCGTGATCCTCCCGCTGCGCCGCGAGTCGCTGCTCCGCCGGCAAGGACGTGTCCAGCAGGCGCACGGAACGGGCGTGGAACTCGGCGCGGTCGGCGTACGGCACACCCAGCAGCTCGCAGATCACCAGCGACGGCACCGGCAACGCGAAGTGCTTCACCAGATCGGCCGGCTTTCCCGCCCGCTCCAGATCGTCCAGCGCCTCCTGGACGATCTCGGTGATCCGCGGCTCCAGCCGGCGCATCCGGCGTACCGTGAACTCCGGCGTGAGCATCCGGCGCAGGCGGGTGTGCTCGGGCGGGTCGAGCCCGATCAGCTGCCCGGCCTGCATCTTGGCCCGCTCCTCGGCGTCCATTTGCCCGATTTCCGGGAACGGTGTGCGGGCGCTGCTGAACCGGGCGGGGTCCGACAGCACCTGCCGGACGTCCTCGTGGCGGCAGACGAGGTACGCGGGCAGGCCGAACGGCGTGTCCACCCGCACCACACCCTCGCGGTCGCGGGCCAGGGCCAGTTCCTCGACCGGGTCCATCCCGTCGCGCCGCATGAACAGCGGCGCTTCCAGCGCTTGCGTCATCTTCTGACCATCCATTCTGTGGTGCCGGCTCCCTTGCCGTCCTACCTGTCCGACAAGACAGCGCGCCGAACTGTGAGGCCGGCGCGTCGCCTCACATTCCGCGGTGTCGCGTTGTCGGACCGGTGAGGGAGCGATCATCGCCGGCCCCATCCGGGCCGCGTGTCCCGAACACCTGCCGAGACCGAGAAGGGAATCGTCGCCATGTCCGGATTTCACGCACGTCACAAGGTCGTCGTCATCGGAGGCGGCTACGCCGGCACGCTCGCGGCCAACCACCTGCGGATGCGTTCCGACGTCGACGTCACCATGGTCAATCCCCGCCCCGAGTTCGTGGAACGCATCAGGCTGCACCAGTTCGTCGCCGGCACCGGCGAGGCCACGGCCGGCTACGGCACGCTGCTCGGTGCGGACATCCGGCTGGTCGTCGACAGCGCGGAGCACATCGACACCGTGGCCCGCGAGGTGCGGCTGGCCTCGGGCGGCGCGATCGAGTACGACTACGTCATCTACGCGGTCGGCAGCACCGGGGCCATACCGTCGTCGGTGCCCGGCGCGGCCGAGTTCGCGTTCGACATCGCGGAGCTGGAGGCCGCGCGGCGGCTGCGCGCCCGTCTGGACGACGTGCCCCTCGGCGCCCCGGTCACCGTGGTCGGCGGTGGGCTGACCGGCATCGAGACGGCCGCCGAGCTGGCCGAGCGGGGACGCAGGGTCACGCTGGTCTGCGGCAGGACCCTGGCGCCGTCGCTGAGCGAGCCGGGCCGCCGGTCCGTGGCCAGGTGGCTGTCCCGGCACGGCGTCACGGTGCTGGAGGAGACCGCGGTGAGCGAGGTCGGGCCGGACGAGGTCGTCTTCGCCGGCGGCGGGACGGGGGCGAGCGCACTGACGGTCTGGGCGGCCGGTTTCGGTGTGCCGCAACTGGCGGCGGCGAGCGGGCTGCGTACCGACGCGCTGGGCCGGCTGCTCACCGACGAGACGCTGACCAGCGTCGGCGACGGCCGCATCGTCGCCGCGGGGGACGCCGCTTCGCCGTCGGGCCGGCCGCTGCGGATGAGCTGCTACGCCGCCGGGCCGCTCGGGGCGCAGGCCGCCAACACCGTGATGAGCCGCATCGCCGGCACCGATCCGGTGGCGATCACCCTGGCTTTCACGGGGTCGTGCGTCAGTCTCGGCAGGCGTGGCGGCGTGCGGCAGTTCGCCCGCAAGGACGACAGCGCGATGAACGTCTACTTCGACGGCCGCATGGCCGCGGCGTACAAGGAGATGACCTGCAACCTCGCGGTGCGCAGGATCCGCCGTGAGGCTCGCGTGCCCGGCTCCTACAAGTGGTTCAGGGGCGGCCGGCGTGCCGGGCGGCCGGCCATCGCCGCGCGGGCGACGTGAGCGGGTGATTCCGGTCCGGGCGTCGCCGGTCAGAACGCCGCGGTGAGATGGGCCGTCAGGCGGGCCGGCGCGTCCTCCTGGAGGAGATGGCCGGCTCCCTCTACCCAGTGGAGCTCGGCGTGCGGGATCTTCTCGTGCAGCCAGCGGGCGTGCTCCGGGGGAAGGATACGGTCCTCACGGCCCCACAGGAGGCGCACCGGCACCGAGATGCCGCCCAGCAGCTGCTCGTACCCGGCCGTGTCCGCCTGCCTGATCTGGCTGTACTGGCGGTAGAACGCGGCCTGCCCCTCAGCGCCCCGCCACGGCTCCAGGAAGGCGTCGAGCACTCCTGGCCGCAAGCCGGCATGGGTGGCGTGGCGCAGGTGCGCGGCCACCAGCGCCTCGTGGGCGTAGCCGGGCAGCTGCCGGAAGACCTCCGTCTGCTGGAGGACGAGCTGGAAAAGCCCTCTTTCCCACCGGCCGCCGCTCACCGCGTCGAAGAGGGTGAGGTCACCGTAGTCCGCTCCTTCCAGCAGCAGCGCCCGCAGCGCGACCGCCCCGCCGATGTCGTGGGCGACCACGCTGGGGCGCGACAGGTCCCAGTGGTCCAGCAGCCGCCTGAAGGTCCTGGCATGGGCCGCCAGGCTGAGGTCCTGGCCTTCGTGGCGGTCCGACCGCCCGAACCCGAGATGGTCGAAGACGAAGACCCTGCGGGTCAGGGCGAGTGCCGGTGCGACATCCCGCCACAAGAAGGAGGAGTACGGGGTGCCGTGCACGAGCACCACCGGGTCGCCGCGACCCATGACCGCCCAGCGTACGGCCCCGTCAGGCGTCTCGAATGCCTCGTCCAGCGTCCAGTCCACGACCGCCTCCTGTCACGTCGCCTCCTGGGCGCCATCCCCTCAGACCGGGCGGTTATGCCGTACCGCCGCCCTCATCGCGTGCGGTAGGCGTCGACCAGGTCGTCGCCGTAGGGGTCCCGCCCGGTTCCGGTGGCGGCGGGAGCGGAGATGGCGGCCTCAGAGGATCCTCGCCGGCCAGGTGGAACAGGTGGTCCCGCTCGTCGCCGGTCAGCCGCAGCGCGCGGGCGACGGCGGTGAGCATCTGGCGGGACGGGCGCGAACCTCTCGCCTGCTCCAGCCGCGTGCCCCGCGCCAGACCGACGTCGGCAGGGGCGAGCCGGGTACGGCAACGTCGCACGAAATCGGCCAGGTCGGTTCTGTCCGCCCCTTCACGATGCCGCGGACGACGTGGCAGAGCCAGGGACGGCCCGTCCCCGGATAAGGACGTCTCTCCCGCCGCCGTCCGCGGCGAACCTACCGGGGCGTCAGCACGCAGAACTCGTTGCCGTCGGGATCGGCCATCTCCACCCCGCCCGCCTCGCACGGGCCGGCGCCGATGCGCGTCGCTCCGAGGCTGGTCAGACGGTCGACCTCCGCCTGCTGGTCACCGTGGGCGGGCGGGGCGAGGTCGAAGTGCAGCCTGTTCCTGCCGGTCTTCGGCGCCACCGGAGGGCCGCCCCACGTGATCTTGGGGCCGCCGTGCGGCGAGCGGATGGCCGTCTCCTCATCCTGGTCCCAGACCAGCGGCCAGCCCAGCGCCTGGCTCCAGAAGCAGCCGGCCTCCCGCGTGCCGTCGCACGACAGCGCGCCGATGAATCCGCAGTCGGCGAGGAACCGGTTGCCCGGCTCGATCACGCACAACTCGTTGCCTTCGGGGTCGGTGAGCACCACGTGACCCTCCTCGGGGCGCTGCCCGATGTCGATGTGGCGCCCGCCCAGCGCGAGCACCCTGTCCACCGTCTCGCGCTGGTGGTCCGGGGACGTGCTCGTCAGGTCGAAGTGGATCTGGTTCTGGCCGGTCTTCTTCTCCTGCGACGGCAGGCAGCGGATGCGGAACCCGGTGTCGTCGTCCGGCAGGAGCACGATGCCGTCGCGCGGGTCACCGGCCAGCTCCCGGCCCAGCACCCCGGCCCAGAACCGCGCGAGCCCGGGCGGGTCGCCCGCATCGATGCAGAGCGCGACGAGTTGAGCGACCATCAGCGGTCTCCCGTCTCCCGACCCGCGGGGCGGGTCGCCCGGCGTGTGACGGCAACAACGTTAACCCACCCGGGACGGGCGATGCGACCGTATTTCAGGCGGGTGCCGGTGCCGTACAGCCGCCGCTAGCGGCCGGGTTTTGCCCAGGTCAGCGAATATCGGCGGAGCACGTGCCGGCGGTAGCGCACGCCGGGCAGCAGTCGCCTCGCCGCGGCCCGCACCTGCCCGTAGCCCATCTGCGGGTCGGCGACCGGCATGCCCTCCGGGCCGTGCGCGCGACGCAGTACTTTGGCGATCCGCACGACGGGGGCGGCCGCAATCTTCACTGCCCACTCCGACGGGGTCGTCTCGCGGGCCAGGCCGACCACCACGAGCGTGCCGCCGGGGCGCAACATCCGACGCATGCGGGTCAGGGCCGCCTCGAAGTCCATGTGGTGGATCGCAGTTACCGAGCAAATGAAGTCGTAGCCCTCGGCGGGGAGGCCGGCGGTGAGGAAGTCACCTTCGACGAAGGTGACTTCCTGGTGGCCGGCGGCGAGTTCACGGGCGCGGGCGATCATCGGCGGCGACTTGTCGATGCCGGTGACACGCTTCGCCCGCTCGCTCAGCTTCCGCACGAGCAGTCCGTCGCCGCAGCCCACGTCCAGCGCATCGCCGCATCCCTCGGGGACGGCCTGGAGGATGCCGGGGTGCCGGGCGACGTTGGTGTTCCAGTAGGGCTTCAGGTCGGCCTGACGCATCGGATCATCATAGGTCTCAGCGCCGCCGGCCTCAGCGTTCGCGGGCCCGGAGGTAGGCGTCCAGCTCGGCGGCGCCCTGCAGCATGGCCCGGCCCCTGGCGGACAACCGGGCCTGCCATTCGCGCAGGGTCGACTCCAGCGGGGCGACGCCTCCGGCCGAGCGCACCTGAGCGATCAGCGGGGCGATCTGCTCCAGCAGGTAGCCGCCCCGGCGCAGCTGGTGGGCCAGCCGGGCGTCCCGTACGTCGGCCGCGCTGTAGACCCGGTAGCCGGTCTGCGGATCGCGGCGCGGCCGGACCAGCCCGGCGTTCTCCCATTTGCGCAGGGTCGCGGGGCGGATGCCGAGCCTGCTGGCCAGGGGACCGATGAACGTGTCGCCGCGCTCCTGCGGCACGGGTGCCAGGTCGCGCAGCGCCGCCTCGACGGCCTGGAGGGTGCGGCGGTCGTCGAGGAGCTGGCCGTGGCTGTCGTCGATGAGCCGCAGCGCGTCGTCGACGGCGCCCCGGTTGACCGCCTGCATGATCGACGTGGCCGTCGGGTGGCCGTGGCCCGGCACGAGGGCGACGAACGCGCGCAGGGCGTGGGCGTGCAGCGGCGTATAGGTGCGGTAGCCGTGGACGGTGCGCTCGGCGGCGGGCAGGATGCCGGCGTCCTCGTAGTTTCTGACCGCCTGGGTGGACAGGCCGTGCTCGCGCGCCAGGTCCACCGGCCTCATGAATGCACCACCGATTGAAGCTCCGCCGAGCTGTAGCTGGAGTGTTTCGGAGAAAGTCTACATCGAAAGTTCAACGATACCGTTGAACGTATGGACATCAAGGACATCGCCCGGCCCGTCGACGGCGCGGGTATCTCGGCCTTCCTCCGGTCGCTTCCCGCCCGACCTCTGCTCCTCGGCCTGGGCGAGGCCAGGCACTTCGTGGGTGAGCTGGGCGAGGTGCGCAACGAGATCTTCCGGCATCTGGTCGAGCACGAGGGCTACCGGTCGTTCGCCATCGAGAGCGACTGCCTCGGCGGCCTCCTGGTCGACGACTACGTCACGACGGGTGCGGGCACGCTCGACGACGTCATGGAGCGCGGCTTCAGCCACGACTTCGGCGCCTTCCCGGCCAACCGCGAGCTCGTACGCTGGATGCGGGAGTACAACGAGGAGCATGAGGCGAAGGTCAGGTTCTTCGGGTTCGACGGCCCGCTGGAATACTGGGCGGCCAGCCCGCGTGAGCCGCTCACCGCCCTCCACGCCCTCCTCGACGGCCCGTTGCCGTGCACCAGGGAGAAGCTGGACGCGCTGCTCGGCCCGGACGAGCGGTGGTCGAACGAGGCCACGGCCATGGATCCGTCCCAGTCGATCGGCCGGTCGGCCGACGCCCAGCGGCTGCGGCTGATCGCCGACGAGCTGGTGGCGCTGCTCGACACGCAGGCGCCGCGGCTGAGCGCGGAGGAGCGGGAGCGGGCGGAACTGTACGGGCGCACCGCCACCGGCCTGCTCCGCTACCACCACTGGCTGGCCGACGCGTCCCCGGCGCGGTGGACCCGCCTGTCGGCCCTGCGGGACGCGATGATGGCGGCCAACCTGGGCGCCGTCGCCGAGCACGGCCCCGCCCTGGTCTTCGCCAGCAACCTCCACCTGCGGCGCGACAAGAGCTTCATGTCGTTCGGCGACCAGGTGCTGGAGTGGTGGAGCGCGGGCGCGATCACGGCGACCCGGCTGGGCGACCGGTACGCCTTCCTGGCCTCGGCCTTCGGCGTGGTCGGCGACGACGTTCCGCACCCCGGCACAGTCGAGGGAGTCCTGTCCACGCTCCCGTGGGAGCACGCCCTCATCGACGCCCGCCGCCTGACCGAGGCCGTCAAGGGGGCCGCCCAGCGCGATTCCCCCGATTTCGCCTATTTCCCGCTCGCCCAGGACCAGCTCGACACGATCGACGCAATCGTCTTCGTCAAGCAGGCCGTACAACTGGATTGGCCCGGCCGCGCGCCCGCCGCAGACGCCTGACCAGGCTCAGCAAAGGATGATCGTTGGTTGGCTCAGCCAGACGATCAGGAACAGGGCCGCATTCGTGTGCCATCATCCGATCGACTTCACCGACAGGGGCGATCCAGCCAGGGCACCGATCGGGGTGTTCGAGTACAAGCCCGACAACAGCTCCTTCCGCCTCGCCCACATACTCGGCGAAAGGCCCGCCTGAGGGCGGCTCCTGGAGGCGCGTGACATGCGCCGGCAGGGTCGGCGTTGCCGCGTCGTACGCCGGGACGCCGCGCTTGCGGCGGGCAGGGGACGCCTCGCATCGGTGACCCGCCCGGCCTATGGACGCCCGCCGCGTGGCGTGACCAGCCCGGCCTCGTACGCGACGATCACCGCCTGGGCCCGGTCGCGCACACCGAGCTTGGCGAACAGGTCGCTCACCCGGTTCTTCACCGTCGACATCGACAGCTTCACCTCCTCGGCGATCTGCGCGTTCGACAGGCCCCGCGCGATCAGTTCCAGCACCTGCACCTCGCGCGCGCTCAGCACGGACAACTCGGCAGGCGTCACGGCCGTACGCGGGCGGGCCGGGCGCACGAACGTGCCGATGAGGCCGAGCAGCAGCCGGGGCGCCACCGTCGCCTCGCCCCGGTGCACGATCCTGATGCCCTCGATCAGTTCCTCCGGCGACACGTCCTTGGGCAGGAAGCCGGACGCCCCCTGCCCGCAGCGCCGCGACCACGTGCTCCTCCAGATCGAACGTGCTCAACGCCAGCACCCTGACCTCCGGCAGCTCGCACACGATCCGCTCGGTGGCGGCCACCCCGTCGAGGTCCGGCAGATGCAGGTCCATCAGTACGACGTCGGGACGCAGGTCGTGGCTGAGGCGTACCGCGTCGTGCCCGCCGGCCGCCTCCCCCACCGTGGTCAGGTCGGGCGTGGTGTCGAGCAGCAGGCGCAGCCCGACGCGGACCACCGTGTGGTCGTCCACGAGCAGTACTCTGATCACATCGTCTCCGGCAGCGGGATGCGGGCGTGTACGGTGAAGCCCTCCCCCAGGCGAGGGCCCGGCGCGGATCTCGCCGCCGCACAATGACACCCGCTCGGCCATCCCCGCCAGCCCGAACCCGGGCCTCACGGCGCCGGGCCGCGACCGCCCCTCATCGTTGATCTCCAGCTCGACCAGTTCGGGCAGGTACGCCAGCCGCACCCGTGACCGGGCCCCCGCCGCGATCAGCACCACCTTGGGGCCCACCCCCGCATAGGGATAACCGAGCAGTTCCGCCGCCAGCACCACAGCGGCGGTCGCGGCGTCGCCCGCCCAGGGACGGCTCATCCAAGCCTTGACGATCATTCCTTCACCGCACCCCCGCGGCCGCCCCCCGCCGCGCATCCATCATGCCCCGTCCACGGACCGGGGTGCGCGGGCGACGGCGTTCTGGCGGGCCCGGTCACGCCGCCCGCCGGGTCCCCCTCACCGCGATGTGGGTGATCTCCGTCAGGGTGCGGCTGCCGGGCCGCAGGTAGCCGTGGTGGCGGGTGTCGCCGCCGTCGACGACTCGCGCGCCGAACCCCGCTTGTACGGGGTCGGCGCCGAACCCGAACGGCCCGATGAGCAGGCCGGCGCGCAGGACGTCGTCGTTGCGGCCGAGCATCGCCCAGATCCGCGCCGGCGTACGTAGGTCCGACGCCTTCCTGACGCCCAGGCCCGGGCTGCCGACGACGATGAGGTCGCGCACCGGCGAACCCCCCGCGACGGCGCGGGCGCACACCACCGAGCCGTAGCTGTGGCAGACGAGGCTGATCCGCAGGTGCCGCGGCAGCCGGTCGATGAGAGGCCGCAGCCGTCCGGCGCCCCTGTCGGCAGGCCAGACGGTGACGATCTCTGGGTGGGCGAGGCTCGGTGTGTCGTAACCCAGCCAGCCGATCACCGCGGTCCCCGGACCCAGGGTCGCGGCCTCGTCGTGGAGCGCGTGGGCCGCTCGCCCGGGACTCTCCGGGGAGTCGTCGAACGCGGCCAGGCTCTGCCCCGAGCCCGGCACGTAGACGATGACCCTGCGCGCGCGGGCCAGATCTCCCACGACCTCGATCGCCTGGCCGTCGCCCTCGCGGCTCAACGCCAGGAACCGGCGGCCCTGCCAAGCGTACCGGTCGTAGGTGTCCTGCAGCGCCTGGGCGGTGAAGGCCGCGGGCAGGGGCAGCTCGGCCGCCACCGGCCGGCAGGCGGCGGCCGTTCCGGCGGCGAGCGCGGCCGACAACGCCACCGTCCGCGCGAGCCGCGCCCCGGGGCCACACGCCGCCGGCTTCCGGCTCCGTGCTCGCCCGCCTGCAGGAGCCGGTGCGCGGGCGGCGGTCCCCACGTGTTCGTACACGGTGACGGCGTACGGGCGCGCCGGGTCGTCGTACGGGTGCTCGCCCACCTTGCGCAGCGACGGGTCGGCGTCGAGGTGGCGGTAGAGGCGGCGCGCCTCCGGCCATTCGTGCACCAGGACCAGGACCGCGCCCGGTGCCATGAACGAGCGCAGCCGCGACAGGACCAGGCGCAGCCGCCGGCCACGGCCCGCGTAGTAGAGCGTCTCCGCGCAGATGACCAGGTCGAAGACGCCGTCCGGAGCTTCGGTGAGGACGTCGAGCGCGGCGAACCCGGCCGCCCCGGCCGCCCCGCCCGCCTTGGCCGTGGCGCGTACGATCGCCCGCTCCGAGATGTCCACCCCCCGGCACTCGGCCCCCGGGAAGGCGCCGGCCAGCCGGCGGGTGAACGCCCCTTCACCGCAGTCCACGTCGAGGACCCTGCGGTAGGAGCGGCCGGGGATGTGCCGCAACGTCGTCTCGTACTTGGCCAGCTCGTAGGGCTCGCTCTCGTACCGCCACGGGTCGGGAACGCGGTGCATCCACTCGAAGAAGCGGCGCAGCACACGGCCATGCGCGGGAACGGGAAGGAGGGACACGGCGCGGAAGGACATCCTGTGCAGGCGATGGCGGAGGTCGGGCATGTCTTTCAGCCTGCTGACGCCCGCGCCCCGGTTCGTCGGCCGCGTGACCGATCTTCCGCCGGGACCGGGCTCCTGCCACCGCCGCCCTGCGGTACTCCAGGCCGGGGCGCCGGCCCGGAGGATCCCGGCGGCAGTCCGTCCCGACCAGGGACAACCTGTCCCTGGTTGGGCGTGGGAGCGCTCCCTACACTGGGCAGCGTGATCGACCGTGCGGGTTCGCCGACTTCCTCCGCCGCCGCCGGGACCTGCTGCGTCCGGCCGACGTGGACCTTCCCGACGGCGTACGGCGTCGCGCACCGGGTCTGCGGCACGACGAGGTGGCGGCGCTGGCCGGCATGTCCAGCGACTACTACGCCCGGCTGGAGCAGTGCCGTGGCGCCAATCCGTCCGCGGCGATCGTGGCCTGCCTGGCCCGTGCGCTCCGCTGCGACCTGGACGAACGCGACCATCTCTACCGCCTGGCCGGGCTCGCGCCTCCGGCGCGCCGGGCCGGCCGGCGGATCCGGCCGGGGTTGACCAAGCTGGCCGAGAGGCTCACCGACGTCCCGGTCCGCATCTGCACCGACCTGCACGAGATGTTGTGGCAGAACGCCCTCGCCGACATCGTGCTGGGCCGTCACGCTGCGTCGATCGCGTGGCGATGGTTCACCGAGCCGGCGATCCGCGCCAAGTTCCCCGAGGAGGACTGGCCACGGCATTCACGCTCGCACGTCAACGATCTGCGGGCGACCTACTCCCGCCGCGCCAGCGAGGCCGGCGTGGTGGAGATGGCGCACGGCCTGCTGGAGCGCAGCCAGGAGTTCCGCGAGCTGTGGGAGCGTCACGAGGCCGCCGTACGCCGTTTCGACCGCAAGCGCTTCCTGCATCCGGAGCTCGGGACGCTCCGCCTGACCTGCGAAGTGCTGCTCACGCCCGAGGAAGACCTCAAGATGCCGGCGTTCTTCCCGACCGAGGGCACCGACGCGCAGGAGAAGCTCGACCTGCTGCGGGTCACCGGGTCGCAGAGCTTCCAGACGACCGCCTGACAGACCGGGCTCGGGCTCAGCCGCCCATCGCGACCTGGTGGAAGGCGGCGAGCGCGCCGTCGATGGGATGGGGCTGCGGCCTGCCCGAGGCGTCGAGCCTGTTCCACCTCTGCAGGTTGACCGCGACGGACAGCTGCCGCCCGCCGTCGGCGCGGGTCATGGACAGGGTCCCGGCACCCCAGACCGTGCCGCCGTGGCCCCAGAAGGTGCCGCCGCCGGGAACCTCCTCCGGGTGCAGGCCGAGACCGTAGTCGATCACCTTCCCCTCCTGGGAGACGACCGGGACGGTGGCCTGCATCTGCGCCAGCGACGACGGGGCGACGATCTGCCCGTCGAGCAGCAGGGCGAAGAACCGGTTGAGGTCGGTCACGGTCGAGACCAGCGCCGCCGCCGGCCCCACCCACGACATGTCGTAGACGCTGAAGTCGCGCGGCGGGTCGATCATGCCGAACCACGCCTCGTAAATCTGCGAGTGGGGCCCATGGAGCTGCGGTCGTGCGGGGAACCCGGTGTCGGGGAGCCCGGCGCGCTCGATGACGTTCCGCGTGATCACCTTCTCCGCCGGCGTACCGGTCACGTGTTCCAGGAGCCGGCCGAGCAGCAGGGTGTTGGTGTTGGAGTACGTCCCAGGAGTGTCGCCCGGCGGGCCGGCGGCAGGCGCCGCGACTCCCATCTCGATCAGATCGCCGGGACGGAAGCGCGTGAACCGGTGCTCCTCCAGGCTGTCGGGCCTCGTATCGGCCAGCGAGGGGAACGCCTTGAGGGAGGCGTAGGCATAAGGGAGGTATTCGGCCAGGCCGCTGGTGTGGTTGAGCAACATCCGGACCGTGATCGCGTCACCGCGCTCTCCGGGGACCAGCCGCGGCAGGTAGTGGCCGATCGGCGTGTCGAGCCCGATCTGACCGTTCTCGGCCAGTTGCAGCACCGCGGCGGCGGTGAAGGTCTTGGTGACGCTGCCCACGCGGTGGCGCATGCCGCTGCTGACGGGACGGCCGGTGACGACGTCGGCGACCCCGGCGGCGCCCTGCCAGACCTGCTCGCCGTCGCGCACCTCGGCCCACAGTCCGGGCATGCCCGCGCGGTGGACGTCTTGCAGGGCTGTCCGCAGGGCCGTGGGATCGAGGGGGTTGTTCACGACACGTGTCCTTCCGTGATCGGCAGATGTGACGGCTCGGGGCAGGCGGCGGTGCAGCCGCGCGGTCCCGCCGTCGGTACGCGCCCCCATTATGCACGCGGTGCGCGCAACGGCGCGTGCATAGTCTAGATTGGGTCCGGACGAGAGGGGTGACATGACGGGCCGAAGGCGCTGGTCGGCTGACGAGATCCTGGACACGGCGGCGGAGCTGCTGCGCGCGGGAGATGCCGAGTCCTTCAGCGTGCGCCGGCTCGCCGCGGCGCTCGGCACCGACTCCTCCAGCCTCTACCGGCACTTCCGCAACAAGACGGAGCTGTTGCGCGCGGTCACCGACCGCGTCCTCATCGCCGCCATGGACGGCTACCGCCCCGAGGGCGACTGGAAACAGCGCATCACCACCGTGGCCATGCGCCTGCGACAGGCCTTCGGCCGGCACCCCCAGGTCGCCGTGATCTGGGGGCGCCACGTCTCGGGCGGCGCCGGCTCCCGGCTGGTCATCGAGGAGACGCTGCAGGCCCTGCGCGCATCGGGCCTGCCCGAGAGCGAGATCCCCGCGCACTACCACCGGCTCGCGATCTTGCTGGCGGCGTTGATCGCGTCCGAGGCGGCCATCGGCAGCGTCACCCCCGAGGAGCAGGAGCAGGGCCTGGAGTCGTTCCGGGTCGCGGTGCTGGGCGCCGACCCGGCGCACTTCCCCGCCCTGGCCCACTTCGCCCGCGACATCCGCCCCCTGTCGGACAATCGGGACACCGTCTTCGCCACGATCCTCGCGGCCCAACTCGCCCAGATCGAGACCGCGATCCCCCGCCCCGCCACTTCGCCCGGCCGGTGACGAGCCGGGCACCTCGACACCCGTGGCCCCGAAGCCGTTCCGCCGAACCACGCCCGCACCGGACCGTAACCGGCGCCTGCGCCTCGTGAGCCACGCCGACCCGACCTGACGGTACCGGCCCCGACGTCTCCGGCCGTCGCTTCTCCTTCCCTTACCGCGCGCGGCGAGCGCGTCCAGGGCGGCGGCCCCGGCGCGGGGCGTGGCGGGCGGCCGGGCCCGGCGAGCACGCCGGCGCCGTCACCGGTGACAGCACTGGTGACGGCGCAGGTCAAGGCCGGGGCAAGCATGATCGCCGCCTCGGCGGTTCACCTGTGATCGCGGCCGGAACCCGCCTATCGTGAGCGCCTGTTTCCTAAAAGAGCGGACCTGGCATGCCCGATCGGCGGTCCCGGCCCTGGTGCCGCCCCGCCATGCGGTCCGCGCACGTGCGGGACGGAGCGGAATGAGCGGGGAACGATACTCCCGGGTGGCCGGGGTGGCGGCGCAGTTGCCGGAGCACAGCCTGACCACGGAGCAGCTGGAAGACCTGCTGGCCGAGCGCAACCCCGGCATCCGCGTCCCGCGGGGCCTGATCGAACGGCACAGCGGCGTGCGGCGACGCCATGTCGCCCCGCCGGAGTGCATGGCGTCGGACCTGGCCGCGGCGGCGGCCCGCCGGCTGCTGCGGCAGACGGGACACACGCCGCCCGCCATCGACCTGATCATCTACGCGGGCGTGTCAGGCGACGCCGTCGAACCGGCGACGGGGCACATGGTGGCGGCCAAACTGGGGGCAGGCTGCCCGGTCTTCGACGTACGGGACGCCTGCAACAGCGTCCTGCGGGCGATTCACCTCGCCGACGCGCTCATCACCGCAGGCGACCACCGTACGGTCCTCATCGTCTGCGGCGAGCTCATCACCGCCAGCATCCAGTGGCGGCTGGAGTCGCAGGACGACTTCGAGCCGGCGATCCCCTCCTACACGGTCTCGGACTCGGGCACGGCGCTGCTGCTGGAACGCAGCGGCAGCCCCGGCGTGCTCGGGCACGCGTTCGGCGCGAACTCCGCCGACTGGTCGGCTTCCATCATGCCGTTCATCCGCGACCACGCCGGCGGGTTCCGTACCGGGCCCTTCACCATCGATCCGATCGGCCTGGCCATCGGCGTGCAGAAACTGGACTTCGGAGTGCTGCGCAGGCCGCTCGCCGAGCGCGGCCTCGACTGGGACGACATGGCCGTGACCTGCGTGCACCAGCCGTCACTCGCGGCGCTGCACTGGGCGTGCGAGCTCATGAACGCCCCCGCGGGCAAGGCCGAGGTGACGATCGTCGACCACGGCAACCTCGCCGCCTCCACCCTGCCGATGCAGTTGTACCTCGCCGAACGCGCGGGCCGGCTCAAGCGCGGCGACCTGGTCGCCCTCGTGGGCGTGGCCAGCGGGCTCAGCGAGGGAACCGTGCTGCTGCGCTGGTAGGAGCAGCAGCACGGTGCGTACGCGGCCGCCGCGCCGTAGCGGCCTCCCTCGTTGCGGTCACCGCCGTCATCACATAGTAGTTGATCACTGACGGACAGTGACATCGAGGGAGCTGGCGCATGAGCGGCACCAAGGGGACAGACACGGCGGTCGCGGTGATCGGTGTGGGCTGCCGACTGCCGGGCGGCATCACCGACATGAACGGCCTCTGGCAAGCCCTCGAACAGGGCTGCGACCTGGTCGGGCAGGTGCCGCCCGACCGCTTCGACGCCGACCGCTTCGTCGACGAGCACACCCCCCGCCCCGGCAAGAGCTACACGAGGGCGGGAGGGTTCCTCGGCGACGTCGCCGGTTTCGACCCCGCCTACTTCAAGATCTCCCCCAAGGAGGCGGCCGCCATGGACCCCCAGCAGCGCCTGCTGCTGGAGATGACGGCCGAGGCGCTCGACGACGCGGGCGTGGATCCGGCGGCGCTCGCGGGCAGTGACACCGCCGTGTTCGTCGGAATCTCCGACACCTCCTACGGCTTCCAGCAGATGCTGGAGCAGCGGGACGTCACCGCCTACACCATGGCGGGCGCCACGCTGTCGATCGCGGCCAACCGCATCTCCCACACCTTCGACCTGCACGGCCCCAGCATGGCCGTGGACACCGCCTGCTCCTCCTCCCTGCTGGCGGTCGAGCGCGCCTACCGGACGCTGCTGGCGGGCACCAGCCGGCTGGCGCTGGCCGGCGGCGTGAACGTGCTCGTCTCCCCGGGCGGCTTCACCGGGTTCAGCCAGGCGCAGATGCTCTCCCCCACGGGCCGGTGCGCCGCCTTCTCCGCCCAGGCCGACGGGTTCGTACGGGCCGAGGGCGGCGGCGTGGTGCTGTTGAAGCGGCTGACCGACGCGCTGGCGGACGGCGACCGCGTCCACGGCGTCATCGTCGGCGCCGGCACCAACAACGACGGCCGCACCATGGGGCTGGCGCTGCCCAGCGCCGAGGCGCAGGAGACGCTGCTGCGCCAGGTATACGGGGCGGGCGGGCTCGACCCGGACGACCTGGTGTACGTGGAGGCGCACGGCACCGGAACCCAGGCCGGGGACCCGGCCGAATGCGAGGCGCTCGGCCGGGCGCTCGGCCGCCTGCGCGCGCGGGGGCCGCTGCCCATCGGGTCGGTCAAGTCGAATGTCGGCCATCTGGAGCCGGCGTCGGGCATGCCGGGCCTGTTCAAGGCGCTGCTGGTGCTGCGGCACGGCAGGATTCCGGCCTCCCTGCACGCCGAGGAGCCGAATCCGCGTATCGACTTCGCCGGACTCAACCTGTCGGTGGCCACGCAGGCCCGCGAGGTGAACGCGCCCGGCGGCGGGCGGGCGCTGGCGGGGGTGAACTCCTTCGGTTTCGGCGGCAGCAACGTGCACGTCACGCTCGCCGCGCCGCCGGCCCTGCCTTCCCGCGGGCCCTCTGAAAAGACCGCGCGGGCGCTGCCGGTGATGGTGTCGGCCCGGAACGAGACGGCGCTGCGGCAGGCGATCGAACGCACCGCCGACCATCTGACGCGCCTGGGCGACGACGAGCAGGCCTGGTACGACTGCGCCTACACCTCCACCCGCCGCCGGGGCGGCCACCCCCGCCGGGCGGTGGCCCTGGCGGACTCGCCCGCGCGGGCCGCCCGCGCCCTGCTGGGGCTGCTCCCCGGCCAGGCGGGAAACCGTGACCAGGCACCCGCCCCCGGCCAGGCGCAGGGCGTCGAGCACGCGCCGACCGGGGCGGCGACGGCGGATGCGGCCGAGCACGGCCGGGTGGTGTTCGTCTTCTCCGGCAACGGCTCGCAGTGGGCCGGCATGGGCGCCGACCTCCTGGCCGGCGACGAGACCTTCCGTACGGCGGTGCAGGAGGCCGACGCCGCGCTGCGGCCGTACCTGGGCTGGTCGGTGCTGCGGGAGATGCGGCAGCCGCCCGCGCAGTGGCGGCTGTCGGCGACGGAGGTCGCCCAGCCCATGTTGTTCGCCGTGCAGGCCGGTCTGCTGGCCGTGCTGCGCGCGGCCGGCGTCCACCCGCAGGCCGTGCTGGGGCACAGCGTGGGGGAAGTCGCGGCCGCCTACGCCGCCGGCGCGTTGTCGCTGGATCAGGCCGCGCGCGTGATCGCGGCGCGCGGCGCCGCTCAGGCCGCCACGATGGGCACGGGACGCATGGCCGCCGTCGGGCTGCCGGAGGAGCGCGCCCGCGCCCTGCTCGACCGCTGCCCGGACGTGGAGATCGCCGCGGTCAACACCGACCGCGACGTCACGCTCGCCGGACCTGAGGGGCGGCTCAAGCAGCTCGGCGCGGAGCTGGAGGCCGACGGCGTGTTCGTCCGCCATCTCGACCTCGACTACCCCTTCCACAGCGCCGCCATGGACGCCGTCCGCGAACCGCTGCTGCGCTCCCTCGACGGGCTGGACCCCGGTCCCGCCGCGGTCACGCTGCTGTCCACCGTGACCGGCGGCGAGCTGGACGGGACCGAGCTGACGGCCGGCTACTGGTGGCTCAACGTCCGCGAGCCCGTGCGCTTCGCCGACGCCGTCGACGGCGCGCTGGCCGGCGGCCACGACGTCTTCGTCGAAGTGGGGCCGCATCCGGTGCTGCGCTCCTACCTGCGCCGCGTCACCGGGCAGGCCCGCCGGCGCGCCTGCGTGGTGCCGACCCTGCGCCGCGAGCAGGCAACCTCCGCGGCGGCCGTCACCGCCGAGATCATCGCCTCCGGCGCCCGCCTCGACTGGGACGTCTACTTCCCCCGCCCCGGCCGGGTGGTGTCCCTGCCCTCCTACCCGTGGCAGCGCGAGCGGTACTGGATCGGCGGCCCCGACACGTGGATGCATTCCAGCGGCACCGGAGCGCTGCAGCACCCCCTCCTCGGCGAGCGCCTGCCGGCCCCGCACCCCACCTGGCACGGCCCGGTCGAACGCACGCTGGCGCCATGGCTGGTCGACCACCGCGCCGGAGGCCTGCCCGTCCTGCCCGTCACCGGATACGTCGAGATGGCGTTGTCGGCCGCCCGGCTGGCCATGCCGGACAGCGGCCAGGCCCTGGAGGTCGACCGGGCGGCCGTCACCCGCGCGCTGGTGATCCCCGAGTCGGCCGAAGCCCGGCCCCTGTACACGCAGACGTCGTTGTCGCCGGAGACCGGCGCGGTGGTCGTCTCCAGCACCGACGACCTGGCGCTGCCGCCGCAGGAGCACTTCCGGGCCCGCGTACGGCCACTGACGCGGCCCTGCCCACCGCCGCTCGACCTGGCCGCGCTGCGCGCCCGCATCCCCGCCACCGCCGACGCCGACGTGGACGCCTTCTACCGCGACACCGCCCGCGGTGGGATGGCCTACGGCCCCGCCTTCCGGGTCCTGACCTGGCTGCGGCCGGGCCAGGGCGAGGCGCTGGCCGCCTACCACGTGCCCGCCCAGGCCGAAGGCCGCTATCACGTGCACCCGGTGCTGCTGGACAGCGCGTTGCAGGCGGGCGTGGCCTGGATGGTGGAGACCATGCTGCAGGGCAACGCCTTCATGCCCTCGGCCATCGGCGCGGTGCGCGTGTGGCGCGCCCCGGCCGCCGAAGGAATCCTGTACGTGCGCGAACGCGCCCGCGGCGACGACGAGGTGCGCTGGGACATCCTGGTGGCCGACCCCGACGGCACGGTCACCGTCGAGGTGCAGGGCTGCCGGCTGCGCCGCACCCAGCTCAGCACGGTCCTGCCGCTGGAACACTTCCGCACCGAACTGCGCGCCCTGCCGCACGACGGCACGCCTGGCGCGCCATGGCCGCTGGCCGGCCCCGCGGAGCTCACCGACGCGGTCGCCGATCGGCTCGCCGAGCTGCGTACGGCCTGGCGGGCCCTGGGCCACGCCGGATTCGCCGACCGCGCGGAGGCGTCGTTCGCCGCCGCCCTGGCCGCCGCCCTGCAGGAGATCGTCAGCCCGGCCGGCCGCGAACTCGGCACGGACGACCTGGCGCGGGCCGGCGTGGCGGGGCGCGGCACGGCGATGGTGCGGCACGCCCTGCCGCTCCTGGAACGCCACGGCCTGGCCCGGCGCACGGGCCCGGACCGCTTCCACCTGACCGGGCAGCCCTCCGCCGGGCCGGACGCCGCGTTCTTCGGGCAGGCGACGCCCTTCGCCGCCGAACAGGCCCTGACCGCGCTGTGCGTACGCCACCTGACCCCCCTCCTGCGCGGCGCGTACGACCCCGCCGAGTTGCTGCAGCCCGGCGGCGGCGCCGAACTGCTGGAGCAGGTGCACGACATCGCGCCCCTGTCCCTGCACGGCAACCGGCTCATCCGCGCCGTAGCCCAGGAGATCGCCGCACGCTGGCCGGCCGACCGGCCGCTGCGCGTCCTGGAGGTGGGCGCGGGAAGCGCCGGCACGGCGGCCATGCTGCTGCCGGTCCTGCCCGCCGACCGCACCCGCTACCTGGTCACCGACGTCGACGAAGTCGTCCTGGCGCGGGCGCAACGGCGGCTGGCCGGATCCGACATCGTCGACTTCCACCGCTTCGACCTCGACGCCGACCCCGACGGGCAGGGCCTGCCGCCGGGCTCGTTCGACCTGGTGATCGCCGCCCACACCCTGCACCTGTCCGCCGACCTCGCCGCCACGCTCGCCCGCCTGTCGCGGCTCCTGGCGCCCGGCGGGCACCTGCTGGCGGTCGAACCCCACCGGCCGCCCGTCGCGGCCTACGCCGGGATGCTGCCCGGCTACTGGGGCCACGCCGACCGGGACCTGCGGCCGCACTCGCCGCTGGTCGAGGCGGAACGCTGGCCGCAGGTGCTGGCCCAGGCGGGATACCACGAGGTCGCGCACCTGGCCGACGACGAACCCGGCCGCGCCTCCTGCTCGCTCCTGCTGGCCGCCGCCTCCGGCACGGCCCTCCCCCCGCAGCGGCCCCCGCTCGACGACGCGCAGACGTGGATCGTCGTCGCCGGCCGCACGGACCCGGGCGACGGTCCTCGGGAGCAGGCGCTGGCCGACGCGCTGACCCACCTGATCGCCGGGCAGGGCCGCGCCGAACGCGCCGGCGCCACAGAGGACGCCGCGCGGTTGCTGGCCCGCGTTCCGCAGGACGCCACCGCCGTCACCTTCGTCCTCGTCGTCGAAGACCCGCCCGGCCGGAACGACGCCGAGCCGCCCGAGACCGTCGTCGAGGAGGTCACCGGCCACATCGCGACCCTGCGCGCCGTCGCGCAGGCCTGCGCCCAACTGCCGCCGTCCACCACCGCGACGCTGTGGCTGGTCACCGACGAGTGCGCGGCCCTGCCCGGCCCCGGCGGCGCCACCACGCCGGTGGCCTCGGCCGTGTGGGGCGCGACCCGCACCCTGGCCAACGAACAGCCCCGCCTGCAGATCCGGCGCGTGTCGGTGCACCGCGGCGGAGACGCCACCGGCGACGCCGAACGAGTCCTGGACGAGCTGGCCCGCCCCGGGCAGGAGGACGAGATCGTCCTGACCGGGCAGGGACGCTTCGCCGCCCGCAC
>NZ_SMJZ01000153.1 GCF_004348345.1 Nonomuraea longispora
CGCCCCACCCGCGGACCAAGGCAACCCCTACGCGCCGTCGGCGGACCAGCAGAACCCGTACGCGCCGCCGGAGGCCCCCAGTGCCTTCGCCCCCGTCGAGCAGGCCTACCCCACGGCCGAGACCAGCCCGAACGTCCCGTACCCCCCGCCGGACGGCCAGCAGCAGTACTTCGGCCAGAGCGCTTTCGCCCCGCAGCAGGCCGATCAGCAGGCCGGTCAGCCGTTCACGGGCTTCTCGGGCCAGGAGTACGCCACCCCGCAGGCGTACCAGGAGCCCGAGCCGCCCGTCGACCCCCGCTCCCAGCAGCTCATGGACGCCTATCAGCAGGCGGAGACCTACCAGCACTCCTCGCCGGGCACCCAGTCCGAGCTGCACGTGCCCGACTACGCGGGGCAGCAGCCCAGGGCGTACGACGACCCGTTCGGTCATCCGCAGCAGCCCCAGCAGCAGAGCGGCGGGTACGAGCCGCAGCAGGGTCAGTACCAGCCCGGCCACCAGGTGCCGTCGGGGGACGCGACGATGCGGCTCGACCCGTCGCCGTTCGGACCGGACTCCTTCGGTGGCGACCAGCGCCGTCCCGGGGACGACCCGATCGACCCGACTGCCATATACACCCCCAATGAGCCACGCAGGTAACGGACCGGCAATGAACGGCTAGAGAGAAGGTGGGCCACGGGCGGTCGTCTATCCCGCCCTGGTACGGTTCGGACCGCTGACAGCGTTGAACAAGCCTGGCTGACGCCGCGCGCATATGGGTGTCGGCCGGGTGCGAACATCACATGCCAAGCACACCGGGGCGAGATCTGGTCTTTCCCCGGATACCTGCATGCCGCTTGACGTCACGTACGGCACGCGCGTGTAATTACAACCATGTTGTTACGCCTTCCAGTGGGTGGGTAATAAGGAAGGCGTCCATGGGGGGCTCCATTGCGGGCGGGCGGCAGGGAGGTGTGCAGTGACCGATCCGGTCATCGCACAGGATCAGCTTGACGCTGAAGAACTCGGATGGCAGGAGCGCGCCTTGTGCGCGCAGACTGATCCGGAGGCGTTCTTCCCGGAGAAGGGCGGCTCCACCCGAGAGGCCAAGAAGGTCTGCCGATCGTGCGAGGTCCGTGCCGAGTGTCTGGAATATGCACTCGAGCACGATGAGCGGTTCGGCATCTGGGGTGGGCTGTCCGAGCGGGAACGCAGACGGATCAAACGCCAGGCCGTTTGAGAGATATGGGCGAGGGGGTCACGCGGGCTGCCGTGTGGCCCTTTTTCGCATCTCTTGCAGGGGTTCGCCTGTAGGGTGGGCGCGCGTGATCAACCCCCAGGAGTCACCCGCCCATGGCACGTCCCTACGTCACCGCGATCGTCGTCGCTCACGACGGCGGGCGCTGGCTCGGGGAGACGCTGCAGGCTCTGGCCGGGCAGAGCCGCAGACCTGACCGCGTGGCGGGCGTCGACAACGGCAGCAGGGACGGCTCCGCCGATCTGCTCGTCCAGACGCTCGGCCGCGGCAACCTGATCTCCCTGCCTCGTTCCACCGGTTTCGGCGAGTCCGTGGCGGCGGCGCTGGAGAGGTCGCCGTCCGCGGGGCCCGACGAGTGGATCTGGCTGCTGCACGACGACTGCGCTCCCGACCGGCGGGCGCTGGAGGCGCTGCTGGTGGCCGCGCAGCACCACCCCAAGGCGGCGGTGCTCGGCCCGAAGCTGCGCGACTGGCTCGACCGCAGGCGGCTGCTCGAAGTGGGCGTGACCGTGGGCCGCACCGGGCGCAGGGACACCGGGCTCGAACCTCGCGAGTTCGACCAGGGGCAGCACGACGGTACGCACGACGTGCTCTCGGTGTCCACGGCGGGCATGCTGATCCGCCGGGACGTGTGGGAGCAGGTGGGCGGGCTGGACCCGTTCTTCCCGCTGTTCCGTGACGATCTCGACCTGTGCTGGCGGGTGCGCAACGCCGGGCACCAGGTGCTGAACGTCACCTCGGCCGTGGCCTGGCACGCCGAGGCGGCGGCGCATCACGGTCAGCGGAGACCATCCACGCAGGCTCGACAGGCGTAACGCGATCTTCGTGGTGATGGCCAACCTGCCGTTCGGCGCGATGCTCTGGGCGCTGCTGCGGAACGTGGTCGGCTCGGCCTTCCGCACGCTGCTGTTCATCGTGAGCAAGCAGCCCGCGAACGCGCTGGACGAGATGGTGGCCATGGGGTCGATCCTGGTGCACCCGTTCCGGCTGCTCAGGGCCCGCCGGGCCCGCCGCCCTCCAGGCAACCGCCAGAGCCGAAAAAAGGCATATATCCGCATCAAGCGGTTGATGACCCCTCGCGGAGCGGCCTGGCGGCGGCTCACCGACATGGTCCAGGGTTTCCTCGCCGGCCAGGCCCCCGTCGACTCCGCCGGCCGCCACCACCACTCCACCGCGGAGGAGGAGGACGAGCTCCCGCCGCCGGACACCGGCGCCGTCAAACGTTTCCTCAGCCGTCCGGGCGTCGTTCTCCTGCTCGCGCTGACCGCCGTCTCGCTGGCCGCCGAGCGTTCCCTGCTCGGCGGCGAACGGCTCGGCGGCGGCGCCCTGGTGCCCGTCACGGGCGGCGCGGGAGACCTGTGGGCGTTCTACACCGAGGGCTTCCACGACGTCGGCCTCGGCTCAAACGCCTGGGCGCCCCCGTACGTCGCCGTGCTCGCCGCCCTGTCCACGCTCGCGCTCGGCAAGACGTGGCTGGCCGTCTCCGTGCTGCTGCTCGGCTCGGTGCCGCTGGCCGGCGCCTCGGCGTACCTCGCCACCCGGCACATCATCCCGGCGGTGCCCGCACGGGCGTGGGCAGCCGGGACGTACGCGCTGCTGCCCGTCGCGACCGGCGCCATCGCGGCCGGGCGGCTGGGCACGGCCGTGGTGTTCGTGCTCCTGCCCCTCTACGCGTCCTTCGGCACGGTGTTGTTGTCCGGCGAGCGCCGCCGCGCCCGCCGCGCAGCCTGGGGGCTCGGGCTGCTGCTCGCCGTGGGCACGGCGTTCGTCCCGCTGGTCTACCCGCTCTTCGCCGTGCTCGGCGTGCTCGCGGCGGTCGCCTTCGGCGGCGTGCGGCGCGGGGTCGTGACCTCCATGGCCATCGCCCTCGCCGTGCCGGTGGCGCTGCTGCTCCCGTGGCTGGCCTCCCTGGTCACCGACCCGGGCAGGATCCTCCTGGAGGCCGGACTGCACGATCCGGCCCTGGCCGATCCCGTGCTCGCCCCCGAGTCGCTGCTCGCGCTCAGCCCCGGCGGGCCCGGACTGCCGCCGTTCTGGGTGACGGCCGGCCTGGTCACGACCGCGCTCTCCGCGCTCCTCATGCGCCGCCAGCGCATGATCGTCGCGATCGGGTGGGGCGTCGCGCTGTACGGGATGCTGGCCGCGATCCTGGTCAGCCGCGTCACCGTCGAAGGGGCGCGGGTGTGGCCGGGGGTGCCGCTGGCGTTCGCGGGCACCGGGCTGCTGGTCCTCGTGGGACTGACCGCCCACCGCCTGGCCGAGCTGCGCGCGGGAGGCGGGCTGCGCAAGCTGGGCGCGACGGCCGTGGTGGCGGTCGCGTTCAGCACGCCGCTGCTGGCCGCGGGCTTCTGGGTGGTGAACGGCGTACGAGGGCCGCTCGTGGGCGACGCGCCCGACGTGCTGCCCGCGCTGGCCGCGTCCTACTCGAAGAACGGCGAACGCACGCTCGTGATCGAGGGCTCCGCCTTCACCGTGCTGCACGCCCGTACCCCGCTGATCGGCGAGGCGGAACTGCCCGTCGACTCCGATGCCCGCACCCGGGTGAGGACGGCGGCCCAGGGCCTGGCCGGCGGGCGCGGCGGCGACGCGGCCACGCTCGCCCAGCACGGCATCGCCATGGTCGCGGTGGCGCCCCCCGTCTCGGCCGAACTGGCGAAGAGGCTCGACTCCCAGCCGTCGCTGCAGCGCATGAGCCTGTCGGACGCGGGTGGGCTGTGGCGTCTGGCCGAGCCGGTCAGGCGCGTGCCGGCCCAGCCCGGGAGCGCCCTCCACACGCCGTGGTTGTGGGCGCAGGGGGCGCTGGTGCTGGTGGCGGCGCTCATGGCCGCGCCGGGGCGGCGTCCGTCCGAGGGCGTCGAGTCGTCGTCCGTGGCACTGGCGGGTGCGTGATGAAGGCGTTCGTGGAGAACAGGTTCGGCCTGCTGGCGCTGGTCGTCGTCGCCCTGACGGCGATGTACGGGGCCGCGTACGTCACCAGGCCGGCGCCCCTGCCGCCCCCGCCCGCGGGCCCACGGAAGGTGGCCGTCGAGTCGGTCACCGCCGTCTGCCCCGGCACGAAGGGCGAGCAGGTCGACGTCTACCTGCCCGACACGCTCAACCGCGAGAAGATGGACGCCGGCCCGTACGTCACCAAGGGCCCCGGCGCCCTGGAGGCCGGCTACGTCACCCGCACCACCAAGGGCGCCGGGCGTGGGCTGGCCGGGGTGCGCTGCACCGAGCCGAGCCCGGAGACCTGGCTGGTCGGCCCCGGCCCCGCGGACGCCGACGTGCGTCTCCACCTCGCCAACGCCGACAAGGCGCCCGCGCTGACCGACATCCAAATCCACGCGGCGGAAGGGGTCGTCTCCGGGGACAAGGGGATCGGGCTGGAGATCGCGCCGGGCGAGCACAAGGAGATCGACCTCAAGACGCTCGCCCCCTCGGCCGACATCATGGCCGTGAGCGTCACCACCGTCTTCGGCCGCGTGGCCGTCGCGGCCAGGACGACTCTCGACACGGGCGGCGTGGACTGGCTCCCCGCCGCCGCCCCGCCCTCGACGCGCGCGGTCGTCCCCGGCATCCCCGGAGGGGGCGGGCGCAGGCAACTGCTGGTCGCCGCGCCCGGCGAGAGCGACGCCGCCGTACGGCTCAAGGCGGTGAGCGAGGACGCCGAGTACGTGATGAAGGGCCGCGAGACCCTGGACGTGCCGGCGGGCAGCGTGGCCGCCCTCGACGTCACCACGGGCGTCGGAGGCTCCTCGGCCGCCCTCGTCCTCACCTCGCCCGTTCCGATCGTGGCCGGCCTCGTCGCCACGGGCACCGGCAGCCGCTCCGACGTCGCCTTCACCGCCGGGACGCCCTCACTCGACCTGGGCAGCGCGGTGGCCGGCAACCGCGCGGGCTCCCGCCTGGTCCTCACGGCACTCGGCGGGCCCGGCAAGGTGCGGGTGCGGGAGGTGCCGGACGGCGACGCGTTCGACGTGGAGGTGCCTGCCGGGCGTACGAAAAACGTCAGGCTCAAGGCGAAGGGGAGCTTCGCCGTCGTGGTCACGCCCGTGTCGGGGGAGGTCTATGGAGCACGGGTGGTGGAGGAACGCCTGAAGAGCGGCCTGCTGCTCACGGCCCAGCCGCTGTCACCCGCCCGCATGTGGACCCTCCTGCCGCCCCTCACCGACACCGCCCGCGTGGTCGTGCCCTGAGCCGGCAGTTCAGCCGCGGTCGTCGTAGCCCGGGTCGACCGTCTCAGGGGCCAGGCCGAGCAGCGTGGCCACCTGCTCCACGACCGTGTCGTGCACCATGGCCCCCAGCGTGTCGCGGTCGCGGGCCCGCGCCTCCAGGGGACGCCGGTAGACCACGATCGAGGCGGGGTTGGGGCCGGCGGCGACGTCGGCGCGGCCGAACGGGATCGGGTCGGAGCTCAGCTGCGGCCCGTCGCCCAGCTCGCTGAGCGGCGGCACCTCCTCGACCGCGAACTCCACCGCCGACAACTGGCGCTCCCACCGGGGCCTGAGCCGGTCGACCGCGTCGAGCACGAGGTCGTCGAAGCGCTCGCTGCGGGACTTGGCCATGGGGACGTGGGAGGGGGCGAGCGGGCCGCGAAGACCGCGACCGTGGCGATCGCGCCGCCTGGGACCGCGCCTGTGAGTCACGCGAACCAGTGTAGGGGGGCCTATGGGCGGTGCCGGGGAACGGCGTCACCTGTCCACGACGGATGGTTTCGCCCGGGAACGCGGGAAACCTTCGGGCTCGACCCGGTCCCTGGCGGGGAAATCGGTGGAAAGGCTGCGACAGGTGTCCGAATTGTGGCGACACGCTCGTTAAGAGTGCTCAGATAGTGGCGCCTCGCACTCTTACCAGATACGGTCCCTCCGTGAGCCCCGTCCGCCGCTGTTCCCGCACCGCCTGCAGCCAGCCTGCCGTCTTCACGCTCACGTACGTATACGCCGACTCGACCGCTGTTCTCGGCCCCCTGGCGACGTACGCGGAGCCACACTGTTATGACCTGTGCGCCGAACACGCCGAGCGGCTGACCGCTCCCCGCGGCTGGGAGGTGGTGCGGCTGCCGACGGACGGCGCCTCGCCCAGCTCCGACGATCTCGAGGCGCTGGCCAACGCGGTCAGGGAGGCGGCGCGGCCCTCGCCGTCGGGCGGGGGTGAGCCGGTCGGCCAGGGCGTCGAGGTCGGCAGGCGCGGGCACCTGCGCGTTCTCAGGTCGGCCCAGCAGCACCGCGACCGGTAGGCTCGTTTCAACGGAGGAAACGACCAAGGGCGGAGCTGGAGAGTGGGCGATCTCGCCAAGATCTTCAAGGCGTACGACGTTCGCGGGTTGGTTCCCGACGAGTTCGACGAGCCGATCGCCGAGGCCGTCGGGGCGGCCTTCGTCGAGGTGACGGGCGCCGGGTCGGTTGTGGTGGCCCACGACATGCGCGAGTCGTCCGTGCCACTGGCCGAGGCCTTCGTCCGCGGGGCGCGTTCGCGCCGGGCCGACGTCGTGCACGCCGGACTCGGCTCCACCGACCTGCTCTACTACGCGAGCGGCAGCCTCGGGCTGCCGGGCGTGATGTTCACCGCCAGCCACAATCCCGCCCGCTACAACGGCATGAAGATGTGCCGGGCCGGCGCGGTGCCCATCGGCGGCGACACGGGCCTGAGCCAGATCCGCGACCGCGCGGCCGAGCTGGTCGGCGTGACCGCCACGCCGGTGGGGTCGCTGATCGAGAAGGATCTGCTGCCCGGCTACGCCGACCACCTGCGCACCCTGGTCGACCTGACCGGCATCCGGCCGCTCAAGGTGGTCGTCGACGCGGGCAACGGCATGGGCGGGCACACCGTTCCCTCCGTGTTCGACGGGCTGCCGATCGAGCTCGTGCCGCTCTACTTCGAGCTGGACGGCGACTTCCCCAACCACGAGGCCAATCCGCTGGAGCCACAGAACCTTCTCGACGTGCAGCGGGCGGTCGTCGACAGCGGCGCGGACATCGGGCTGGCCTTCGACGGCGACGCCGACCGGTGTTGGGTGATCGACGAGCGGGGGGCGTCCGTCTCGCCGTCGGCCGTGACCGCGCTGGTCGCGGTGCGCGAGCTGGCCAAGGCGCCGGGCGCGACGATCATTCACAATCTGATCACGTCCCACGGCGTGCCCGAGATCGTGCAGGAGCACGGCGGGGTCCCGGTGCGGACGCGGGTGGGGCATTCGTTCATCAAGGCCGAGATGGCCCGCACGGGCGCGGTGTTCGGCGGCGAGCACTCCGCCCACTACTACTTCCGCGACTTCTGGTTCGCCGACTCCGGCCTGCTTGCCGCGATGCACGTGCTGGCCGCGCTGGGCGAGCAGGACCGGGCGCTGTCCGAGCTGGTCGAGGTCTACTCGCGCTACCACGCCTCCGGCGAGGTCAACAGCGCGGTCGCCGACCAGGGCGAGGCGCTGCGGCGGGTGCGGGAGGCGTTCGCGGGCCGGGGCGAGTTCGACGAGGTCGACGGGCTGACCGTGACGGGATCCGGCTGGTGGTTCAACCTGCGGGCCTCCAACACCGAGCCGCTGCTCCGGCTGAACGCCGAGGCGGCCGACGAGACCGAGATGACGGCGATCAGGGACGAGGTCCTCGCCATTGTGGGAAAGGTGTCGAAGTGAAGATCGACGACTGGCTGCTCGAGATCCTGGCCTGCCCGGCGTGCAAGGCCCCCCTGCGTGCCGAGACCGAGGCCGAGGAGCTGGCCTGCACCGGGTGCGGCCTCATCTACCCGGTCCGGGACGACATCCCCGTTCTGCTCGTCGACGAGGCCAGGAAACCGTGACCTGGGAGCCGGAGCGGCTCGACGACCAGCGGCATCTCAGCGACGGCGACCCCGGCGGCATGCTGCCCGCGGTCGCCGCCGCCGCGGCTCACGTACGCACCGGCTACCGCAGCGCCGTCGAGGCCCGTGTCGACCGCCTGGCCGGGATGGGGCGCCCGCGCGCCGTCGTGGTCGCGGGCATGGGCGGCTCCGGCATCGCGGGTGACATCATGGCGGCGGCCGTCGGCAACGGCGCGCCGCTGCCGATCATCACCCTGCGCTCCTACCAGCTCCCCGGCTGGGTCGGCGCCACCGACCTGATCATCGCCGTCTCAGGCTCGGGCGACACCGAGGAGACCCTGGCCGTCGCCACCCAGGCCGTGCGGCGCGGGTGCACGCTGCTGGGCGTGGGCGCGCCGGGCTCACCGCTGGAGGCGATCGCCACCCAGGCGTCGGCGGTCTACGTGCCGGTGCCGGTGAGCGGGCAGTCCAGGGCCGCCGTGTGGCTGCTGACCGTGCCGCTGATCGTGGCGGCCGCCGCGCTGCGGCTCGTGCCGGCCGACCAGGAGCTGTTCGAACGGGTGGCCACGGCGCTGGAGGACATGGCGCACCGGTGCCGGCCGTCCAGCGAGTCGTTCGTCAACCCGGGCAAGTCGCTCGCGCTGGATGTGGCCGAGAGCCTTCCGGTGATCTGGGGCTCGTCGGCCGCGGCGTCCGTGGCGGCGTACCGGCTGGCCTGCCAGCTCAACACCAACGCGAAATATCCCGCCATTTACGGCGAGCTGCCCGAGGCGGGGCACGGCCAGGTGGCGACCTTCGACGGGCCGATGGCCGAGCGCGACATCTTCGCCGACGCCCCCGCCCACGCGCTCAGGCTGGTGGTGCTACGCGACGTCGAGGAACACCCCCAACTGACGCGTCAGCGCGAGGCTTCGCTGCGACTGGCGCGCGACCGCGACGTTCCGGTGACCGAACTGGCGGCGGAAGGCACGCACCCGCTGGAACGCATGGCCTCGCTGATCCTGCTCGGCGACTACGCGAGCACTTATCTGGCGCTGGGATATGCCATTGATCCGAGCTCCGTCTCGGCGATCAGTGAGCTGAAGGCCCGGATTTCGCAATAGGATCCCCTTCCAGGCCTTTATTGCATGATCTTATGAGTGGAGAAGACCGGTGAGCGCGAGCGGCGGAACCAAAGCGATCATGGCGGCATTGGTCGCCAACTTGTCCATTGCCGTGGCCAAGTTCGTAGCGGCGTTCTTCACCGGGTCGTCGTCGATGCTGGCCGAGGGCATTCACTCGGTCGCCGACTCGGGCAACCAGGTGCTGCTGCTGGTCGGAGGCAAGCGTGCGGCCCGCGCCAGCACGAAGGAACACCCGTTCGGCTACGGTCGCGAACGCTACTTCTACGCGTTCGTGGTGGCCGTGGTGCTGTTCGCGATCGGCGCGCTCTTCTCGCTGTACGAGGGCTATCACAAGCTGAGCCACGCCGAGCCCCTGACGTCGCCTGCCTGGGCGTTCGGCGTGCTGATCTTCGCGATCATCGCTGAGATCTTCTCGTTCCGCACGGCCATCAGAGAGGCCAACCTGGTGCGCGGCAGGCAGGGGTGGATCGCGTTCATCCGCAGGTCCAAGTCACCGGAGTTGCCGGTCATCCTGCTGGAGGACCTGGGCGCGCTGCTCGGCCTGGTCTTCGCGCTCTTCGGCGTGACGATGGCCGTGGTGACGGGCAACCCCGTCTGGGACGCCGTCGGCACGCTGATGATCGGCGTCCTGCTCGCCGTCATCTCGGTCGTGCTCGCCGTGGAGACCAAGTCGCTGCTGGTCGGAGAGGGCGCCTCGCCCGAGGTGGAGGAGCAGGTCCGCCGCGCGCTCGAGAGCGCGCCCGAGGTCGACCGCATCATCCACATGCGCACGCTGCACCTCGGCCCGGAGGAACTGCTCGTGGGCGCCAAGATCGCGGTCTCGCACGACGAGACGGCCGGTGAGGTGGCGCGCGGCATCGACGAGGCCGAGCAGCGCATCCGCGAGGCCGTGCCGATCGCCCGGGTCATCTACCTGGAGCCCGACCTCGACCGATCCCGCACGCCCACGCCCTGAGCGCCGCCCGGCCGGGTACGCCCGCCTGCTGGGCGCCGCCCGGCTGGATACGCCCGCTTGCTAGGCCCTGCCCGGCCTGGGCCGGTCCCGCGCACCAGCCTGCTGAGCGCCGCCGGAGGGGCGCAGCAGCCGCAGGGCCTTCTCCTTCTCGAAGTCGAGGGCCCTGCGCGGCACCTGGATGCGCCCGATCCGCACCCCGAGGTCGCGTACGGCCGCCGCCACGGCGGGCTCGCTCAGCACCCGCAGGGCGAACGCCAGCTCGGCCGGCGACACGTCGAACCGTTTCTCCAGCTCGACGCCCTGCGCCACGGCGGCCAGCTCCTCGGGGCCGAACCGCCGGTGCGCCCCCTGCTCCCGCACAGGCGGCAGCAGACCGAGTGCCTCCCGGTAGCGGAGCATTCGCGGGGACATGCCGAGCCGCTTGGCGGCTTCCGTGATGCGCATCCTTACATTCTTACGTCAGTTTCACCCCTCTTGGCGTGCGTCGCCGTACGAACGGTGCCTAGACTCGTCGGCGACAACCATCAGTGACGCGAGGGGAAACCCGATGGACTTCAAGGTCGCAGACCTTTCACTTGCCGACTTCGGTCGTAAGGAGATCCGGCTCGCCGAGCACGAGATGCCCGGCCTCATGGCCGTGCGCCGCGAATACTCGGACACGCGACCTCTGGCGGGCGCGAAGATCATGGGCTCCCTGCACATGACCATCCAGACCGCCGTCCTCATCGAGACGCTGGTGGCGCTCGGGGCCGAGGTCCGCTGGGTCAGCTGCAACATCTTCTCCACGCAGGACCACGCCGCCGCCGCCGCGGTCGTCGGCCCCGACGGCACCGTCGACGACCCGAAGGGCGTGCCGGTGTTCGCCTGGAAGGGCGAGACCCTCGAGGAATACTGGTGGTGCACCGAGCAGGCGCTGACCTGGCCTGACGGCGGCGCCCCCAACATGATCCTCGACGACGGCGGCGACGCCACGCTGCTGGTTCACAAGGGCGCGGAATACGAGAAGGCGGGCGCCGTGCCTCCCGCAACCGCCGACGACCCCGAGGAGTGGCACGTCATCATCGACGTGCTCACCCGCACGGTCGGCGCCGACAAGAAGTGGACCAGGATCGCCGAGAACATCAAGGGCGTCACCGAGGAGACCACGACCGGCGTGCACCGTCTCTACGAGATGCACAAGAACGGCCAGCTCCTCTTCCCGGCCATCAACGTCAACGACTCGGTCACCAAGTCGAAGTTCGACAACAAGTACGGCTGCCGCCACTCCGTCATCGACGGCCTCAACCGCGCCACCGACGTGCTCATCGGCGGCAAGGTCGCCGTGGTCTGCGGCTACGGCGACGTCGGCAAGGGCTGCGCCGACGCGCTGCGCGGCCAGGGCGCCCGCGTGATCGTCACCGAGATCGACCCCATCTGCGCGCTCCAGGCGGCCATGGACGGCTACCAGGTGACCACGCTGGACGACGTCGTCGGCATCGCCGACATCTTCGTCACCGCGACCGGCAACTTCAACATCATCACCGCCGACCACATGGCGCGGATGAAGCACCAGGCGATCGTCTCCAACATCGGCCACTTCGACAACGAGATCGACATGGCCGGCCTCGCCAAGCTGCCCGGCATCAAGCGCAACACCATCAAGCCCCAGGTCGACGAGTGGGTCTTCGCCGACGGCCACACGATCCTCGTGCTCGCCGAAGGCCGCCTGATGAACCTCGGCTGCGCGACCGGCCACCCGAGCTTCGTCATGTCCAACTCGTTCACCAACCAGGTGATCGCCCAGATCGAGCTGTTCACCAAGACCACCGACTACCCGACCGACGTCTACACGCTGCCCAAGCACCTCGACGAGAAGGTCGCCCGGCTCCACCTCGACGCCCTCGGCGTCAAGCTCACCGAACTGACCAAGGAGCAGGCCGCCTACATCGGCGTGCACGTCGAGGGCCCGTACAAGCCGGACCACTACCGGTACTGATCGGGGCCGGCCGCTGGGCTGCTCGGCTGTCCGGGAGCTTCTTGAAAGGCTGCTCGGCTGTCTTGGGAGCGGCTCTTCTCCGTGTCACCAACGCCCGAGGGGACTCCCCCTCGGGGCGCCTCAACCCCATCTTTTACGGCAGGCCAAGTCACCCGCACTCGCCGACGCCGCTTCCGTCCGTCATGGCCGGTCGTGAAGGCTCACGGGACTCTCGCCGTTACGAGCGCGTTCTTGGCCGTCTTCTTCGGTTAAGGGTGAGCCATGGACGTCTGGCAAAGCGGTGAACGGCAGATCTCGTGGGCAGCGCGTTCGATGCCGGTGTTGACCGCGATCGGTGAGCGCTTCGGCCTGGAACGGCCGTTGGACGGGTTGAAGATAGCGGCCTGCCTGCACGTCACCGCCGAGACGGCCGTGCTCATGGGCGCGCTGAAGGCGGGCGGCGCCGAGATCGCGCTGGCCGCCTCCAACCCGCTGTCGACGCGGGACGACGTGGCCGAGGCGTTGCGCGCGTACGGGATCGCGGTGCACGCGCGGGCCGGCGTGGACCGGCCGACCTACTACCGGCACATTCACCAGGCGCTCGATCTCGGGCCGGATCTTGTGCTGGACGACGGCTGCGACCTGGTGAACATCCTGCACACCGAGCGCACCGATCTGCTCGACGGCGTCAGCGGCGGTTGTGAGGAAACGACCACGGGGATCATCAGGCTGCGACAGATGACGGCGGAGCAGGCGTTGAGGTTCCCGGTCGTGGCCGTGAACGACACGCGCACCAAGCGCATGTTCGACAACCGCTACGGCACCGGGCAGTCGACGCTCGACGGGATCATGCGGGCCACCAACATCATGCTGGCGGGTCGCACGGTGGTGGTGGCCGGGTTCGGGTTCTGCGGGCGCGGGGTGGCCGAGCGGGCCAAGGGCTTCGGCGCCCGGGTGATCGTCACCGAGATCGACGCGGTGAAGGCGCTCGACGCGACCCTGCAGGGCTACGAGGTGCGGCCGATGGCGCAGGCGGCGCTGCTCGGCGACCTGTTCATCACCGTGACCGGCAACCGCGACGTGATCAGGGCCGAGCACCTGGCCGCGATGAGGGACGGCGCGATCCTGGCCAACGCGGGACACTTCGACGTGGAGATCGACGTGCGGGCGCTGGACGAGCTGGCCGTCGAGGTGATCAGGGGCGTGCGGCCGAACACCGACGAGTACGTCATGCCCGACGGCCGGCGGCTGCTGCTGCTCGCCGAGGGCCGGCTGGTCAACCTCACGGCCGCCGAGGGGCACCCGGCCGCGGTCATGGACATGTCGTTCTCGGCGCAGGCTCTGGCCGTGGCGTGGCTGGCCGGGGAGCGGGCCCGGCTGGAGCCCGGCGTCTATGACGTGCCCGCGGAGATCGACCACGAGGTCGCCAGGCTCAGGCTGGCCGCCACGGGCATCGGCATCGACGAGCTCACGGACGAGCAGGAGGACTACCTGCACTCCTGGCGCGTCGGCTCCTGAGGGGCGGCGGGCCTGCGCCCGTGCGGCGGCTGCCGGGGGGCGTGGTCACAGCGAGGCCCGCATCTCCCGCATGCGTCCGATCTCGGCCATCTGGGTGACGCTCACGTCGCCGGCCAGTTCCTCGATCTTGATGTGGGAGCCGCTGGTCAGCACCTTCTCCGACATCGTGATCGCCCCCTGGTGGTGGGCGATCATGAGCTGCAGGAACATCCGGTCGAAGTCCTTGCCCGTCGCCGCCCGCAGCGCCTCCAACTGCTCCGGCGTGGCCATTCCCGGCATGCCGTCGTGCGCCGCGTGGTGGTCGGGCACCTTCTGTTCCTGCTCCCGCAGCCAGGTCGTCATGTACTGGATCTCGGGTGCCTGGGCGGCCTTTATCCGGTCGGCCAGGCCCTTCACCTTGGCCGACTGCGCCCTGTTCGGGGCCAGCAGCGCCATGTCCAGGGCCTGCCGGTGGTGGACGATCATGTCCTGGACGTAGGTCACGTCGGCGGCGTTCGCGGTGGGGGAGGGCACCGCGGTGGCGGCCTCGGCCGGTGAGAGCGTCCTGTCCTGTTCGCCTGGCCGGCCGGGAGCGATCACGGGTGCGGTCGAGTCGGCTCGCGGCGCCTGTGGCGTCGTGCTGGAGCTGCAGCCGGTGAGGGTGGCGACCGTGGCCATGACGACAATGAGCGCGGCGCGCACCCAGCCTCCCTGACGAACGTGGCGGAGAATGCGCACTCTAAGTCATGAACCGAAGTTAGGAAAGGGGGCGAACCGGAACAAAATTTGACACGTTGGACGCTGGTCAACAGCGGTGATTAGAGCGACCATAACGGAGGTTTATGCCCCCTTTATCGGAGGTCCCCGAGTGTTCACCCGCCGCAGGGTCCTCATCCTGGTCGCGGCCCTGGCCGCGCTGGCCGGCACCACTCTGCCTGTCCAGGCTGCGGACATACCGGCTCCTGGCGAGATCGTCATGAGCCCGAACATCAGGCACGTCACTAACGTGCCCAAACCCGAGGCCCTGGCCGACATCCACACGGACATGGCCTTCCAGGGCGACTACGCGTACGTCGGGAACTACCACGGCTTCTCGATCTACGACATCCGCAACCCGAAGCGCACCTCGCTCGTCAGCTCCGTGGTCTGCCCCGGCGGGCAGATGGACGTCAGCGTCCATGGTGACCTGCTGTTCGGCTCGGTCGACTCCTCACGTAACGACGACTCGTGCAACAGCACCTCGCAGCCCGCGTCCGTGAAGGAGTCGTGGGAGGGCGTACGCATCTTCGACATCTCCGACAAGGCGCACCCGAAGTACATCAAGGCCGTCGAGACGAACTGCGGCTCGCACACGCACACCCTGGTCCCCGACCGGTGGAAGCGCAACGTCTACATCTACGTCTCCTCCTACGGCCCGAGCGACGCGTTCCCCGACTGCGCGACGCCCCACGACCTCATCTCGATCATCAAGGTGCCGCTGCGCGACCCGTCCGCCGCCTCGGTCGTCGCGACGCCCAACCTGTTCCCCGACGGCGGGTACCCGGGCAAGCAACTGCCCTATCCCGAGGGTAGGTCCGCCACGACGGGCTGCCATGACATCACCGCGTACCCGGAGAAGGGCGTCGCGGCGGGCGCGTGCATGGGTGAGGGCGTTCTGCTCGACATCCGCGACCCCGAGCGGCCCAGGGTGACCGCGACCGTGCGCGACGAGCGGAACTTCGCCTTCTGGCACTCGGCCACGTTCAACAACAAGGGCACGAAGGTCATCTTCACCGACGAGCTCGGGGGCGGCGGCGCGGCCACCTGCAACGAGGCCATCGGGCCCGAGCGGGGCGCCAACGCCTACTACGACATCGTGCGCGGCCGGCTCGTCTTCAGGAGTTACTTCAAGATCTCCCGGCACCAGGACGACAGCGAGAACTGCGTCGCCCACAACGGTTCGCTGATCCCCGTCAAGGGCCGCGACATCATGGTGCAGGCGTGGTACCAGGGCGGTATCTCGGTGGTCGACTTCACCGACTCGGCGCATCCGGAGGAGATCGCCTACTTCGAGCGCGGCCCCGACAACACCGCGCCCGCGCTGAGCGGCGGCTTCTGGTCGGCCTACTACTACAACGGGCACATCTACGGCTCCGACTTCAACCTGGGCCTTGACGTGCTGAAGATCAACGACTGGCGTACGAACCGGGCGAACGGCGTCAAGATGCGCGAGCTCAACGCGCAGACCCAGACGTCCTACCCCGAGCGCGGCCACGGTCATCACTGATGACGGGACGCCGCGTTCCCGCCGGTATCCGTACGAAGGAGGCATTCCGCATGTCCAGCCCGCGCCGTGTCCTCGCGATGGCCGGGGCGGCCGTCGCCCTGCTGCTCACCGCGTTACCCGCGACCGCCAGTGACATCCCGCCGCCCGACGCCGTGGTCACCAGCCCCAACGTCACCCACGTCAGGAACGTCCCCAAACCGGACGCCATCGCGTCGTCCATCAACACCGACATCGCCTTCCAGGGCGACTACGCCTACGTCGGCAACTACGGCGGCTTCTCCATCTACGACATCAGGAACCCCAAGAAGGCCAGGGTCGTGAGCTCCGTGGTCTGCCCCGGCGGGCAGATGGACGTCAGCGTCTACGGCGACCTGCTGTTCGCCGCCGTCGACAGCTCACGCAGCGACGACTCCTGCGCCAGCACCGACCGGTCGGCCGCCGAGAAGGACGCCTGGGAAGGCGTACGCATCTTCGACATCTCCAACAAGGCCAGGCCGAAGTACATCAAGGCGGTCGAAACGGCCTGCGGCTCCCACACCTTGACCCTGGTACCGGGCAAGGGGCGCGACCGGCACAAGAACGTCTACGTGTACGTCTCCTCGTACCTGCCGGCGGCGAACTTCCCCGACTGCCAGCCGCCGCACGACAAGATCTCCATCATCAAGGTGCCGCTGCGCCACCCGCAGGCCGCGCACGTCGCCGCCACCCCGGTCGTCTTCCCCGACGGCGGCAACGAGGACCAGCCCGGCCTGCTCATCCCGACCACCGGCTGCCACGACATCACCGCGTACGCGGAGAAGGACATCGCGGCGGGCGCGTGCATGGGCGACGGCGTGTTGTTCGACATCTCCGACCGGCTCGACCCGAAGGTCACCGCCAGGACCACGGACCCCAACTTCGCCTTCTGGCACTCGGCGACCTTCACCAACAACGCCAGGAAGGTCGTCTTCACCGACGAGCTCGGCGGCGGCGGCGCGGCCACCTGCAACGAGGCCACCGGCCCCAACCGCGGCGCCGACGCGATCTACGACATCTCCAACGGCCAGTTCGCGTTCAAGAGCTACTTCAAGATCTCCCGGCACCAGGACGACAGCGAGAACTGCGTCGCCCACAACGGTTCGCTGATCCCCGTCAAGGGCCGCGACATCATGGTGCAGGCGTGGTACATGGGCGGGTTGTCGGTCTGGGACTTCACCGACTCCGCCAACCCCAGGGAGATCGGCTTCTTCGAGCGCGGCCCCCGCTCGGACGGCGGTGGCGGCGGCATCTGGTCGGCCTACTACTACAACGGCTACATCTACGCGGCCGACTTCCACGAGGGCTTCGACGTCATCAAGATCGACGACCGGCTCACGAACAGCGCCAAGCACGTGCGTACCGACCGGTTGAACGTGCAGACGCAGGAGTCGTACCGCAACGGCTGGTGGCACTGATCCGAAGGCTCCGCGCCGCCTCGGAGAACCTCGCGGGTCACTGGGGCGGCGCGAACCCGCCGGGGGTCGCCCGGGGCGGCTCCGGCGCGGGCGCGGCCGGCGGGCCGGGCAGCGGCCGCGCAGCCGCCGGAGGGGGCGGGCCGTAAGGGCCCGGCTGCGGAACCGGTGGGGGAGGACCAGGCTGCGCGTACGGGCCATGCGGCGCGCCGCCGTTCCCCGCCCGCTGCGCGAACCTGGCCTGCTCCCTGCGTCGGCGCTCGGCCAGCACGGCGCTCAGATATGCGTACGGCGGCGTCCCGGCGGGCGCCGCGGGGGAGACGAAGGAGGCCACCTGGGTCGAGATGCGCACGCCCATCTCGTGCTGCACCTGCGGCGACAGGTCGGGCCAGCGCAACAGGTATTGCCTGGCCGCCTGCGCCACGTCGTCGGGCAACTGGGAGAGCTCCAGCGTGGTCGCCCAGTTCGCCAGCGGCGGCGGCATCATGATGACCTGCCCCGTGTCGCGCGGAGCCCGGTCGGAGATCACGATGGTGCCCGCGAACACGTCGCCCAGCCGCTTGCCCCGCTGAGAGACCAGCGAGGCGATCACCGCCGGCGCCCCGGCGAGCACCCAGAACTCGACCAGCCCGGCCAGCCCGCGGAACAGTGCCTGCCGGAAGCGCTCAGGGCTGCCGTCGTCGCTGACCACCCGGAGCCCGAGCGCCAGCTTGCCGAGGCTGCGGCCCCTGGTGAGGGACTCGAAGATCACCGGATAGCCGATCATCACCAGCACCAGCAGCACGATCATGACAGCGCTGAACATGGCCATGTCGGTGACGCCGGCGAACGCTCCCAAGAGCGCGTAGGCGCCGACCATCGCCGTGAACTGCACCACCAGGTCAATGACGATCGCCAGCGCCCGCGAGGGCATCTGGGCCACCCGCACTTCCACGACGACGGCGTCGCCGGTCACAACCTCCGACATAAGTGGAGCCTAACGGCTATGTCGCGGTGATTGAGCGGCCAGAATGTTCGGGTGGACATTGATGCTTTCGTCGCGGCGCACCGTCCCGTGTGGGACCGGCTCGACTACCTGGTGCAGAACCGTTCGTCGTTGACGGGCGCCGAGGTCGACGAACTGGTCGACCTCTATCAGCGCGTCTCGACGCATTTGTCCATCATGCGCTCCTCGTCGAACGACCCGGTGCTGGCCGGGCGGCTGTCCGCGCTGGTGGCCAGGGCCAGGTCCGCGGTGACCGGCGCGCACACGCCGGCCTGGCGGGAGCTGGTGAGATTCTTCACGGTGACGTTCCCCGTGGTGGCCTACCGGGCGCGGTGGTGGTGGCTGGCGAGCTCGGCCGCGTTCCTGGTCGTCGCGTTCGTGATGGGTGCGTGGGTGGCGAACAACCCCGGCGTCCAGGCCGCCATCGCCAGCCCCGAGGAGATCACCCAGCTGGTCGAGGAGGACTTCGCCGACTACTACTCGGAGAACCCGGCCGCGTCCTTCGCCAGCCGCGTGTGGTTGAACAACGCCTACGTCTCGGCGTTGATGATCGCGTACTCGGTGCTGCTGGGGCTGCCGATCCCGTACGCGCTCTACGCGAACGCCGAGAACGTCGCCGTCTCGGGCGGCCTCATGGCTTCCAGGGACAAACTGGACATCTTCTTCGGTCTCATCATGCCGCACGGGCTGCTGGAGCTGACCGCGGTGTTCCTGGCGGCGGCCGTCGGCATGCGCCTGGGCTGGACGGTCGTCGACCCAGGACCGCGCAAGCGGGTCGAGGCGCTGGCCGAGCAGGGCAGAGCCGTGATGAGCGTGGCGCTCGGGCTCGTCGTGGTGCTGTTCGCCTCGGGGCTGATCGAGGCGTTCGTGACGCCGTCGGGGCTGCCGACGTGGGCGCGTGTGGGCATCGGGGTGCTCGCCGAGGTGGTCTTCCTGACGTACGTGATCGTCTTCGGCCGCCGGGCGCTGGCGCAGAACGAGACCGGCGACCTCGAACGCGCCCCCGACGTGGCCCCATCGGCGTGATCACCCCGGGCGCGCAGAGGCCGCCCGCGGCCCGCAGCGCTCGGAGGCGTGGCGTTCACAGCGTCCAGAGGCGCCCTGACCGCCCGCCCGCAGTGCTCAGAGGCGACCCGCGGCCTTCAGCGCCAGGTACGCGTCCGCGAGCGCGGGCGCGATGTCGTCCGGAGCCGCGTCGACCACCTCGACCCCGTGCCGGCGCAGCCTCGCCGTGATGCGCCTGCGCCCGAGCTGCGCGTGCTCGGCCGCCGCAGCGTCATAGACCTCCTCGGCCGAGTCGCGGCGGCCGGCCATGGCCGCGACCAACGGATCGGACACCCCGGCGACCAGCAACAGGTGCCGCGCAGACAACTGCGGCAGCACCGGCATCAGCCCCTCGTCCAGCGCAGCCGGGTTGAGGTCCGTCAGCAGGACGACCAGGCAGCGCCGCTTGGCCCTCGACAGGATGGCGGCCACCATGCCCTGCGAGTCGGCCTCGACCAGCTCCGCCTCGATCGGCGCCATCGCGTTGACCAGCGACGACAGCAGCTCGGTGCGCGACTCCCCGCTCACCCACGCGCGTACCGCCCGGTCGTAGGCCAGGAAGTCCACCTGGTCGCCGGCTTTGGCGGCGAGGGCGGCCAGCAGCAGCGCCGCGTCCATCGACCAGTCGAGCCGCGGCCAGCCCGGCGAGGGCCGCGAATCCGGCCCGGCGGCCTGCTGAGCCAGCAGGCCGCCGCCGTTGCCCGCCGCGCCCGCCAGGGGGATCGGCGCGTCACCCACCCGGCCCGCCGACGTGCGGCCGGTGTCGAGCACGATCAGCACGCGGCGGTCGCGTTCGGGACGCCAGGTGCGCACCACGACGTCGTGGCGGCGCGCGGTCGCCCGCCAGTCGATGGAACGGACGTCGTCGCCCACCACGTATTCGCGCAGCGAGTCGAACTCGGTGCCCTGCCCGCGCACCAGCGCGGGGTGTTGCCCGTCCAGCTCGCGCAGCCTGGCCAGCCTGGAAGGCAGGTGCTTGCGCGACAGGAACGGCGGCAGCACCCGCACCGACCACGGAGCCTGATGGCTGCCCTGGCGGGCGGCCAGGCCGAGCGGCCCGACCGAACGCACCGCGACCGCCACGGACGCCCGGTCGCCGCGCCTCGTCGGATCGAGCGTCACGACGATCTTGCGCCGCTCCCCGGCCGGTACGTCCAACCGGGCGAGGCGCGGCGAGGCTCCGGCGGAGGGCGGCCAGGCGTCCCTCAGCACCCCGCGTACGCGCCGGGCGCCGGGGTTCTCCACCACCAGCTCCACCGTGGCCCGCTGGCCCAGGCGCATCAGGGTCTCGCCGGAGCGGTGGAACCTCAGCGGGCGCACCGCCCCCGCGAACACCAGGTCCACGATGATCGCGGCGGCGAGCAGCAGGCACACCCCGGCCAGCGCGGGCCCCGGAAGGGGCGCGAACATCACCACCAGGATCCCGATCCCCGCCACCAGCCCGGCACGTCCCGTCAGCGCCATCAGTCGCTCACCCTCCTCACTCGCTGCACGGCTGCGTCGGGTTGGCTCAGCGCCATTGGTCGCTCACCCTCCTGTCAGCGGGGGACGGGGACGGAGGCGAGGATGCCGTCGAGCAGGCCGTCCGCGGTGGTCCCTTCCAGCTCGGCCTCGGGCCGGAGCTGGACACGGTGCCGCAGCGCGGGCCTGGCCAGCGCCTTCACGTCGTCGGGCGTGACGTACTGGCGCCCGGACAACCACGCCCACGCCCGGGAGGCCGCGAGCAGGGCGGTGGCGCCGCGCGGCGAGACGCCGAGCTGCAACGCCGGCGAGCTCCTGGTGGCGCGGGCGACGTCGACGATGTAGCCGAGCACCTCGGGAGCCACGTGCACGGCGGAAGCCGCCTCCCGGCCCGCCGCCAGGTCGGCGGCCGTGGCGACGGCCTTGACCTCCGACAGGTCGCGCGGGTCGAAACCGCGGGCGTGCCGGTCGAGCACCGAGATCTCCTGCTCGCGCGGCGGCAGCGGCACGGTCAGCTTGACCAGGAACCGGTCGAGCTGCGCCTCGGGAAGCTGGTAGGTGCCTTCGTACTCGACAGGGTTCTGGGTGGCGCACACCACGAACGGGTCGGGCAGCGCCCTGGCCGCGCCCTCGACGCTGACCTGCCGCTCCTCCATCGCTTCGAGCAGGGCTGCCTGGGTCTTCGGCGGGGTGCGGTTGATCTCGTCGGCGAGCAGCAGGTTGGTGAAAACCGGGCCCTCGCGGAACTCGAACCGCGCGGTCTTCGCGTCGTAGATCAGCGACCCGGTCACGTCGCCCGGCATCAGGTCGGGCGTGAACTGCACCCGCTTGAAGTCGAGCGACAGGGCCGCCGCCAACGTACGCACCAGCAGCGTCTTGGCCACGCCCGGCACGCCTTCGAGCAGCACGTGGCCCCGGCACAGCAGCGCGATGACCATGCCCGTCACCACAGCGTCCTGCCCGACCACGGCTTTGGACACCTCGGTGCGCAACGCCGCCAGCGCCTGCCTCGCCGAGTCGCCGGAACTCGTCACGCGGTAGGTCTCGTCAAAGTTCACTCAACTGCCTTTCGATCATGTCCAAGTATCCGGCCAGTTCCACGAGCTGGGCGTCGTCCGTCGGCGGCGGCCCGTACAGTGCCGCGCCGAGACGGTGCGGGTCCTCCACCGTGCGGGCGGCGAGGGCCGGGACGACCTCCTGCGGCCCCGCGCCGTGGCCGAGCCCGAGCCTGGCCGTGAGCCGGTCGATCGTGCCCGCGCGCAGCGCGGCGGCCGCGCGTTCCCTGGCACGTCTCGCCCGGTAGAGCCTGCCACGCCCCTCGACCGTCTCGGAGGCCCTGACGACGACGGGCAGCTTCTCCACCACCACCGGCCCGAGCCGCCTGCCCCGCCAGAACGCCGCCAGCGCCACGGCGATGATCGCCATGTAGATGGTCCAGCGGATGTTGCCGGGCATCAGGTCGTACATCGACTGGCCCTGCTCACCCGGCAGCTCTCCGGGCGGCGGGTTCTCCGGCGGGACCAGCCAGGTCACGGGCTTGCCGGTGCTGAGGAGATTGAGCGCGAGCGCCGCGTTGCCGTCCTCGGCCAGTCGCTGGTTGGTCATGAAGCCGCCGTCGCCGACGACGGTGGTGACGCCCCTGCCGTTGGAGTAGCTGACCAGCGTGTGCCCGTCGCCGGCCGGGTAGCAGCCGGTGGAGCCCGGCGGGCCGCGCAAGACGACGCCGCCCATGTGGGCGCTCCCCGCGGCACGGGCGGCGGGCAGCGGGCATTCGGGGTCGCGCGAGCGGGGGCGTGCGGGCTGGGCCTGCGTACGCACTTCCGGGGCCAGGGCGGCCAGACCGAAGACGTCGCCGACGATCAGCCGATCGCCGGGGAGCCGGGCGAGGGGGCGCTCGTCGACGTACGCCTGGGCGGTGATGAGCAGCAGGCGCTCACCTGTGGCGGCCTTGTCGACGGCGGCCTGGGCGGAGTCGACCCGGTCGACGGTGACGCCCCGGTCGCGCAGCAGTTCGGCCAGGGCCTTCGAGCCCATCAGCGACGTGTCGTCGGGGTCGAGGGGACGGGCGGGACCGCGGCT
>NZ_SMJZ01000154.1 GCF_004348345.1 Nonomuraea longispora
CCCCCACGCCACCCGCGCTACACCCGGCCCCGGCGCCCATACGGTCGCACCCACTCCAGCATCAGTTTGCGATCTGTGAGGTCTCAATCCGTACATGCTTCCCTAGGTCTCCCAGGTCATGGCCCTGCAAGGCTTCGCCTGGCGTGCGCGAGCCCTGGCCACCGTGAGTTGAAGAAGGATCGCGGCATGATGATCGGTCGTGCTTGTACCGCTTCAGAACTCGGCGCCTGCCGAAAACTACATTCATGCAGTTCAAGCGGTGTGTGAGTACTCATGGGGACTCCGCCGAGTCGGTCTCGTCGGCGTATGTTCAGGTCGGCGATCCGCGTCGAATCCTTGATCGGTTCCGGGACGGTGCGCAGCGGAGCGGCTCGGCCACGTTCACGGTCATCCGGTCGACGAGTCAGGCACCCGGCTGTGCCCCTGCGGCATCGCCACGATTACGCCATAGACAATTCATCGGCAAGCGCAGACCCGCCGCACCCGTGTCGTCAGCCTTGCCGGGCGTCGCCTGGGTGGTCTGGAACGAGCGGCAGCAGCCTCTCGTAGAGGCCGCGCAGCTGGTCGGCGGCGATGGGCGGGAAGACGACCGTCGCGCCGACCGCAAGCAGGTAGGGCAGCAGAGCAGCCGTCCGGGCTTCCTCATCGCTGTCCACGACTGACCGCCACACCTGCTGAAGCGCGGACAGTCTCGCCTCGTCGAGACGAGACTGCACGGCGCGGACCTCCGGATCCCATGTCGCCCACGCCCGCAACGCGACATCGAGCCGGGGATAATAGAGCGCCGTGCTGCCCGGGCGGATCAGCTTCGTCAGTTGTGCGAAGACGGCGCGGGCGTCGGCCGACTCCCCGACTTCCGCGATAGCGGTTTCCAGCGTTTCGATCGACAGACGCTCGAAACGGGCGAGAAGCTCTTTCTTGTAACCCTCTGCGCCGTCGAAGTGATGGTGGAACGACCCTTTCGACAGATTCAGCCGAGCCGCGATGCGGTCGATGCGGAGCCCTGCCGCGCCATCTTCCCCGAGGACCTTCAAACCTTCGTCTAGCCATCGGTCTCGTGCCGCGCTCACCCGGCGAACCTAGCACACGGCAGGCGGTGTCCCGGGTGCGGCCGGACCTTTCCGAGCGTCATGCCAGGAAGCTGTAGACGCCGGTCGCGATGCAGATGAGCAGCATGCCGGTGGCGTTGAGGAGGAGATTGCGGCCGAAGTCCCGGGCGGCGACGTGCATCCCGATGGCGACGATGAAGTAGAGCACCAAGGCGGAACAGGTCACGGCGGCGAGGTACGGCACCCAGATGCCGAGGATCAGGCCGGCCGCCGCAGCGAATTTGATCGGCGGCATCAGCCACCACAGGCGTCGCGGCCAGTTCACGTTTTCGAAGCATTGGGCGATGAAGGGCAGCGGCTTGACGGACATGGCACCGTCGCCGGCCTGAATAACAGCGAGGACGACAACCGGCCAGATCGGATCGGGAATGGCGAACATGATGCTCCTCGGACAGGGAAGTGCTCACGGCGCTCTTACCGTACCATGCGGTATAGTATGGAACTCCTGGAGGTTCCTTTTTTTCGTTCGGCAACGGACCAGCGCACGTTTGAGACTGCGCCTGCCGAAACTCCTGTCGGATGCGGAAAATCGGTCATAGTGGTTGACCTGCGGCTTTGCCGCTCATACACGGTATGGTCTCGGTCATCCTGCTGGTGGGGTGGTGGTCTTCGCTCTATGTGGTCCTCGATCGAACGGCCAGACCTGGCGCAACGTCACCAGCCGCAACTGTTCCGCCCCCGGGCTCAACGCTCCGGCGATGATGCGTGACGACGGTGACGGGACGATCCTCGGTCAGGACGTCCAGCACCGCCTGCTGGTCTGCGTCCTCCGCCAGCCGCACGGATGCGTACGGCGTATCAACAGTCATGAGTACATCGTATCGATGGCGGTCGAGAATAGGTATGTTACGACGTCAGGCGAGCCAAAGTGAACTAGTACTGGACAAATTGAACTAGTACACTCTTGGCGGACAGCAACCTTACCGACAGACCGGAGGCCCCATGCCGTCGTCAACGCAGCGACCGGAACCGCCATACCTGCAAATCGTCGCGGAGATCCGTACCCGGATCCTGACCGGCGACCTGAGGCCCGGCGATCGGATGCCCTCCATCCGGCAGATCGCCCAGCGATGGGGTGTCGCGATCGCGACCGCGACCAAGGTGATGGCCGCTCTCCGCGACGACGGGCTGGTCGAAACGAAGGTCGGCGCCGGCACGGTGGTCAGCGCCTGCACGGGCCAGACGCAGCCGGTCGGCCTGACCACTCCCCTGAGACTGCGGCGGGCCGGCGCCCCCAAGCAGGCACTGAACCGCAAGCAGGTCCTCCGCACCGCCATCGCGATCGCCGACATCGAGGGACTCGATGCCGTGTCCATGCGGCGGCTCGCAGCCGAGCTCGGGGTCGGTCCTATGTCGCTGTACCGGCACGTTTCGAGCAAGGACGAATTGGTGATGCAGATGACCGACGAAGTTTTCGGCGAACCAGAGCTTCCCGCCCCGGGGCCAGAGGGGTGGCGAGCCAAGCTCGAGCTGATCTCCCGCCGGCAATGGGAGCTCTGCCGGCGACACCTCTGGCTGCCCAGGGCCGTCTCGTTCATACGCCCGTTGCTGGTGCCCAACATGATGGCGCACACCGAGTGGACCCTGCGCGCACTCGACGGGCTTGGACTGGCCATGACGACCCGGATTCGCGAGGCGCTCACGTTGCACGCACTGGTCCTCACCGCTGCGCTGTCCATGGCGAATGAGGTCGAAGCCGAGCAGGAGACCGGTGTGACGCTCGACCGGTGGTGGCTGACTCAGCGGCAGCGGGCCGACGAACTCCTCCACTCCGGCCGATTTCCGCTGCTGGCCACGGTTATAGGGGAAGAGGTGTCGGACGTGAACGGACTGTTCGAGTACGGCCTTGCCCGTCATCTCGACGGTTTCGCCGCTCTGGTGGAGGATGAGGCCCGAACGCGCCCGTAGTCCTGTCTCGTCAGAAGTCTCCGACAACCCCTCGAACAAGGCGGCCGGGAGACCGATCGCCTTCACCCGATCCAGCTTCACAACCTCTCGGTTCATACTGCTCTTGTCATCCTGAGCGTCAGAGCGGAGAAGCCGCGGTTATCCAGGCCCAGTGCGCGAACATGCGCGGGTAGCGCACGGCGATCCCGCGCAGGCAGGCATTGATACGCATCAGGAGGGGCGGCCGGTAGAACCGGCCGTAGTAGTGCATCCAGCCCGCCACGATCGGATCGATCGCCTTGGCGAGTTGAGCGAAGGAATGGCCGGTCCGGCGATGCAGCCGCCACTGGCGGACCTGAGCGCTGATCTTAACCAGGGCGTCCTCGCCAGGGCCTTGCGTCTTCTGCTCAGCCGTCGGTATTTCTCGCGGATCAAACGCATCAGGTAGGCCTGCGCCTACCGGATCGTGCAGGAGTCGCCGACCTGCCCGCGCTCCCGCCGAACGCGCGTGACGAGCGCGGCCCTTCCCCGGTGTCCCCCACGCACGATCACCGTTGCGGTGACGACGGCATGGGACCTGGATCCATAGGGGGTTGTGCGCTACCGGCAAGTGTACTAGTTCAATTCTTGGCGTACTAGTTCACTTTCCGGGGCTTTATGAAGCTGATTATGCAAGCATTTCGCGTAGCCCGGCTACCATGTCCGCATGACGCAAAATACACCGTACGCACCCCTTGCGGGCACCGCAAAACTGGTGCGCCGCCCACAATTGCCGTGGTTCTGGCCGCCGGATCGTCGGTGGCTCGCTCCAATGATGCTCGGCGCAGCCTCCACCAGCATGGGCGACACCGGAATGGGGCTCGTATGAGACGGCCGGGGGACCAGTTGTCCATCTCGTTTGCCGAAGTGCGGTCGTGGCATCGACCGTTGATGATCATGGTGGCGGCGATGTCCGCGCTCGTCGTCGTCGCGAGCTTCGGTCTCTTCGCAGATGATCATGAGCTTATGCAGGTATCGATCTGGGCGAAGCCGTTGAAGTTCGGGGTGTCGTTCGTCATCTACGGTGCGACGCTCGCCTGGCTGTTGCCGAGGCTTCGCCGGGCAAGGCGCACGATGTGGACCCTCGGAACGGCCTTCGCCGTCACCGGGCTGATCGACGTCGGTTTCATCGCGGTGCAGGCCGCCCGCGGCACCTACAGCCATTTCAACACCAACACCGATGCGTTCAACCAGATCGGGCAGGTGGTCTTCTCCTCAGGCGTGGTCGGGTTGTTCGGGGCGAGCCTGCTCATCGCTGTCATGCTGCTGTTCCAGCGGATCGGCGACACCGCGCTCACCTGGGCCCTACGCGCCGGGATCGGGCTGTCCGTCATCGGCATGGCACTGGCGTCCTTCATCCGCGGGTGGGCCACGACTGGGCCACGGACGGTCGAGGACGCCTACGGGAACCCGGTCACGCTGTTGGGGCAGCACGGGGTCGGGGCACCGGACGGCGACGGCATGCCGATCACAAACTGGAGCACCGCGGGTGGCGACCTACGCGTTCCTCACTTCATCGGCTTGCACTCCGTCCAGGTCTTCGTGCTCGCGGTGCTGGTCCTCACCGTCCTCGCGGCACGGATCAGCTGGCTGCGCAGCGAACGCGTGCGCGCCCAGCTGACCGGGGTCGTCATCCTGGGCTACACCGCGCTGTTCACCATCACGACGTGGCAAGCGATGCGCGGCCAGTCGCTGATCCACCCCGACACGGCTACGTGGACCGCGCTCGCCGTAACGGTAGTCGTGACCGCACTGCTGGCGGCTCTGGCCATCTCGGCCGCCCGCCGCAGCGAGTTGGCACCCGCCGGCGACGGGCACTCGCCTGGCGCACCGCCTCGCGGGCCCGTCGGGTCCTTGAGTCGGGACCATACCGTGGCTCGATGAGAACGAAGACTCGCGCCGCGTGGACGTCGAACGGGTGTCGGGTCGGCGTCAGCCGCTTCGACGCCCGTTTAGAGTCTCTGACGTGGCGCCTGCCGCTGAGCGGCACGAGGCAGAGGAGGTAGAGGAGATAGAGGAGGCGAGCAAGGTGCTGCGCCAGCCCTGGTCCGCTCGCGATCGACCCCTTCAACCGCAGTCGAGGATCATGACCAAGCTCTGTCATTTCGGACATCACACAATCTCCCCCATGCCTAGCCGGATCCTGGCCCTGAGCGCCGTACTCACGTTCGCGGTGGCCGGGTGCGGGGCGCTACCGATGAAGGAAGCCGCGCCCCCGCCCGCCACCACCGCGCCGGCATCGAGTGCCCCGGCCACCAACGCTCCGCCCGCCACCGCCACGGCATCCGGTCAAGACACCCGACCGGCCCTGGCCGAAACCCGCAGTACCATGACCGAGAACCTCAAGGTCGAGGTCGTCGGCCTCAACCGCGTCAAGGGCAAGCACCTCATCGCCCAAGTCCGCCTATCCAACACCGGCGCAGAAAAGCAACTGTCCTGGGCCGGCGAGATGGGCGACCGCACCCGCCCCCTCGGTGCGATCAAGTGGGCCTCCGGCATCGGTGTCCTCGACGCGCAGGCCCGCACCTGGCTCCTGCCGTACAAACCGGCCGACTCCCCTTGCCTGTGCAGCGACCGGGACCGCGACAGCCTCGGCCATTTCATCGACCCTGGCCGGTCGATCATCGTCTACGCGGTGCTGCCCGCACCGTCGGGCAACCCTGCGACGACCACCGTCGTCACCCCCGTGGGCCCGCCGATGCTCAACGTGCCCATCAGCGACGAAGCTCCGACCAGCGACTTTCCCGACCCCGATGCCGAGCCCGTCACCCCGGTCGCCCGCCGCATCATCCTCCCCTCCGAGTCCCTGGACAAAACGGAGGAGACCGCCGACGACGGCAAGGACCTGCAGGTCAACCTCTCCGCCGACGTGCTGTTCGCGGTGGACAAGGCCACGCTCACCCCCAAAGCAAAATCGATCATGGCCCGCACGGCCAAGCTCATCGACACCTCCCCCGCCACGGTGGTGACGGTGGCGGGCCACGCCGACTCCTCCGGCAACGACGCCATCAATGACCCGTTGTCGCTGCGCCGCGCCCAGGCGGTACAGCGCGCCCTGTCGGCACTGCTTCCCGGGGACGAGGTCCGCTTCCAATCCAAGGGGTACGGCTCGCGCCGCCCGCTCTACAGCAACGACAGCGATGAGGGCAAACGCCGCAACCGCCGCGTCACCGTGACCTTCCCCAAACCGCAGTCCGCCGCCCAGCAACCGGTGACCACGACCTCTCCCGGCGCGACCGGCCTGACCGGCACCACCAAGGCGGACGGCCAGCCCATCGCCATGGAGGTCGCGGGCCTGCGCCGACTGCCCGGCGGCCTCGGCCTGCTCACCTACAAGATCACCAATGAGGGACCGGCCGAGACCTGGTTCAGGGACCTTCACCACGCCCAGGACTGGGAGGCGTACAAATACCAGGCCGCAAGCAACGTCCGCGTGACCGACGTCACCGCCCGCCGCCAGTACCTGCCCGGCCGCCTCGAGGTCCCCACCGACAACGGCGTGGACTTCTACTGCGCATGCACAGACGTCTCCGGCGTCCGCATCAGCACCGAGAAGTTCGCACCAGGCCAGACCCGCGAGTTCTGGAGCGTCTTCGCCCTGCCCGACACCGCCGACACCCTCAAGGTCAAGATCGGCCCGTTCCGCGACCTCCAGGTCCCCATCCAGTAACGGCATCCCGGGATAACGGCCCGACATGGAGGCCCGATGGCCGACCGCAAGGGATCGCCTGACGATGGGAGCGCTTGCCCATCGTCCGCTCCAGGTGGACGGTGAGCCGCAGCGAGGGCATGACCTGCCCGAACACACAGGCCGGAACTGGCGGTAGCGGGCCACTTGCTCATCTGAGAGGAAAATCCACAGGCATGACTGGGCACGTAGACCGCTTGGCCAAGGCAAACAACCGTCGTCACTCCATCGACGGCCCCGCGTGCGGCTATCCCACCAGGTCGAGATTGGCCAGCTCACCCCTGGACGCCACACCCAGCTTGGGATAGGCGTTGTAGAGGTGGTAGCCGACGGTTCTGGGGCTGAGGAACAGCTGGGCGCCGATGTCCTTGTTGCTGAGCCCTGTGGCGGCCAGCCGTACCACCTGAAGTTCTTGCGGTGTGAGACGCCCCAGCAGGTCCGGTTCGTGATGGGAGGCTGTACGGCTCTCGCCTGTCGCACGCAGCTCGCTGCCGGCCCGGTCGGCCCAGGGGGTGGCGCCGAGCCGCTGGAAGGTCTCCACGGCGGAACGGAGGTGCGGGCGGGCGTCGACGCGGCGATGTGCGCGGCGCAGCCACTCACCGTAGTGAAGCTGGGTGCGGGCGTGCTCGAACGGAGCGGAACCGAGCCGCAGGGCGTGTTGGTAGTGGGGCTCCGCCTTTCGATCATCGGCCATGAGCGCACGGCAGCGTGACACGATGGCGTCGATCGCGGGCTGCCTGATGTGGTCGGCCCATGTCACGTAGCGGGTGAACGCTTTGTCCGCCGTCTCGCGCCGACCTGCGCGAACCGCGACCTCCACGTAATCGGCGAGCCACGAACCCGGGAGCTCGTGTTCGACGGTGTGGTCGGCGACCCGCTCGGCGGCCGCGTCGCACCTGCCGAGGCCGAGCTCCAGCATGATCATGCTCCGCGCGGCCTCGTGCCTGAGGTCCGGGAGGTCCACTGTCTCCATGATCGCCTCTAGCTCGGCATGCCGTTCCCTCTCTCCCGCGACCGCTGCCAGGTGCGCCAGCACTGCTGCCAGGTGCGCCCGGATTCTGAACTGGCCGGTGTTCTCGGCGACGCGCATGCCTTCCAGCCCGCTGGCGCGTGCCTCACGATGCCTGCCGAGGTTCACCTGGCTGCTCGACAGTGCCAGCAGTGCGTGCGGCAGGACACCGATCGCTCCTTGTGTACGGCACTTCTGCTCGACGGTGAATGCGCGGCGCAGGGCGCGCTGGTCATCACGCAGGAAGGCGGTCAGGCACGCCGCCCACACGGCGGCCCGAAGCGAGCTCTCCGGTTCCTCCTCGTCGAGTTCACGCACAGCGGCTGACCATTGCGCCACGTCTGTCGAGGCCAGATGAGCCATGGCCCGTGCACGCCGTGCCGCTGGAAGTGTCCTGGCCTGGTCGGCCGCCTTCTCGGCTGCCGACAGGTCGCCTGCGACCCAGGCCGACCCTGCGGCTTGGACCAGCATGCGTCCGGCGGTGTCGGGGGCCACCTCAATGAGCGACTGCGCAGCGTGGGACAGGATCGAGTGCGCCTTGTGCAGGGCTCCTTGCAGGTCGGCGACCATGGCCCGGACCTCGGCCATGCGGCCCAGCAAGACTGGTTCGGTGAGATGGAGGCTTGCCCGTTCCGCCAGCGAATCTGCGTGTTCCACCTGCCCGGCCTCCAGCGCCGCCCGAGCCGCCGCTGACAGCCTGCGGCCCCGGTCTCGCAGGTCAGGGCTGAGGGCAGCGGCGCGCTCGTAAGCCGTAGCCAGCGCCGCGTGGCTGCCGCGATCCTGCGCCCGTCGGGCGCTTCTCTCCAACGCCGCAGCGACGTGCTCGTCGGGCTCGGTCGTCGCCGCGGCCAGGTGCCAGGCCGCGCGGTCGTTATGCAGGCTCGCGGCGAGAGCGCGGTGTGCGGCGAATCGTCGCGAGGCCGGGGCGCTGTGGTAGACGGCGGAGCGGATCAGTGGGTGGCGGAATGTCAGCCGGTCCTCGTGCAGGTGGACGAAGCTGTGGCGCTCGGCCGGCTCAAGGTCGGCGACGGCCGCGCCGAGGCGGGCCGCAGCCTTGAACACCGTGGCTGGATCGCCGCTGTCATCGGCCGCGATCACCAGCAGGAGGGTCCTGGTCTGTTCCGGCAGGCGGCTGATCCGGTCGGCGAAGGCCTGCTCGATCTTGCTAGTCGTCGAGATCGCTGGGTACGGCGAGGCCGCCCGGCCTTGGCGTTGCGCGGTGGTGAGTTCGAGAAGGGCCAGCGGATTGCCCTCGGCCTCGCGCAGAACATGGGCCCGCCGGTGATGGTCGAGGTCCGCGGCGTACAGGGCGAGCAGGTCCGCCGAGGCGGCACTGTCGAGTCGAGACGGTCGCAGCTCCGCCAGCCCGGGCGCGGGGAATTCAGGGGCGTACAGGTCCCGCGCGGCGAAGACGATCGCTACCCGCTCGGTCTCAAGTCGGCGGGCGGCGAACAGCAGAGCCTCCGCCGAGGACTGATCCAGCCAGTGGGCGTCGTCGATCAGGCACAGCAGGGGTTGCTCTTCCGCCAAGTCCGCGAGCAGGGTGAGCACGGCCAGACCGACCAGGAAGCGATCACCTCCGGCGGCCGATCCCAGCCCGAGGGCCGCCCGCAATGCCTGCGCCTGCGCTGCCGGAAGGCAGTCGAGGCGGTCGGTGAGCCTGCGCAGGAGCTGGTGCAGGCCAGCGAAGGGCAGTGTGCTCTCGAACTCGACCCCGGCGCAGCGCATCACCCGCATGTCGGCGGCCGCCGCGGCGGCATGGTCCAGCAGAGCCGATTTGCCGATCCCCGCTTCACCTCGGATCACCAGCACGCTGCTACGGCTGGAACGGGCATCGGCGAGCAACTGGTCGATCGTGGCCTTTTCCGCGCTTCGCCCCATCAGCATGCCCGGAATCCTACTGCTTGGGCATCTATCGGCCGGGGTGACCGGGGCGGCGGAACCCAGTCAATCGACAGAGGCCCCGGTCGTGGGACCGCTTCTAGCGTTGCTGCCCATGGGCCCAAAGATCAATGTGCAGATGGTCTTCGACATCCCGTGCGTGTGGTCGTACTTCACCTACGCCCGCCTCCAGCGGGCCCTTGCCCGCTTCCGTGCCAGTGGCGGCCAGGCGGAGCTCACCTTCCGCCCGTACCAACTGGTTCCGGACGCGACAATCGAAGGCCGGCTCAAGGTAGACGTGCTCCGGCACGCGTTCGGCGACGACGCCGAGCACTCCATCGCCCGGATCGCCGCCCTCGCCTCGGACGAAGGGCTCACCTTCCACCCTGAACGGGCGGTCCATTCCAATACCTTCCAGGCGCACCGGCTCATCGCGGTGGCGAGCGCACAGGGCTGCGGCGAGGACATGACCGAGCGGCTGTTCCGCGCTCACCACACCGACCAGCTCAACCTCGCCGACCTCGACACGCTGAAGACCCTCGCCGCCGAGATCGGCGTCGGCTGGAGCGACGAAGGCATCGCGCGGACCCGCGAGGAGCTTGCGCTGACCCAGCGCCTCGGCGTCCACGGCATCCCGATCCTCCAGTTCGAGGGCCAGCCTGCGCTGACCGGCACTCCATCCGAAGACTCCCTGCTGACGGCGCTGCGCTCGGCCGTCGGCAGGCGCTGAGTGGCGCCCAGATTCACGACCAGAGACAGGAGATTCTCATGACCACGACCGCCACACCCCGAGCGGGCAAGAAGGAGTGGACCGGCCTGGCAGTGCTAGCCATGCCGACCCTGCTCATCGCGATGGACATGACCGTGTTGCACCTGGCGGTTCCATCCCTGAGCGCCGACCTGCAGCCGAGCACCGCGCAACTGCTGTGGATCATGGACATCTACGGATTCCTGGTCGCGGGTCTGCTCATCACCATGGGGACACTCGGTGACCGCATCGGACGGCGCAAGCTCCTGCTGGCAGGCGCCGCTGCCTTCGGCGTGGCCTCGGTGCTGGCCGCCCTGTCCAGCAGCGCTGAGATGTTGATCACGACCCGGGCGCTGCTCGGAATCGCCGGCGCGACGTTGATGCCCTCCACGCTTTCCCTGATCCGCAACATGTTCCACGACGCGTCGCAGCGCACGGTCGCCATCAGCGTCTGGATGACCGCCTTCGCGGTCGGCGGCGCGCTGGGCCCCCTGCTCGGCGGATTCCTGCTCAACCACTTCTGGTGGGGGTCGGCGTTCCTGGTCGGCGTCCCGGTCATGGTGATCCTGCTCGTGCTCGGCCCGGTGCTGCTGCCCGAGCACCGCGATCGCGAGGCGGGCCGGCTGGATCTGGCCAGCGTCGCGCTGTCGCTGGTGGCCGTGCTCTCGATGGTCTACGGACTCAAGCTGACGGCCGAGCACGGCTTCGGCTGGTCACCCGGCGCGTTCGTGGCGTTGGGGCTGGCCGCCGGGCTCTTCTTCATCCGCCGCCAGGGCAGGCTCGCCGACCCGCTGCTCGACCTCAAGCTGTTCCGCGAGCGGACCTTCAGTGCCTCCGCTGCCCTGCTCACCATCGGCGTTCTCGTGATGGCCGGTTCACAGCTGTTCACGTTGCAGTACCTCCAGCTCGTGAACGGGCTCTCCCCGCTACAGGCCGGTCTCTGGTCGCTGCCCAACGCGGCTGGACTGATGGCCGGCGCCATGACAGCTCCGGCTCTGGCTGCCAAGCTGCGCCCCGGCTTCGTCATCGCGGCGGGCCTGCTCCTGGCAGCAGCCGGTCTCGGGATGCTCCTGCTGGTCAGCGCGGCCTCCGGGTTGGGAATCCTGGTCGCGGCATCCGCGGTGATGGGTCTGGGGCTGGGGCCGATGGCGGCCCTGGGCACCGACCTGATCGTCGGGGCGGCCCCGCCGGAACGCGCCGGAGCGGCGTCCGCGATCTCAGAAACGAGCACCGAACTCGGGGCCGGGCTGGGCATCGCGGTGCTGGGCAGCATCGGCTTCGCCGTCTACCGCGGCCAGATCGCCGCCACCATGCCAATCGGCGTGAATGACGAGGCCGCGCGCGAATCGCTCGGCGGCGCGGTGGCGGTGGCCGGAGAACTCTCCGGAGAGGCGGGGGCGGCACTGCTCACCGTCGCCCGTGATGCCTTCGTCCAAGGACTGCACACGACAGCCATCGTCGGAGCCTCCGTCGCCGTCGCCCTCGCGGTCCTGGCGGCGACTCTGCTGCGGAACGTCCAGCCCGAATCCGGCGAGCACTGAGAGAGCGGAGATTCCCCACATGGAACAAACCGAGACCCAGAGCGTCAAGGTCGAGATCGTCCTCGACGTCATCTGCGCGGCTTCCTACATCGCGTTCGTACGGCTGAAGCGAGCGATCGAAAGGATACGAGCCGATGGCGGAAAGGTCGAGGTGGTCGTCAAGCCCTTCCGGCTCGCTCCCGACGCGGACTTCGACGGGAAACCACTGCTGGACGTGCTGACCGCCAGATTCGGAGAGCACGTGGTGGCAGAAACACGACAGGCGGCGGCGGACGCGGTGCGAGACGGTGTGACCCTGGCCTACGAACGGGCGGTGGCTGCGGACACCTTCGAGGCACACCGCGTCATCGCCTCGGCCGCGGCCCGCGGCCTGGCCGAGCCCATGGTCGAGCGGCTGTTCAGAGCACATTTCACCGACGGACTGAACATCGCCGACCTCGGCACCCTGGAGCGGCTGGCCGCCGAAATCGGGCTCGATCGGAACGACACAGCAGCGGACGAGGTGCACACCGACCTCGCCAACGTCCGCGAACGGGGCACCTGTTCCGTACCGCAGATCTCCTTCAACGAAGGTCCCGCGATGGTCGGAGCCCAGCCAGAGAAGGCGTACTTCCAGGCCTTGCGAACCGCCGGCGCCGGAAGCTGAACGCGGGGCCCGGGAGCCCAGGAAGCTGGGCTCTGCGTCTACCGAAAACTCCATCCATGCAGCTCAAGAGGAGCTGAACAGGCGGATTAGGCATCCGGCCCCGCCTCGCCGCCTGCTCGCGGCGAGGCGGGGCCGCTGCTCTTGGGCCGAGCGGGAGTGCCGTTAAGTGGCAGATGATGTCTTGTTCGGTCGCTTTGCGGCTCCGGTAGTGCCAGATCGTAACGGCGTGTGATGGGGCGTACGAGCACGCACGAAGCACGTTGCCGTCAAGCGCGTCGCGCCTGCGTTCTGTCCAACAACCGGCCCTGACCTCGTGTGGCTGCAACGGGTGACGTGGCCGCGCGGAAAGATTTTCCTCATCCCCTCGGGTCAAGTTCCCCACATGGGACACGGCGCCCCCTTTGGGCAGGGAAACTGTCGGTATGGCTTTCCCGCCTCACGACCATCAGCCCTTCGTTCACCTGAGCGCGCCCAACGCGGCCTTCTACCGGGAGATCCTGCGTTCCTTCGCGCGCGCGAAGGAACGCTTCATCGTGCATCTGCGGCCCGAGGACGTGGCGGCGGAGCTGCGGCGGAACAACGACGACGCTCTCGCGCAGGCGCTGGACAAGCTTCGGGAATGGGGCAACCTGCGTGCCGACGCCGACACCGGCAGGGTCACGAGCGTGGAGGACTTCCACCGCAAGCGGTACCTGTTCCAGCTCACGCATGCGGGGCAGGCTGCCGAGCAGGCGATCGCGTTCTACGAGGATGCCATCGGGAAGCGCGGGGCGCTGCAGTCGGTGGCGTTGGGAGACATCGCCGAGCAGTTGCAGTCGCTGGCCGCCCTGGCTCATGATCCGGATCCCGACCCGGCGCGCGTGCACCTCCTGTTGCTGTCCCTGTCCGATCGGTTCTCGTCCCTGGCCGACAACGCGCAGGCGTTCATGGCCTCGTTGCGGCGCGCGATCGACTTCTCCGACGGTGACGTGGCGGGGTTCATCGCCTACAAGGAACGGCTGATCGACTACATCAACCGTTTCATCGCCGACCTCGCGAACTCCGGCGCGCGGATCGCCACGCTCCTAGGCGAACTGGAGAAATGCGACCATGATCGGCTGCTGCGGCTGGCCGCGCGGCGGGAGGCCGCCGACGCGGTGCCCGATGAGGAGGACGCGGCGGAGGCGTACAGGAGAGCTGAGGAAACGGCGTTCGCCTCCTGGTCCAATCGCTGGCGGGGGCTCCAGGACTGGTTCGTCTCCACGGGCGCCGGTCGTCCGTCGCAGGCGCGGTTGCTGCGCCAGGCGGCGATCACGGCGATCAAGCAGCTCATCGATGCGGTCGGGCTGCTCAACGAGCGGCGATCCGGGCGTTCCGATCGGTCCGCGGACTTCCGGGCGCTGGCGCGCTGGTTCGCCGAGGCGCCCGACGAGGAGGCGGCGCATCGGTTGTGGCGGGCGGCGTTCGGGTTGACCCCGGCCCGGCACCTGACGGTGACAGCCGCGACCCTGGACGAATGGCGCGAGGTCGGGTCCGGGGCTCCCTGGTCGGAGGCCCCGCCGATCAGGATCTCGCCGCAGCTTCGCCGTACCGGCTCCTATGAGCGGCGCGGCAGGCCCAACAAGGTGACCGACCGCTCCCAGGCACGCAGGCTGCTGCTGGAGCAGGCCGAGCGGGAAGCGAGCGAGACGGCCGCCGCCCGGGCGGCGCTACGGACCGGCGGCCCGGTCCTGCTGTCGGAGCTGGACGTGCTCGATCCGCGGGCGTTCCGGCTGTTCCTGGGGCTGCTCGGCGACGCGCTCTCCGCCCGGCGCCCCGGGGAGACGGAGGTGAAGACGGTGAGCGCCGACGGCTCGATGGAGGTGCGCCTGACGCTCGTCCCTGACGGGGGCCAGGCGGAGATCCTCACGGAGGACGGTGTGCTCACCGGACCCGAGCACGTGATAGAGATCACCGACCTGATGGGGGCGCGATGATCTCTGACGAGGAGCAGGCCCAGCGGCAGGCCGCGCTGCGCGCGCTGCTGGCCAGGCCGCTGCTGACCGCCGAACGCGACCCCGAGGCACTGGTGCTGGTGCGCCGGCACGTGACCGAGCTGCGCGGCTGGCTCTCGCGCGAGACCGGCTGGCGGCTGACCGTGGACTCGGGTGCGGCGCGGCTGTTCAAGACCGCCCCTGACACGCGGGACGCGACCCATCCAGCGCGGGGCAAGGCGGGAGAGCCATACGGTCGGCGCCGCTATGTGTTGATCTGCCTGGCTCTGGCGGCGCTCGAACGGGCGGACGCGCAGACCACGCTCGGCCGGCTGGCCGAGGAGGTGCTGTCGTCCGCGGCCGAACCCGAGCTGGACTTCGACTTCACCCTCGACAGCCGCGCCGAGCGGGCCGACCTGGTGGCCGTGGTGCGCACACTGCTGGACTGGGGAGTGCTGCGCAGGGTCGCGGGCGACGAGGACGCCTACCTGTCCGCGACCGGCGACGTGCTGTACGACGTGCGCAGGCCGGTGCTGGCCGCACTGCTCACCGGCACGCGGGGCCCGTCCACGATCACCACGGCCTCGTTCGAGGACCGGCTCGCCGAGCTGACGGCCGAGCCTGTCGCCGACACCGACGACCTGCGCAACCAAGCTCTGCGTCGCAGGCTGACCCGCAAACTGCTGGAGGACCCGGTGATCTATTTCGCCGACCTCGACGAGTCCGAGCGTGCCTACCTGGCCTCGCAGCGGCATGCCATCGTCCGCCGGCTGGAGGAGGCGACCGGGCTGGTGGCCGAGGTGCGCGCGGAGGGCATCGCGATGGTCGATCCCGAAGACGAGCTGACCGACGTCCGCATGCCGGAGCAGCGCACCGACGGTCACGTGACGCTGCTGGTCGCCGAGCAGCTGGCCGCCCACGGCGAGCTGACGATGGAGGAGCTGAAGTCCTTCGTCCGGCGGGCGGCCCGTGAGCACGCCTCCTTCTGGCGCAAGGGCGTGACGGAGCCGGGAGCCGAGGACGGGCTGCTGTCAGGGGCACTTACCAAGCTCACGGCGCTGCGGCTGGTCCGCGTCACCGAGGACGCCGCCATAGGCCTGCCCGCCATCGCTCGATACGCCCTGGACGAACCCGTCATCAAAGGACAATGATGCCGCCCTCCCCGACCTCCGAACGCTGGAAGCCGCTGCGCGCCGGGCTTGTCGACCTGTTCTACTACGACGTGGAGGAGTTCCACTTCCACGACGGTCGCCTGCTGCTGCGCGGCAACAACGGCACCGGCAAGTCCAAGGTGCTGGCCCTGACGCTGCCGTTCCTGCTCGACGGGGAGCTGGCCCCGCATCGGGTCGAACCGGACGGCGACCGGCAGAAGCGCATGGAGTGGAACCTGCTGCTGGGCGGCAAGCACCCGCATCCCGAGCGGCTGGGCTACGCGTGGATGGAGTTCGGCCGCCGTGCGGCGGACGGTTCGGAGGAGTTCCGTACGATCGGGTGCGGGCTGAAGGCGGTCAAGGACCGCGGCATCGTCCGGCACTGGTTCTTCCTCACCCCGCAACGCGTCGGCGCGGAGCTCCATCTGCTCTCTTCCACCGGAGTGGTGCTCACCCGGGAGAAGCTGCGTGACGCCGTCGAAGGCCGCGGCATGGTGTACGACCGGGCCGCCGACTATCGCAGGGCCGTGGACGAGGCTCTGTTCGGGCTCGGCGAGCACCGTTACGAGGCTCTGGTGAACCTCCTCATCCAGCTACGCCAGCCGCAGTTGTCCAAGAAGCCGGATGAGAAGCTGCTGTCCCGCGCCCTCACCGAGGCGCTGCCGCCGCTCAGCCCCGCTCTGATCGCCACGGTCGCCGAGGCGTTTCGCGGCCTGGACGAGGAGCGGGACGCCCTGCGCGGGCTGGCGGAGGCACGCGAGGCGGCGGCGGGCTTCCTGGTCCATTACCGCCGGTACGCCGCCATCGCGGCCAGGCGCAAGGCCGCCGTACCGCGACTGGCACACAGCCGCTACGAGCACCTGGGCCGTGACCTCAGCGAGGCCGAGGGTCGCCACGCCGCGGCGGAGGCGGAGCTGGCGGCGGCCCAGCAGGTGCTGGAAGAGCTGGAGGCACAGCGAACCCTGCTGGAGGCACGCCGCGACGTCCTCCGGCAGAGCCCGGAGATGCGTGACGCGGAACGGCTCAAGCGGACCGGCCAGGAAGCCGAGCGGCTGTCCGACCACGCCCGCCGCTGCGCGCAGGAACGTGACCGCCTCACAGGCGAGGCACAGCGCCGCGAACAGCGCGCCCGCACGGCCCGGGACAAGGCCGACGCGGCAGGCCGCGACCTTGGCCGGGTGAGAGACCTGACCATGTCGGCCGCCCGTGCGGCGCGATGCGAGCCCGAGACCGCCCGCATCACACCGTCCGAGCCCGATCACCTCATCACCGCCGACCAACCGGAGCTGGCGCGGATCAGGCGTGCGGCGGAGGAGCTGGCGGACCGCCAGGAACAGGCGATCGGCGAGCTGGAGCGGCTCATTGACGGCGTGCGGCAGGCTCAGGAGCGGATGAGGGCCGCGCGTGCGGAGGTGGAACGGCTGACCGGGGAGAGGCAGGCCGTCGCCGAGCGCGTCGCCGACGCGGAGGAGGCGGTGAGCGGAGCGGTCGCCGGGCTCGTCCAGGAGTACACCCTCTACCTGGCCGGTCTTGTCGAGCTGCGGCTGGACGATCCCGATGAGGTGATCGCGGCGCTGGAGTCCTGGGCCGCCTCCACCGACGGCCCCAACCCGGCCGCGAGCGCCGTGGGCGACGCGGCCAGAGCGGCCACCGACGCTCTCGGCCGGTTGGGCGCGGAGCTGGACTCCGGGTTGGAGGAGGCGACGCGGGCCGCCGCGGACCTGTCGGAGGAGATCGTGCGGCTGGAGGCAGGCGGCCACGAGACGCCGCCTCCACCTCACACGCGCGACTCCGCCACCCGCCTCGGCCGTCCCGGCGCGCCCCTGTGGAAGGTGGTGGACTTCGCCGGCGCCCTGCCTGCCGACCATCGGGCCGGGCTGGAGGCGGCGCTGGAGGCCGCCGGGATCCTGGATGCCTGGGTGACGCCGGACGGGAGGTTGCTGGCCGAGGACGACACCGTCGTCGTGGCGGGCGAGCCGCTGACCGGCCCGTCCTGCGTCGCCGTTCTGCGGCCGGCCGTGGACCGCGCCGATCCACAGGCCGCGGTGCTGGCCGACGGCGCCGTGGAGGCCGTGCTGTCGGGGATCGGGCTCGGATCCGGCCACGGTGGCCGGGCGTGGGTGGCGGTGGACGGCCGGTGGGCTAACGGCGTACTCACCGGATCGTGGCACAAGGTTGAGGCCCGCTACATCGGCGAGGGCGCCAGAGAGGAAGCGCGGCGGACCCGGCTGGCGACGCTTCGCAGGGAGCTGGACCAGGCGAATCGGCGGATCGACGACCTGCGCGGCCGGCTTGAGTCGCTCGCCGCGCGCCGGGACAGGCTGGCCGCGGAGCACCACGGCCTGCCTCCGGACGCCGGTTTGCGGGAGGCGCACGTCAAGCGCGCCACCGCGTACGAACGGCGGGACGAGATCGACGTCTTGCACGCCGCGGCGGCCCAGCTACTTCGCGACCGGCAGGACGAGCTCCGGGACGCCGGCATCCGGGCCGGGGAGTTCGCCGCGGACGTCGGCCTGCCCGCCGATCTCGGCCCGCTCGGCGAGGTCAAGGCCGCACTCACGCGCTACCGGCTGGCCCTGGCCCAATTGTGGCCCGCCGTACATGCCTGGCGCGACGCGTACGAGAGCGCCGCGGACGCCGAAGAGGAGCTCGGCCGGACGAAGGAGCAGCTCGACGATGCCACCGAACTGGCCGCGAAGGCAGGCGAGGAGGCAGACGTCGCGGCCGAGGCGTACCGCACCCTGGCGGCGACCGCCGGCGACGCGGTCGAGGAGCTGTTCACCCGGCTCGACCAGGTGGAGCGCGAGCTGAACGAGCGTGCCGTCGCTGAGCGCACCACTCGCCGACGCGAGCAGAAGGCCCTGGAAGAGCGCGGCAAGGCCGAGGGCGAGCGCGACAACCTGCGCAAACAGATCGAGGAGGCGGCCACGGCACGCGACACCGCCGTACGCGAGTTCCAGTCGTTCGCCGCCACCGGCCTGCTGAAGGTCGCGCTCGCTGACCTTGACGTGCCTGACACGGGCGGCGAATGGGCGGCGACGCCCGCCGTGCTCCTGGCCAGGACGGTCAACGCCGAGCTCGACGCCGTGGACGACGGCGACGGCCCCTGGGATCGGGTGCAGAAGAAGGTCGCCGAGGAGCACAAGTTGCTGTCGGACGCCATGGCGAGGCACGGGCACTCCGTCGGGCTGACCCTGCGCGACGGCCTCATGATCGTGGACGTGATCTTCCAGGGCCGTACCAGGGACATGCCCGAGCTGGCCGGGGCGCTGGCAGAAGAGACCGAGCAGCGCGCTCAGCTCCTGTCGGCCAAAGAACGCGAGATTCTGGAGAACCACCTGCTCAACGAGGTCGCCGGCACGCTACATGAGCTGATCGCCGCGGCCGAGTCCGAGGTCCAGGAGATGAACGCCGAGTTGGAGTCCCGCCCCACCTCCACGGGCATGCGGCTGCGCCTGATCTGGAAGACGGCCAGGAACGCCCCCGACGGGCTCGACCGGGTCAGGGGCAAGCTCCGCCAGACCGTGGATGCCTGGTCCACCGCCGACCGGTCCGCCGTCGGCGCGTTCCTGCAGGAGCGGATCGCCCGCGAACACGCCGACAATCCAGCCGCGGGCTGGACCGAGGCATTGACCAGGGCGCTGGACTATCGCACCTGGCACGAGTTCGCGATCCAGCGGCTCCAGGACGGGCAGTGGCGAGCCGCGACCGGTCCCGCCTCCGGCGGCGAGCGGGTGCTGGCGGCATCGGTGCCGCTGTTCGCCGCCGCCTCGGCCCACTACAAGTCCGCGGGCAACCCGCACGCGCCTCGCCTGGTCGCGCTGGACGAGGCGTTCGCCGGGGTCGACGACGACTCCCGGGCCAAGTGCCTCGGCCTGCTGGCCACGTTCGACATGGACGTGGTCATGACCAGCGAGCGCGAGTGGGGCTGCTACCCGCAGGTCCCCGGCCTGGCGATCTGCCAGCTGTCGCGCCGTGACGGAATCGACGCCGTGCTGGTGACGCCCTGGCGGTGGGACGGGCGCGAACGGCGGCGGGTGGAACGTCCTGCGGCCACCGTGCCCGCGCCCGCATCCCCTGTGCGGCAGGACGGCTTGTTCGGCATCAACGAGGGCGGTGTGCCCGGTTGAGCGGCGGCGACACGGACGGCTCCGTGACAGGCGGCGGGGCGAGCGCAAGGCTGGTGCGGCTGCTCGGCGGCGACGAGATCGCCTGGCTGGTCGACCGGGCACGCCACCGTCTGGAGCAGGGCAGGTCACTGACCGGGACGGTGACGCTCACGGCCGCGACCCCGGCCCAGCGCCGGGCGGCCGAGGCGCTGCTCGGCCGCCGCGCGGGAGCCGGTTCCTCGCTGTCGGTCTCCTTGGACGAGGTGGACCGCGTCTTGCGAGCCAGTGGTGTCACCGCGGACGGGCTGCGCGAAGCCGTCGTCCGCCTGCGCGGCCCGATGCGGGACCTGTCCGGCGAGAAGGCTGCGCGGACGGCAGCCTGGCAACGGGCTTTCACCAGGCTCGATGCGCTCGTCGCCGACCGGCCCGAGCTGTCCGGGTGGCGATCGTGGCTGGAGTCCACCGGCCTGGTCAGGAGGCTCGCCGCCACGGCCGGAGAAGCACGTATCCTGCTCGACCGGCTGAGCGCCGTGCTGGAGCGGCTGCCGTCGCCGGGCACGCCCCTCGGCAGGCTGGCCGCCGAAACCTGTGGCGACGCACACGGTCTGGACGAAGGACGCCCGCTCGCGACCCTCGCCCTGTCCGCGGCACGCGCCCTGTCCGGCCTGCCGTACGCGGGCGAAAGCGGCGCGGATGCCCGCCGCTCGGCCTGGGCCGCGGTCGGCGTGCACCTCGACGACCTGTCCTCTCTCGTGCTCTGCCTGGGGCTGCCAGGTGACGACCGCTCCCCCACCGGACGTATGCTCAGCGCCGCCAGAGCGGCGGGCGAGCCGTGCGTGCTGACCCTGCGCCAGCTCCGCCGGCATGAGTCCCCCTTTCCTGCCGGCCTGGTCAGGATCTGTGAGAACCCAGTGGTGGTGGCCGCGGCGGCCGACGAGCTCGGAGCCTCCTGCCCGCCCCTGGTATGCGGGGGCGGGCGGCCGTCGACGGCCGTCTGGCGGCTGCTCGACCTCCTCGCGGCCGGCGGCGCGACGTTCGCCTACCACGGCGACTTCGACTGGGGCGGGATCGCCATCGCGTCCTCGGTCCACGAACGGCTCGGGGGGTTTCAGCCGTGGCGCTTCGACGCCGCCTCCTACCAAGCCGTGCCCTCGTCGGCGGCGCTGTCCGGTCAGGCCCGCCCGACCCCCTGGGATCCTGGGCTCACCGTGGCGATGGAGCGACGCGGCGTACGGGTCGAGGAGGAACTCGTGCTCGCCGAGTTGATCGCCGACCTGACCCCGAGGCCTATGGTCAGATAATTTCAGCCACTCAGCACGTGTTCCCCGATCCGCGCGGCAGGAGCGCATCGGATGCCCGTACCAGTGACGAAGAAGCCCGGCTCGCGGACTCGCGGGCTCGCGGGCTCCAAGAAGAAACGGTGCCGTCATGGACATCATCGAGCAGGCTGCCGCCCTCAAGGAGCGGCTGATCGCCTTCGCCCTTTCGCCTCGCTTCACCCATGAGCTCGACAACGCCTTCGAGCGGAGTCACCCAGGCGGCCTCGCCGACAGCGAGGTGGTCGCGAGCATGATCGTCGATCACTTCGTCCTGCAGCAGCGGCTGGCCGCCGGCGACACGGTGATCGACCGCTTCCTGCGCACGCATCCAGGCCTGAGCCGGCAGGAGCGGCAGATGCTGCTCGGCTGGCGCGACGTGGTCGAAGGCGTTTTCGAGGTCCGGGGAAAGGACAAGGACGCCGTGATCCTGTTCAACCTCGTGGACGAGCTCACCTATCGTGTCCGCTCCAACATGGGCAAATCCGCCTTCCGCCCCATCAGGAAGGGCATGTTCCTCATCTGCCGCCTGGTGCCGCTCGGCGAGGACTGGCTGGTCAGCGCGAACATCAGCCTCTTCCCCGCCGACGCCCGCGACCAGCTCCTCACCCAGGCTGCGGAGATCGGCCTGCACAATCCGAAGCTGGTCTTCCGCAACCCGGACAAGCTCGCCACCGCCCGCCGGATACTCGCCGAACAACGCGAAGTTTTCCTCGGGCTGTACGGTGCCGAATACATCGTGGTCCCCACAGAGGACGTGACCTCGCGACACGACGCCTTCATGCGAGCCTGCATGGACCGCGCCCAGCCCGGCACCACCTCGCACGTGCCCAGCTTGCCCCTTCCAGGCGAGATGCTGGACGCGGAAACGGTGGCCATCCACTTCGACCCGGAAACAGGCATCAGCTTCTACTTCGACTTCGGCCTTCTCCAGGAACTCTTCGCCAACCCGAGCCTGATCAACCGGCGCCGCTACCGCGAAACCCTGACCGCCTACCTGCGCGGCGACGACATCTCACCGGCGGCCATCAGACTCCTGGCTGACCGCAACCCGGACAACGCTGGCGTCGTCTTCGGCAAGCTACTCAAGAAGAAGGGTTTCTCCTGGCCGGAGCACGGAGAGACACTGCTACGCCGGTACAAGTCCCGCTACTTCGAAGAGCCCCAACTGCCCACCACCGTCCCGGTCAGCGCCGCCATGACGGAACACCTGCGCACTCTCGATCACCAGACGCCGATCTGATCGATCATGCGGGTTCCCGTGTGGGGCGCGGGGGGTATCACTCTAAGGGTTCTGCCAAGATTTCTGTGGTAACTAACCGTGGTGCTTCTGGGCGAGGAGTATCCGTTTTCGGAGCAGCGATAATCCGGCCTTGCCGTATGTCTGCCGTTTGAGGAGCTTGATCTTGTTCACGAC
>NZ_SMJZ01000155.1 GCF_004348345.1 Nonomuraea longispora
GCATTCGCGCAGGTGGTCCTCGAACAGGAGCTGCTCGACGTACGGCAGCGCGTGCGCGGCGTAGACGCCGGCAAGGGCGTGGGGGTCGTGGGGGTCGTCGTTCATCGGTTCCTCCTTCGCTGGAGAGCCCTGGCCGTGGGGCCGCCCGCGGGCGCGGGGAGGAGGACTACGGTGGACGGCTCACGCATGTACTTCGGATCCCCGGGCATGTCGGATGCCCGGGACTCCGGCTTGTCGAGTTCACTGGGTGAGGTTCATGGGATGCGTGATAGCGGGCGGCGGGCCGGCGGGTGCGGTCCTCGCGCTCGTCCTGGCCAGGGCGGGCGTCGAGGTGACGCTGCTGGAGAAGCACGGCGACTTCCTGCGCGACTTCAGGGGCGACACGATCCACCCGTCGACCCTGCAGGTGCTCGACGAGCTGGGACTGGCGCGGGATCTCCTGCGGCTGCCCCACAGGAAGGCGTACGAGGTCGGCATCGTCACCGACACCGGCGAGATCAGGCTGGCGAACCTGCGCGGCCTGCCCGGTAAATACGACTACATCGCGTTCGTCCCGCAATGGGACTTCCTCAACCTCGTCACGTCGGCGGCCGGGACATACCCGAATTTCCGGCTGCTGATGAACTCCGAGGCGTACGACCTGATCCGCGAGGACGGCGCCGTGCGCGGGCTCCGCTACCGCGACGGGTCGGGCGAGCACGAGATCAGGGCGGCCCTGACCGTGGCCTCCGACGGGCGTTCCTCGATCCTGCGCGAGCGGGCCGGCCTCGTGCCCGAGGATCTCAGGGCGCCGATGGACGTGGTCTGGTTCGCGCTGCCCAGGAACGACGGGGACCGTGACGACACGTTCCTGCGGATCTCGAGCGGCGCCATGATGGTGGCGATCAACCGGGAGACGTACTGGCAGCTGGCGTACGTCATCCCCAAGGGCGGATTCTCGGCGCTCGTGAGCGGCGGCATCGACGCTCTGCGCGAGCCGGTGGCCAGGCTGCTGCCGTGGCTGGCGGACCGGACGGGCGAAATCCGCGGCTACGACGGCGTGAGCGTGCTCACGGTCGCGCTCAACCGGCTGCGCGGCTGGCACCGGCCGGGACTTCTGTGCATCGGCGACGCCGCGCACGCCATGTCGCCGGTGTTCGGGGTGGGCATCAACCTGGCCGTCCAGGACGCGGTGGCCGCCGCCAACCTGCTGGCCGGTTCGCTCAGGTCCGGCGCGCCGATCCCCGAGCGGACATTGCACCTGCTGCAGAGGAGGCGGATGACGCCGACCAGGGTGACTCAGACGGCCCAGCGGGTGGTGCACAATCTGGTGATCCGTCCCGCTTTGTCGAGCCGGTTCGACCCGTCGGTCCTGCCCCGCGACCTGACGAAGGTTCCGCTGGTCAACCGGCTGATCCCGCGGTTCATCGGGTTCGGCGTGCGTCCCGAGCACGTGAACGTCAGGGAAAGCCCGCCGTCCTGAGCCCGAATCCGGATAACTGCCTTCTCACAACGTGGACAATGGGGTCGGTAGGGGTGACCCAGTGGAATACCCTCGTATCTCGTGAGCAGCAATCTCGTGGATCTCGATTCCTGGCGAGCCCTCCCCGCGGCGCAGCAGCCTGACTGGCCCGACCCCGGTGAGCTCGACAAGGTCGTCGCCGAGCTCGGCGGCCTGCCCCCACTCGTCTTCGCGGGCGAGTGCGACCAGCTGAAGGACCAGCTGGCCGCCGTGGCCCGCGGCGAGGCCTTCGTCCTGCAGGGCGGCGACTGCGCCGAGACGTTCGCCGGCGCCACCGCCGACAACGTGCGCAACAAGCTCAAGACACTGCTGCAGATGGCGATCGTGCTGACCTACGCGGGCAAGGTGCCGGTCGTCAAGATCGGCCGGGTCGCGGGGCAGTTCGCCAAGCCGCGCTCCAAGGGCACCGAGATCCGCGACGGCGTGGAGCTGCCCGCCTACCGCGGTGACATGGTCAACGGCTTCGAGTTCACCCCGGAGGCCCGTAGGCCCGACCCGTGGCGACTGCTCAAGGCCTACCACTCCTCGGCGGTGACGCTCAATCTCGCGCGCGCCTTCACCAAGGGCGGCTACGCCGACCTGCGCCAGGTGCACGCCTGGAACCAGGACTTCGTCGCCGAGTCCCCGGCCGGGCGCCGCTACGAGAAGCTGGCCAGGGAGATCGACCAGGCGCTGGCGTTCATGCGGGCCTGCGGGGCCGATCCCGAGGAGTTCCACACGGTGGAGTTCTACTCCTCGCACGAGGCACTCATCCTCGACTACGACCGCGCCCTGACCCGCATCGACTCCCGCACCGGGCTGCCCTACGACGTCTCGGCGCACATGGTCTGGATCGGCGAGCGCACCCGCCAGCTCGACGGCGCGCACGTCGACTTCTTCTCGTGCATCCGCAACCCGATCGGCGTGAAGCTCGGCCCCTCGACGACGCCCGAGGAGGCGGTCTCGCTGGTGGAGAAGCTCAACCCCGGCAACGAGGCGGGCCGGCTCACGTTCATCACCCGGATGGGCGCCTCCAAGATCCGCGATACGCTGCCCGCGCTGGTCAAGGAGGTCAGCGCGACCGGTGCCAGGGTGGCCTGGATCTGCGACCCGATGCACGGCAACACGTTCGAGGCGCCGAGCGGCCACAAGACGCGGCGGGTCGACGACGTGCTCGACGAGGTGGCCGGTTTCTTCGAGGTGCACAGGTCGCTCGGCACGCACCCCGGCGGCATTCACATCGAGTTCACCGGCGACGACGTGACCGAGTGCGTGGGCGGGGGCCACGAGATCGGCGAGACCGACCTCGCCACCCGCTACGAGACGGCCTGCGACCCGCGGCTCAACCGCGGCCAGTCGCTCGACCTCGCCTTCCAGGTGGCCGAGCTCTACCGCGGCTGACCCCTCTGAACCTGTGTCCCTCCCTTCCGGGTCCGGACACGTACGGCCCGGTTCGTCCTCGTGCGGGGCGGCCGGGCCTTCCGCTGTTCACCACGCGGCCACGCAGGTCACAGAACGTGATGTGCGCCTCAATGGCGCTCTCCGTCATCACCTTTTCTGGAGATTTTGGCGGTTTACCCCGCTATGATCGCCGCAAACAGGGCGAATTATCGGGAGAAAAACGTGGATGATGCCCCCGAGGGGGTCGACCCCAACGTCCCTAACGTCGCGCGAATGTATGACTACTTTCTCGACGGCAAGGACAATTTCGCGGCCGACCGTGCAGCGGCGGAGCAGATCCTCAAGACCTTCCCCCACACCAAGGAGGCCGCCCGGTCGAACCGGGCGTTCCTGCGCCGCGCCGTACGCCATCTCGTGGACGAGGGCGCGCGCCAGATCGTCGACCTCGGAGCCGGCCTGCCGACCCAGGGCAACACGCACGAGATCGCCACGGAGGCGCGTGTCGTGTACGTCGACTACGACGCCGTGGTGTGCGTGCACGGCAGGGCGCTGCTGGCCCGCCGCGACAACGTGGACTTCCTCCAGGCGGACGTACGCGAGCCCGACGCGCTGCTGGACAGGCTGGACGGCCTGGTGGACTTCGACCGCCCGGTGGCGTTCCTGATGCTGACCGTGCTGCACTTCGTCCCCGACGACCTCGCCCACCGGGTGGTGACGAGGCTGCGGGACGCCAGCGCGCCCGGCAGCCACCTGGTCATCAGCCACGCCGTGGACCCCAGGCCCGACATCACCCAGCAGGCCCTGGAGGTATACCGCAAGGCCACGGCCGCGCTGAACTTGCGCACCCGGGAGGAGATCGAGCGCTTCTTCGACGGGTACGAGCTGGCCGAGCCCGGTCTGGTGCACCCGTACGACTGGCGCACGGACGATCCGGGCGACCCGGGCAAGGGCATCACGTTCGGGTACGTGGGAGTCGGCCGCAAGCCCTGAGGGCGATCACGCGAGAGCCCCGCCGTGAGCGGCGGGGCTCGCCAGGGTCAGTTCTTCTGGGCGTTCTTCAGCTCCTCGTTGAGCTCCGCCCTGATGGCGTCCATGTCGAGCGCCCGAACCTGCCTGATCAGGTCTTCCAGCGCGGGGGCCGGGATGGCGCCCGCCTGGGCGAAGACCACGATGCCGTCGCGGATGGCCATCAGCGTGGGGATCGAGGTGATGTCGAAACCCTGCGCCAGCCCCTGCTCCGCATCAGTGTCGATCTTCCCGAACGTGATGTCCTCGTGCTTCTCCGACGCCTTCTCGAAGATCGGCCCGAACTTCTTGCAGGGCGGGCACCATTCGGCCCAGAAGTCGAGCAGGACGATCCCCTTGTCGGCGATGTCGTTGAAGGTCTTCTCTGTCACTTCGATGGTCGCCACAAGAGGCTCCTCGTTCGTCGCTACGTCTGTGACCGTTAGAACTCAATACCCTGCCCGGTGATTCCGGCCCTACGCCAGAGCGAACTCCACCACGGTGAGAGGCAGCATGACCCGTTCGATCTCCTTGCCCGCCCGGTCCCAGATGTGGTTGAAGGCGGGCTGCTCGGCCCGGCGCCCCAACCGGCCGAGGGGCACCGTGTGCGGACCGGCGACCGCGATCATACGGCCTCGCCAGGGGCTCCGGGCGGCATCAGGCCCTTGTCCCGTCCCCCTTTCCAGCTGTGTGATGAGTCGTGATCTCAACGGAAGGGGATCCTACTGACGACTGTCCCCTTTCCACTGTCTACCTTCCGCCGGGCAGGGTCAGCCCTGCGATCACCGGGTCGTGGTCGGAGGAGCGGTAGGCGTCAGGCCGGTAGAGGTCCGGCGGGTTGAACTCGGTGTTGTAGTCGCGGATGCGCGGCTCGTCGGCGTTGACGTGCCAGATGGTCGCGCCTGTCACGCGCCCCCGCAGTTCCCTGCCGACGAGCACGTGGTCCAGTTCGCCCGCGAGCCCGTCGAAGACGTAGCTGTAGCGCTGCGGCGCGGGGACGAACCTCTTGGTCACGCTGGCCAGACCGCCCCTCTCAAGGGTCCTGATCGGGTCCTCCTCGCCGTAGGCGTTGAGGTCGCCGAGCACGATCGGTCCCGGCAGGTCCGCGACGATGCCGAGCAGCGCCTCGGCCTGGGCGACGCGGGTGGCGTTCCAGCAGCCCTGACCGTCACCCTGGTCGGCGTCGGGGCCGCTGGAGGGGCAGCTGCCCTTCGACTTGAGGTGGTTGACCACCAGCGTGAACGGCCGGCCACCGCCCTTCCCGCGGAACGTCTGGATCAGCGGCGGCCGGCTGAACACCGCGTCCTGCGACGCCCTGGTCTCCCCCACCGGGGTCAGCCTGGCGGGCTTGTAGATCAGGCCCACCTGGATGGCGTCGGTGCCCGGGTGGGGGTGCGTGAGCGCGGCGTACGTGCCCGCTCCGACCTCGGCGTTGACGGCGTCCACGAGCGCCTGCAGCGCGGTCCGGCCGTTGTTCTCGACCTCCATGAGCGCGACCGCGTCGGCGTTCACGCCCTTGAGCGCGGCCACCAGCTTGGCGAGCTGACGCCGCTGCTCCTCGGCGTCGCCGGCGCCGCGCGAGCCGAGCGTGGTGAACCAGTTGAGGGTGTTGAACGAGGCCACCTTCACGTTCCCGGCCACCGGTGAGGGTCTGCGCGGGCGCGGGTTGGCGCTTCTGTACGCGACCGGCTTCGTGGGCTGCAACCGGTACGCGCCGAAGCCGTACCCGAGCACGCCCGTGAGCCCGCTCGCCACGTCGCCGGCCCGTACGACGGGCGGCAGCGTGGCCGGGTTCTCCCTGGTGGAGCCGTCGTCGACGAGCAGCGACCGGCGGGCGTTCGCCGCCGGGACCACGCCGCGCCGGTCGGTCGGCTGGAAGAGCCGGCCCTGGGAGGAGAGTGTGACCTCGCCGTAGCGGCCCGAATTGTAGTGCTCGGTGACGGTGAGCGGCTGCGGGAACGTCAGCAGCATGTTCTCGACGGGCTCCAGCCCGCCGGAGGGCAGCAGGTACGGCCGCGCAGCCACGCGTCCCGTGCCGCACACGTCCACGGCGGTGACCGGCGACAGCTCCGTCCACCCGTTGAACTCGGTGGCCCGGCCGGTGACGAGAACCCGGTCGCCGGGTTCGACGTCCTTGACCGCCTCCCCCGCGTACGCGAACAGCCCTTCGGAGGTCCGCGGGTCGGCGTCCGGGCGGGGATCCTGGAGGAAGAAGCCGCCGAGCTGGTCGGTCCGCTGGAAGTCACCGGTGACGACGCCCTCGACCCGCACGGTCTGGCCGGCCAGCGGGGTGGCGTCGCCCTCGCCCTGCACCTGGGAGATCCGGTGCGTGGCGGTGGTGGCACAGGGGGCGGGCGGCTCGGCCTGAGCCGGCGTGGTGAGGAGAGCCACGGACAAAACCACGGGCAGAACCACGGGCAGAACCACGGGCAGAACCACGGGCAGGGACGTGGGGAGGGCCGCCGCGATCAAGGCGGTGAGGGATGCTCGGGATAAAGCGCGCATGCCTGGCACAATAGAGGTAATTTAGACCGCATTTTTTCACACAAAAGTGGATAGAACATTAAATCATCCAATCTTGACATTGGGCCGCCGCGGGTATGACCACGGCATGGACTGGGTCACCTGCGCGCATTCCGCCGGCTGCACCGGGGTCGCCGTCCGCCCGGCCGGCCACTGCCTCGCCCACCTCCCTCCCGACCACCTCTCGGAAGCGCTCGCCGCGCTGCGCCCCGGCCGCCTGCTCGACCTGCGCGGCACCACCGTCAACGGCGACCTGATGTCCCGGGTCATCGAGGCCGCGGGCGGCAGGCCCGGCCGGGCACGGTTCGACCGGGCCCGCTTCACCGGCGACATCCGGCTGCCGGGCGTGACGTTCACCGGCGACGTGTCGCTCGACGACGCCAGGTTCGACCGGCTGGCCTCGTTCTTCGGCGCCCGGTTCGAGGGCAACGTGTCGCTGGCCGGCGCCCGGTTCGCCCGCGAGTTCTCCTTCCACGGCGTCACCGTGCGCGGGCACGTCTCGCTCGACCGGGCGCTGATGTCCCGCGACGCGCTGTTCAGCCAGGCCGTGTTCGGCCACGGGCTGTCGTGCGAACGGGCCAGGTTCGACGGGTACGCCGCCTTCGACGGCGCCCGCCTCTGCGGCGGAGCCGCCTTCAGGGGCACCCGCTTCGGCCGTACGCTGTCGTTCCGCAAGGTCATGGGGAACGCCGGCTTCGACGCCGCCCACTTCGCGGGGGACGCGTACCTGTCGGCCACCGGCCGGCTCTCGGCGGCCAGGGCCCGCGCCGACGGCCTGCTCGACGTGGTCGTCGCCCGGTGCGGCGTGGACCTGCGCGGGGTGGCGGTGTCGGGCCCGACGACGTTGCGGCTGACCGACTCGCAGGCCGACCTGGAGGGCGCGGTGCTGCGTGGCCCCGCCGTCGTGACGGGCAAGGGCAGGTCCACGCTCACCTCGCTGCGCCGGGTCGAGGCCGCCGACCTGGCGCTGTCGGGGCTGGACCTGTCGGCGTGCCGGTTCGCCGGCCTGGCCCATCCGTCCGGAGTGCGGGTGGAGGACTGCGTGTTCTCGCTCACTCCGCGCGGCGTGCGGGTGAGCCTGCGCCGGCCGATGGTGCGCTGGTTCTCCCGCCGCCGCGCGCTGGCCGACGAGCACACCATGCGCCGCGGGCCGCACGCGGCAGACCCCGCCGCGACGCCGGACCACCTCGCCGCCCTCTACGCCGGACTGTCCCCTGACGACCACGTCACCTCCGCCGACTTCGCCTCCGCCGCCGTGGAGATGCGTCGCCTGGCCGGCCACCGCTGGTGGCCGTAGGGACGGCGCTCAGAGCTCGTCCACGACGGCGGCGATGGTGCGCAGGATGGCGTTGCGCCAGCCGCCGCCCATGATCCGGCGTGACAGCTGCCGCAGCTCGTCGTCAGGGTCGAAGCCCTCGTGGTGGATGAACAGCCGGGTGCCCCTGCCCTCGGGCACGAGCGCCAGGTGACCGTCCAGTCGGCGCGTCCGCCGTCGCTCCAGCTGAGCTTCAGCAGCCGCTGCTCCTGGATCTCCAGCACCTGGCAGTGGACGACGCCGTCGAACCCGACCTGCTTCTTGGGGGCCGTGGTGAACGTGAACCGGTGCCCGGCCTCCGGCTTGAAGTCGTTGGGCATGAGCCGGCGGGCGACCAGCTCCGGCTCGGTGAGCGCCCGCCAGACCTTCGCGGGCGGGTGGGCGATGAACTGGTCGACCTTGATCGCGCAAGGGTCGTCAGCCGTCGTGTCGCGGGTCATCGTCGTCCTCCATCTCGTCGAGCACGGTCGTGAGGGTGGCGAGCCGTTCCCGCCAGAACCGTTCGTACGGGCTGAGCCAGTCGCGGATCGACATGGTCGTCGAAGCGCGCGACAGCCTGACCGACACCGCCGACGCGCTGGAGGCCGAGGGCCTGGAGCGGGCGGAGGCGGAGCGGGTCGCGGTGGCCGAGTTCGGGGAGGTGGCCGAGATCGCCTCCGGCTACCAGGCCGAGCTGACCGCCTCCGCGGGCCGGCGGCTCGGTGTCCTGATGTTCGCCGGCCTGCCGATCACGGTGCTCATGTGGTCACTGCTGTGGCGTGCCTACCCGCCCTCCGACGACTTCGTCGCGCTCACGCTGGGGCTGGCACCGCTGGTGGTGGCCGCCGTGGCGCCGTACGTGCTGGCCAACGAGGTGTGGCTGGTGGCGGGCGCCGGGACAATGTTCGGGGTCTACCCGCGGCCACCGGGTTCGCGTCGCCGCCCGTCCACCCGCTCGGCGTGCTGCTGGGCGTGGTGATGACGCTGCTGTTCGCCCTGCACGGATGGACGTTCCTGGCCTGGCGCACGCCGGGCGGGTTCGGCGCCACGCGGTCGGGCCTGGCGCTGCTCGCGGCGGGGCTGGTCGCCGCGATCCCCGCGGTGGGGGTGCTGGTGGGGGTGCTGGTGGGCGCGATGCCGTACCTGCTGGGGCGCAGCGCACCCCCTGCCACGCTGAATGTGCTCAGTGTCATGGTGCTGCCGTTCGCACCCATCATCCTCGGCGCGCAAATATGGGTATGGCGGACTTTCCATCCTGGTAAGGACGCCTTCCGGTTCCCGTCGTTCTTCTGAGGACACGTGCACAAGGATCTCCTGCGACTCATGCGGGCCGAACGCTCGGTCCGCCGCCACCTCGCCGTCACCATGGCCGCGGCCGTGCTGGCGGGACTGCTCGTGCTGGTGCAGGCCGAACTGCTCGCCGGGGTGCTGTCCGGCAGGTTCGCCGCCGCCGCGCTGGCCGCGCTCGCGGCGGTGGTGTGCGTACGCGCGCTCCTCGCCTGGACGCAGGGTGTCTTCGCCGGGCGCACCGCGACCGGCGTCAAGTCGGCGCTGCGCCACCGGCTGCTCGCCCGCCTGCGCGAACTGGGGCCGGAGAGGCTTGCCGCGCACCGCTCCGGCGAGCTCGTCACGCTCGCCGGGCGCGGCCTCGACGGGCTCGACGCCTACCTGACCGGCTACCTGCCCGCCATCGCGGTCGCCGCGGTCGTGCCCGTGGCCGTGCTGGTCCGGTTGTTCGCCGCCGACCTCGCCAGCGCCGTCATCGTGCTCGTCACGCTGCCGCTGATCCCCGTCTTCGGGGCGCTGGTGGGCATGACGACCAAGGCCGTCACCGAACGCCAGTACCTCGCGCTGTCGCGGCTCGGCGGGCACTTCCTCGACGTGGTGCGCGGGCTGCCCACCCTCCGGGCGTTCGGGCGGGCCCGCTACCAGGCGGGCGTCATCCAGCAGGTCGCCGACGCCCACCGGAGCGCCACCATGCGGACGTTGCGGGTGGCGTTCCTGTCGTCGCTGGTCCTGGAGTTGTGCGCGTCGCTGTCGCTGGCGCTGGTGGCGGTGCCGATCGGACTGCGGCTGCTCGGCGGCTCCCTGGACCTGACGACCGCGCTGCTGGTGCTGCTGCTGGCGCCGGAGGCGTACCTGCCGCTGCGGGCGATGGGGACGCGCTTCCACGCGTCCATGGAAGGGGTGGCCGCCGCCGACGCGGCCTTCGCCGTGCTCGACCGTTCCGCCGCGGACCAGGACGAGCCCGTACGCCGCCCGGCCGCCGTACCGGCGGGGACGCCCGCTCCCGCGCCCGCGGGAGCCCCTGAGATCCGGCTGGAGGGCGTGACCGTGCGCTACCCGGGCCGGGACGCCGCCGCGCTGGACGACGTCTCCCTCACCATCGGCCCGCGCGAACGGGTCGCCCTGGTCGGCGAGAGCGGCGGGGGCAAGAGCACGCTGCTCCACCTCGTCCTCGGCTTCGTCCAACCATCCGAGGGGCGGGTGCTCATCGACGGCACGGACCTGCGCGACCTCGACCCGGCGAGCTGGCGGGCGCGGCTCGCGTTCGTGGCGCAGCGGCCGCACCTGTTCGCCACGACGGTGGCGGGCAACATCCGGCTCGGCGCGCCGTCGGCCTCCCTGGAGGAGGTCCGCCGGGCGGCCGACGCCGCGTACGCCGGCTTCGTGGCCGGCCTGCCCCGGGGGTTCGACACCGTGGTCGGCGAGGGCGGGGCCGGGTTCTCGGCGGGCCAGCGTCAGCGGATCGCGCTGGCGCGGGCCTTCTGCCGCCCCGAGGCCTCGGTGCTGCTGCTCGACGAGCCCACAGCCCGCCTGGACGGGCGGAGCGAGGCCGCCGTGGTGGCGGCGACCGGGGACCTGGCCCGGGGCCGTACGGCCGTCATCGTCGCGCACCGGCCCGCGATGATCGACCTCGCCGACCGGGTGGTGCGCCTCCACGAGGGCCGCGTCGTCTCCGACACCACCCGCCCCGCCACGACGGCGGACCGGGTGGAGACCGGCCCGCCAGGCGGCTCCCCAGGAGGCGCGGGCCCGGTCGGTGCGCCGGCGCGGGACGAGACGGCCGGGCACGCCCGGAGCGGCCGGCAGGTGGCGGACGGCAAGGAGGGCGGACGATGAACCGGCGCATGGGGACGCGACTCGTCTGGGCCGTGCTGGCCGGGTCGGCGGCCGACCTGGCGGGGCTTGGGCTGATCGCCGCCGCCGCGTGGCTGATCACCAGGGCAGCCGAGCAGCCGCCGCTGGCCGCGCTGAGTGTGGCGATCGTGGCGACCAGGGCGTTCGCCACCGGCAAGGGCGTCTTCCGCTACGCCGAACGGCTCACCGGGCACGACGTCGCGCTCCGCGCCCAGGCGGGCACCCGTGAGCGCCTCTACCAGGCGCTCATCCCGCCCCAGCGCCCCCGTCACGGCGGCGCCGACCTGCTCAGCCGCATGGTCGACGACACCGAGGCCGTACAGGACCTGCTGGTCCGCTGCATGCTCCCGGCCGCCGCGGCGGCGATGGCCGGGCTGGCCGCCGTGGTCATTGGGCTGACGATCCTGCCGGTGGCGGCTCTGGTGCTGGTGGCGGGCCTGGTACTGGCCGGGGTCGCCCTGCCCGTGGGCACGGCGGCCGCAGCCCGCCGCTGGTCGGCCAGAATCGCCCCGGCGCGGGCGGCGCTGGCGGGCCGGGTGGCGGACCTCGTGCACGGCGCCGCGGACCTGGCCGCGTACGGCGCCGACGACGCCGCCCTGGACCGGGCTCTGGCCGCGGACGAGTCGCTGGCCGCACTCGAACGCCGCCAGGCCCGCGTCCACGCCGCCGCCCTGGCCGGAGGCATCCTGGTGCAGGGGCTGACGGTGGCGGCCGTCGTCCTGCTCGCCCAGGGGGCGGGAGCCGGCTCGGTCGGGACGGCCGTGCTGGCGCTGACGTCCCTGGTGGCCTTCGAGCCGGTGCTGCCCCTGGCCGCGGCGGGCGAGCGTATGGCGGGCATCACGGCGGCGCTGCGGCGGCTGCGCGAGGTCGGCTCCGCCGCGCCCGCGGTGGGCGAGCCGGCCGAGCCCGCGCCACGGCCCCGAGGCCCCCTGACCGTCGAGATCGACGACCTGGTGGTACGCCACGCCGCCAGGGAGGCGTTCCCGGCGGGTGACCCGGCCACCTCCGCCGGCCCCGAGGGGCCCGGTGAGCCGGTGGACGGCGGCCGGCCGGCGCTGGACGGCGTGTCGCTGCGGCTCACGCCCGGCAGGCGGGTCGCCGTCGTCGGCCCGAGCGGGGCGGGGAAGAGTACGCTGCTGGCCGCCCTGATGCGCCTGGTGGAGCCGGAGTCGGGCACGGTCACGGTGAACGGCACCGACATCCGTGAGCTCTCCGGTGACGACGTGCGGACGTTGATGACGGGCCTCACCCAGGACCCCTACATCTTCCGTGCCGCCCTCCGCGACAACCTGCGCCTGGCGGGCCCGGAGGCGAACGACGAGGAGCTATGGCGCGCCGTACGCGATGCCAGGCTCGACACGTGGGTGGAGCGCACCGGCTGGGACACCGAGCTGGGCGAGGACGGCAGGACCGTGTCCGGCGGGCAGCTGCAGCGGCTGGCCCTGGCCAGGGCGTTGCTGTACGACCCTCCTGTGCTGCTGCTCGACGAGCCCGCGGAGGCGCTCGACGAGGAGACGGCCGACCGGCTCATGGCGGACCTGCTCGACGTGACCAGGGACCGCACCACGCTGCTCGTGACGCACCGGCTCAAGGGGCTGGAGACGGTCGACGAGATCGTCGTGCTCGACGAGGGCCGCGTCGCCCAGCGCGGCCGCCATGAGGAGCTCGTCTCCGCGCCCGGCTACTACCGGGACCTGTGGGAGTCCGAGGTCCTGACCAGGCGTTAGACCGCACCACGCGGAACCTCGCCTGGCGGCATTGTGTTGGCGGCGCAATCTGGTTTACGATACAAACCAGTTTGCGATAGCGAGGAGTTTGCAGTGGTAGACGACGACCGGACGGCGGATCCCGAGGAGATGCTCCGCGTCATGGAGGAGCAGCGCGCCGCCACCACGAAATGGCTCTACGGCGACCCGCTGCTGCTCTACACACCCTGGGGCGTGGCCTGGCTGCTCGGCTTCACCGCCTTCTTCCTGCACTACGGGCTGGACGACCGGTCGTATGCGCCGATCTCTCAGATGCAGGCGCTGACGGTGCTGATGTGCGCGCAACTCGTGGCAGCCGCGATCGCCGCGTTCGGCATCGTGCGGATGAACAACCTCGTCCGGGGCGACAGCACGGCCCGCGGCGCGATGTACGGCTACGCGTGGATGGCCGGCATGATCCTCATGGTCGTCATCTGCCTCCGGATGGGCCCCCTGCTGCCGCCCGACGAGACCGGCCTGCTCTGGGCGGGCACGTCGCTGCTGGTGGTGGGCGTGCTGCACATGGCCGGCGGCGCGCTCTGGCTCAACTGGCCGATGTTCTTCATCGGGGCCTGGGTCGCCGCCGTCGACGCGGTGGGCGTGCTGCTCGGCGCCGGCTGGCACGCGCTGCTGACGGCCGTGCTGCTGGGAGGCGGCTTCGTCGTGGCCGGGGTGTGGCTGCGGAGGCGCCCGGCGTGAGCACGGACAAGACGCCCCCCGATCTCGACCCGGTGATCCACGCGCAGGCGAGACTGCGGGTCGTCGCCACGCTCAACGTGCTCGCCGAAGGTGACGAGATGGCCTTCGGCTCCATGAAGGAACTGCTCGGCATGACCGCCGGCAACCTGTCGGTGCACCTGACCAAGTTGGAGGAGGCCGGATACGTGCGGATCACCAAGACCCACAAGGGCCGTACGCCCGTCACGTTCGTGGCACTCACCAGGCGCGGGCGGCTGGCCTTCGAGGAATACACCAAGCAGATCCGAGCCCTGCTCGACAACGCGGGGCTCGACAACGCCGGAGGCGTCACATGACCGTCATCGCCCGAGCGGCCGAGATCACCCGCCGCTACGGAGACGCGCTCGCTCTCGACCGCGTCACGCTCGACATCCGCGCAGGCGAGATCGTCGGGCTGCTCGGCCCCAACGGCGCGGGCAAGTCCACCCTCATCAACCTGTTCGTGGGACTGCGCCGCCCGACCTCCGGCACGGTCACGCTGTTCGGCGGCTCGCCGCAGGACCCGGCCATGCGGCGCCGCATCGGCATGACCCCGCAGGAGACCGGGCTGCCCGAGACGTTACGCGTCGGTGAGATCATCGACTTCGTCTCGGCGCACTTCCCCGAGCCGTGCGACAAGGACGAGCTGCTGGCCCGCTTCGGCCTGAGCGACCTCATCAAGCGGCAGGTAGGCGGCCTGTCCGGCGGCCAGAAGCGACGCCTGGCCGTGGCGCTGGCCTTCACCGGCAACCCCGAGCTGGTCTTCCTCGACGAGCCGACGACCGGGCTCGACGTCGAGTCCAGGCGCTCCCTGTGGGACGGCATCGCGTCCTTCCACGAGGAGGGCGGCACCGTGCTCGTCACCAGCCACTACATCGAGGAGATCGAGGCGCTGGCCAGGCGGGTCGTCGTCGTGGGCCACGGGCGCGTGCTGGCCGACGACACGATGGAGTCCGTACGCGGCATCGTGGGAGTGCGGCGCGTCTCGTTCACCGCCGACCTGCCCGACCCGGAGGGGCTACCGGGCGTGCTCGGCGCCGAGCGCGCCGGCGACGGCCGGATCAGCCTGGTGACCACCGATCCCGACCGGCTGGTCGTCGAGCTCGTGACGGGCGGCACGCCGTTCACCGGCCTCGAGATCAAGCCCACCACGCTCGAAGAGGCGTTCCTCGCCATCACCTCGAAGGAGGCCGCGCATGTCTAGCCTGGTCGTCGCGCACACCCGCTATCTCATGATCGAGCAGATCAGGGTGCCCATCGGGCTTCTGGCCAGCGCGCTGTTCCCGTCCCTCTCGATGGTGGTGTTCGTGGTGCCGATGGCGGGCGACCACGCGCAGGCGGCCACGATGGCGTCGGCGTCGATGATGTTCTTCGGCGCGACCTCGGGCGCGCTCATCGGGCTCAGCATCGCCGTCGCCATGGAGCGCGAGCAGCCGTGGAACCCCTACCTGCGCACGCTTCCCGCGGGCCCGTTCCCCCGCTTCACCGGGCGGATGGTGTCGACGCTGGCCGTCATGCTGGCATCGGTGGTGCCCGTACTGCTGGTGGCGGCGCTCCTCACGGAGGCGACGATCACGCCGCTCAGGCTGCTGGCCGGGCTGGGCGCGCTGGTCGTCTGCGGGATCCCGTTCATGCTGATGGGGTTGTTCCTCGGCTACGTGCTGACGTCGAAGGCCGTCGTCGCGGTGTCACAGCTGCTGTTCTTCCCGCTCGCGATCCTCGGCGGGCTGCTGCTGCCACCGGCCCACCTGCCCGACTTCATCGCGGTCGTCTCGCCATACACGCCCACGAGGGGCGCGGCCGAGCTGTTGTGGGCGGTGACGGCGGGCACCAGCCCCGACGTGGTCTCGGTGGTCATGCTCGCCGTGTGGACCGTGGTGGCGGCGGTGGCCGCAGGATGGGCCTACCGCCGCGACGAGGGCCGCCGTTTCTCCTGATCATGGGGGGTGTGCCGCCGAGTCCGCAGCGATCTCAACGGCACACCCGTCCATGAGGGGGTCCTGTTATTTCTTCTCTTCGAGGGTCACGGTGGCCTCGCCGGCCTTCCCGTCCCTCATATATGTGATCTTGACCTCTTGGCCGGGTTTGAAACCTCTGACCTGTCCCACCACAGTATCTCCGCCGTCAACCGACTTGCCGGCGATCTTGGTGATGAGGTCCCCCTCCTGCAGCCCGGCCTTCTCCGCCGGGCTGCCCGCGGTGACCTGCCTGACCAGGGCGCCCGGCACGTCGCCGGTGGCGTCGGTGACGCTCACGCCGAGGAAGGCGTGGGTGACCTTGCCGCTGCTGATGAGTTGCTCGGACACCTGCTTGGCGGTGTTGACCGGGATGGCGAAGCCGACGCCGCCGCCGGCCGCGTCGGAGGCGATCGCGGTGTTGATGCCGACCAGTTCGCCCGCGGCGTTCACCAGCGCGCCGCCGGAGTTGCCCGGGTTGATCGAGGCGTCGGTCTGGATCGCCCCGCCGATCGTGGTGCCGCTGCTCTCCTGACCCTGCTGGGGCCAGGCCGGCGGAAGCTGCTGGCGCGGCTCGTCGCCGGTGGTCAGCGTACGGTCCAGCGCGCTGACGATGCCCGCCGTGACCGATCCGGCCAGGCCGAGAGGGCTGCCGATGGCGAGCACGGCGTCGCCCACCTTGAGCTTGTCGCTGTCGCCGAGCGTGGCCTTGGGCAGCCCCGAGACGCCTTCCGCGCGGATGACCGCGAGGTCGGTGGCGGGGTCGGTGCCGACGGCGGTGGCCTTGGCCGTCTTGCCGTCGCTGAACTTGACGGTCATCTGGCCGCCGCCGGGCTCCACCACGTGGTTGTTGGTGAGGATGAGGCCGTCCTCCGACAGCACGACCCCCGAGCCCTCACGGGTCTGGCCCTTGATCATCACCACGGTCGGCTGTACCTTGGCCGCGACGTCGGCGACGGTCATCGGATCGGCGGCGGACTTGAAGACGGGGCTCGGCGTGCCGGTCTCGGCGACCGGCTCAGGCTGGAACGAGGTGGCCACGGTGGCACCCACGACACCGCCGCCGACGGCCACCGCGGCCAGGGCCAGCCCGGCGATCGCCTTCCTGCCGGCGGAGAACCCGGGCTTCTTCGGTGGCGCGGGCGGGGGCGGAGCCGGCTGCTCCATTCTTTGCGTTTCCCGGCGGGGAAAGCCCCCGGCGGACGGCGGGGTGGCGCCGAACTGGCTCCACCCGCCGGAGCTCTGCTCGCGAGGCTCGTTCGCGTCCATCTGTCATCTCCCTCAAGTCCCGATGACTCCAGAGTGCCAAGCCGCGCGTAAGAGCTGTTTAAGGCCGTGATCGGCGATGACAGGAGGCCGTTGACATGTGGTTTATCACCGCTGGTCAAGGGCCGGTCGCATGGAGCGAGATCGTGGTGGAGAATTATCTGCGGGACGGTGCCCCGGCACTGCGGGAGCCGCCGCTCGTGCCGGGCAGCTGTGACCTGACTTTTACGTTCGCGCCGGCCAGTACTCGTCGCGCAGCAGGCGTTTGTAGAGCTTGCCCGTCGGATGACGGGGAAGGTGCTCCCGGAAGTCGACCGACCTCGGGCACTTGTAGTGGGCGAGGTGCTCGCGGCAGTACGCGATCAGTTCCGCCTCCAGCCGGGGCCCGGCCTCCTCCATGGACGCGGGCTCGACCACGGCTTTGACCCGCTCCCCCATCTCCTCGTCCGGCACCCCGATCACCGCCACGTCGGCGACCTTCGGATGCACCGACAACATGTTCTCGGCCTCCTGCGGGTAGATGTTCACCCCGCCCGAGATGATCATGTACGAGCGGCGGTCGGTGAGGTGGAGGAAACCGTCATCGTCCAGGTAGCCGATGTCCCCCAGGGTCGTCCAGCCCCTCCCCCGCGGGTCCTGGGCCGAGCGGGTCCTGCCGGGGTCGCCGTGGTACTCGAAGCGGCCGCCGTTCTCGAAGAAGATCGTGCCGTGCTCGCCCGGCGGCAGGTCGTCGCCGTTCTCGTCGCAGATGTGCACGATGCCGAGCAGGGAGCGACCGACCGTCCCCTTGTGGCGCAGCCAGTCCTCGGAGCCGACATAGACGAAGCCGTTGCCCTCGGTGCCGGCGTAGTACTCGTGGATGATCGGGCCCCACCAGTCGATCATCTTCTCCTTGACGGGGACCGGGCAGGGGGCAGCGGCGTGGATCGCATACTTGAGCGAGGAAATATCGTATTTTGCCCGGGTTTCCGGCGGCAGCTTGAGCATCTTGATGAACATCGTCGGCACAAGCTGCGAGTGCGTCACCCCGTACCTCTCCACCAGCGCCAGATACCGCTCCGGGTCGAAGCGCTCCATCACCACCACCGTCGCCCCGAGCCGCTGGAACGTCAGGCAGTAACGCAGCGGCGCGGCATGGTAGAGCGGCGCCGGCGAGAGGTAGACGCTGTCGGACGACGGCGCGAACAGGGCCTCGATGAGCTTGAACAACATCCCGGGCTCGGTGAGCGCGCCGTGCGAGGACGCCGGCTTGACGCCCTTGGGCCGCCCGGTGGTGCCGGAGGAGTAGAGCATGTCCGCCCCGAGACACTCGTCGGCGATGGGGGTGACCGGCTGCCCGGCGACCGCCGCCTCGTACGACGCGAAGCCCTCCGCCACGCCGTCCAGCATGAGCCGCAGTTCGACCTCCGGCGTGGTGTCGGTTGTGGAGGTGGCGACGCCGGCCAGGTCGGCGCTCGAGATGAACACCCGGGCGCCGCAGTTGCCGACGATGTAGGCCAGCTCGTCGGCCTGCAGTCGCGAACTGACCGGCGTGTAGTAGAGGCCCGAGCGGTGCGCGGCCCAGGCGACGGCCAGGAAGAGCGGATGGTTGGCGAGCATGAAGGCGATGTGGTCGCCCGGCCGCAGTCCCGCCGCGCGGAACAGGTGGGTCAGCCGGTTCGACTCCTCGTCCAGTTCGCGGTAGGTGACGACCTTCCCGGAGCCCGCCATGATCACAGCGGGCTTGTCTGGGTTGGCTGCTGCGATGGCTCCCGGATACATGAACAGAACAGTATTCGGTTGCTCGGCCACCGCGCCAGAACCCGGCTCGCGAGGTTCTCCAGGCCGGCCAAACCGCGGCCTCGTCGTCGAGGCCGCGGCTCGTGGGCGGCGCGTCAGGCGGCCGCGTGGAAGATGTTCCGCCAGCCGCTGTGGTGGCCGGTCGGGTGGTGGCGGTTGCCCCTGCTCACGTCCACGTGGATGCGGACGGCGTCCTCGGCGTGGAAGGCGAAGTGCCTCGGGTGCCTGCCGCAGTTGCGGAACTGCTCGACGTACGAGGAACCGTTCTCACGCACGACCTTGAACGTTTCCCACGCACACTTGTTGCGGCCCGCCCATTTGTGGTTCGAGAGCGTGCTGTGCACGGTGTGGGAGCGGTCGTAACGCCACTGCCACACGTGCTTCTTGATTTTCTTCACGACCCACTTGCAGTGCTTGTGGCCCTTACGGTCCTCCCAGCACACGCGCTTCTTCACCGGAACCCACTTCACGTACCAGTGCTTGACGCGCTTCTTGTCGACCGACACGTGGCCGGACGCCTTGGCCTTGTGGTCGGTGGAGTAATAAGATCCCCAGCTCACGTCGGACGAGCGGGTGTCGGATGCCGTGCTGCCCGCCGTCGCGTTCGCGGCGGCCGGAGCGATGAGCGCCACCAGGACGGTGACGGCGACGCCGAGCATGATCCGCGCAAGGAATCGCACTTGGGCCTCCTCGGGAGAGGTTTTTCTGACCCCGTTTTAGTACGCCCGGCCGATTGCGCACCGCTTACAAATGACTTGCCGCCGGAAAGGCATTGATCGTCCGTTATTCCCGGCCACCTCAGGCGTTTCTCAATATCATTACGCGGGAATCAGCGAGCCGGCGTACTTCTGCTGGATGAAGTTCTTGACGCGCTGGCCCCGCAGCAGCTTGCCGAGGGCCACGATGTTCGCGTCCTTGTCGTGGCCCGCCCGCACGACCAGTCCTCACCGGCAGTGGCCCCGTGATCAGGTGTCTGATCACGGGGCCGCTGTCGTCCGACGCACTTCGCGGCGGTCAGGCCGCCATGGAGGAGGGGACCTGGGCGGAGGTGAGCGCCAGGTCCAGCACCTCGTGCACGTCGCTGACCGTGTGGATGGTCAGCTCGTCGCGGACCTCCTCGGGCACGTCGTCCAAATCCGGCTCGTTGCGGGCCGGGATGAGGACCGTCGTGATGCCCGCGCGGTGCGCGGCCAGCAGCTTCTGCTTGACACCGCCGATCGGCAGCACCCGCCCGGTCAGCGAGATCTCACCGGTCATGGCCACGTCGCCGCGGACGAGCCGCCCCGACAGCAGCGAGGCCAGCGCGGCCGTCAGCGTCACACCGGCCGAAGGGCCGTCCTTCGGTACGGCGCCCGCGGGGAAGTGCACGTGGACCGAGCGGTCCTTCAGCGCGGTCACCGGCAGTTCCAGCTCCGCGCCGTGCGAGCGGAGGTAGGACAGCGCGATCCTGGCCGACTCCTTCATCACGTCGCCGAGCTGGCCGGTCAGCGTGAGCCCGGTCTCGCCGGTCTCCGGGTCGGCCATCGACGCCTCCACGTAGAGCACGTCGCCCCCGGCTCCGGTGACCGCCAGGCCGGTGGCCACGCCCGGCACCGAGGTGCGCTGGCGCGACTCCGGCAGCGACGACTCCGGCACGAACTTCGGCCGCCCGATGTAGCCCACCAGGTCGTCCTCGCCGACCGTGACCGGCAGCTCGTCCCTGGCCGCCACCTTGCGCAGGATCCTCGCGACCGCCCGCTCCAGGGAGCGCACGCCCGCCTCGCGGGTGTATTCGGCGGCCAGCCTGCGCAGCGCCGCGTCGTCGACGGTGACCTCCTCGGCCGTGAGCCCGGCCAGTTCGAGCTGCCTGGGCAGCAGGTGGTCACGGGCGATCGCGACCTTCTCGTCCTCGGTGTAGCCGTCGAGGGTGACGACCTCCATCCGGTCGAGCAGCGGCCCGGGGATGGCCTCCAGGACGTTGGCCGTGGCCAGGAACAGCACGTCGGACAGGTCGAGCTCGACCTCGAGGTAGTGGTCGCGGAACGTGTGGTTCTGGGCCGGGTCGAGCACTTCCAGCAGGGCGGCCGTGGGGTCGCCGCGGTAGTCGGCGCCGACCTTGTCGACCTCGTCGAGCAGGACGACGGGGTTCATCGAGCCGGCCTCGCGGATGGCTCGGGCGACGCGGCCAGGCAACGCGCCGACGTAGGTGCGCCGGTGGCCGCGGATCTCCGCCTCGTCACGTACGCCGCCGAGCGCGACGCGGACGAACTTGCGGCCCATCGCCCGGGCCACGGACTCGCCCAGCGAGGTCTTGCCGACCCCGGGAGGACCGGCCAGCGCCAGCACGGCGCCGCTGCGGCGGCCGCCCACCACGCCGAGGCCCTTGTCCTGGCGGCGCTTGCGCACGGCCAGGTGCTCGATGATGCGGTCCTTCACGTCGGACAGGCCCGTGTGGTCGGCGTCGAGCACGGCCCTGGCGCCGACGATGTCGTAGTTGTCCTCGGTGCGGTCGTTCCACGGGATGTCGAGGATCGTGTCGAGCCACGTGCGGATCCATCCGGTCTCCGGGGACTGGTCGGGGGTCCGCTCCAGCTTGTCGACCTCCTTGAGCGCGGCCTCGCGCACCTTCTCCGGCAGGTCGGCCGCCTCGACGCGGGCGCGGTAGTCCTCCTCCTCGGTCTCGGAGTCGCCGTTGAGCTCCTTCAGCTCCTTGCGCACCGCGTCGAGCTGCTGGCGCAGCAGGAACTCGCGCTGCTGCTTCTCCATGCCCTCCTGGACGTCCTTGCGGATCGTCTCGGCGACGTCGAGCTCGGCGAGGTGCTCGCGCGACCACTCGACCAACCTGGCCAGCCGGTCGGCCGGATCGGCGGCCTCGAGCAGCTCGACCTTCTGCGCCGTGCTCAGCCAGGGGGTGTAGCCGGAGCTGTCGGCCAGCACCGAGGGGTCGTCGATCTGGTTGACCTGGTCGACCACCTGCCAGGCGCCGCGCTTCTGCAGGATCGTGGTGGCCAGCGATTTGTACTCCCTGGCCAGTTCCTGGGCGCGCTCGCCGGCGGCGACGGTGTCGATCGTGTCGGCCTCGACCCACAGGGCCGCGCCGGGGCCCGTCGTGCCGGTGCCCACGCGGACACGGTCGACGCCGCGCACCACGGCGGCCGGCTCGCCGCCGGGCAGCCGCCCGACCTGCTCGACCACCGCCTGCACGCCGATGGCGCCGTAGCGGCCGTCTATGCGGGGAACGAGGAGGACCCGCGGTTTGTTGCCACCGGATGCGCGGGCCGCGTCTATGGCAGCGCGCACGTCGGAGTCGGACAGGTCCAGCGGAACCACCATGCCCGGCAGGACGACCTCGTCGTCGAGCGGCAGGACCGGAAGGATCAAGCTCTCACTCATGCGAACTCCAAAGGGTTGAGTACAACAGACTCAATTCATCGGAGCCTCGGATTGTTCCCTTCTTTGCTGCTGTTCGCTCACAGCGAGCGTAATCATGTAATCGGAATACTTGGGAGTGACAGCCGGAATCCGCCCCTGGTGTGACGCGGCGCAGGTGGCCCCGACCGTAAGCTCGACCAGGTGATCTCCGTCCGACGCGCCCGCGACCTCGTCCGCCGGCGCCCTCGTCGCTCCAGCGCCGCTCCCGGCGAGCGGCCCGACCGCGCGGCCGACGCCGGTCCCGCGCCGGAAGCGCCCCCGACGGAGCCCGGCGGCGTCTCCGGCGCCGCACCCGCCACGGGTCTCAACCCCGCAGCCGGTCAGGACACCAGAGATCTCACCCGGACAGCCGGCCAGGAGGACACCGGATCCGACCCCCTACCGGCCACGGGTCCCCGCCCGGCGCCCGGCGACGAGAACACCGGAATTCATGATCCCGTGCCCGGCGACGACAACGCCGGAGGACTCAGCCCCGCGCCCGCGAACGACAACACCGAAGCACCCACCCCCACACCCGAGAACGACAACACCAGAGCGCCCGACCCCGCAGCCGGCGACGAGGAGGCCAGGGGCGGCTCGTCCGGGGCGAGAG
>NZ_SMJZ01000156.1 GCF_004348345.1 Nonomuraea longispora
GGCGGCAGCGTCCGATGTCTATAAGAGACAGGGTCACGGCGGTGGAGCAGAGGTCCACGACGGCACCGGCGATCACCGGCCCCCGCACAGGGCCCGCAAGGGGCCTGGCTGGTCACCACACCCCCGATCATGATGTTCATCATGGCTTCACCGTCGGGCCGGAAGTCCTTCATCGAAGATCGATGGACTCGCCGCATGCCTTCCCACGTCCTGTTACGCACCCACACCCTCGGCATCACCACCGTGCTCGCCGTCGTGCTCGCCGTCGTGCTGGCCTTCGCCCTCGGAGCGGGAGCGCCCACCGCCCACGCGGCGCAGCCGCTGCCCGGGATCGACGGCGCCGGCACGCCCCGCGACCCGTACCAGATCGACTCGGCCGACGACCTGCGCACCGTCGCCGCCGCGATCAACGGGGACCCGCGCGGTCACGGCGGCGCGGCCTACCGGCTGACCGCCGACATCGACTTCGGCGGCGGCGAGTTCGGCGGCATCAACTCCTTCACGGGCATGTTGGAGGGCGCGGGTCACACGATCAGCGACATCCGGTTCGTACGGGAGGCGTCCGCGGACCGCGAGGCCGATCGCCTGGGCCTGGTCCGCCGGCTGGACGGCGGCACGGTCAGGAACCTCACCCTCGCCGGTGTGCGGGCCGACGCCGGGACGAGCACCGGCGGCTGGATCGGCGCCGTCGCCGTCGTGGCCACCGACGCCACCCTGACGGGCAACGCCGTGACCGGCGCGCAGCTCACGGCGAACAGCGCCGAGAAGGTGGGCGGCATCGTCGCCGAGCTGCACAACGGGACCGCCGAGGACAACCTCGTGACCGGCTCACTGAGCGCGGGCGAGATGCCCGCCGGCATCGCCGCCTACGTCAACCAGGACTCCCAGGTCCGGAACAATCTGGTGGCGGCCGACCTGACAATGGTCGTCCCGGGCGGGGACGACGGCACGCGCGGCAACGACGCGGGGCTCATCGCCGGCTACCCGGGCACGCCCAACGGTTCCACGTTCGCCGGCAACGTCGCGCTGTCCGGCTCGATCGCTTATGAGGGCAAGATCGACGGGTTCGTCGGCCGCGTCATCGGCTACACCGGCTACGACGGCTGGACGGCCGAGAACAACCTGGCCAACGCCGCGATCACCATCGGCGGCGACCCGGTCACCGGGCCCGGCACCAAGAACCAGCACGGCACGGACGCCACGGACGAGCAGCTCGCCCAGCAGGCGACGTACGAGGGCCTGGGCTGGGACTTCGTCAACGCCTGGCGCTGGGACGACGCGCTGGGCCACCCGGTGCCGCGCTACACCCCGGGGCTGTTCGGCAGCGGCACCCCGGAGCAGCCGTACGAGATCGGCTCCGCCGAGGACCTGGAGCTGCTCACCGCCCAGCTCAACGCGGGCAACGCGCGCTACACCGGCGAGCGGAACTTCGTCCTGACCGCCGACCTCGACTTCGCCGGGCGCGAGCCGTTCGGCGGCATCAACCGCTTCGAGGGCGTGCTGGACGGCGCCGGGCACACGGTCAGCGGCCTGGTCTACGCCCCGCAGGAGAGCGCCGGTGGCGAGGCCGACCGGCTCGGCCTCGTACGGCGGCTCGACGGCGGCACCATCCGCGGGCTCACCCTGGCGGGCGTCAAGGCCGACGGCGGCACACGCGCCGGGTTCGTGGCCGGGCTCGCCGTCGTCGCCACCGACGCGACCCTGACGGGCAACACCGTGCGCGACGCCGACCTGAAGGCCACCGGCGCCGAGAAGGTGGCGGGCCTGGTGGCCGAGCTGCGCGGCGGCTCCGTCACCGGCAACTGGGTGCGCGCCACGATCAGCGCGCAGCGGATGCCGGCGGGCCTCGTGTCGTACACGAACAACGGCGTGACGGTCCGCGACAACCTCGTCGACGCGGACCTCACGGTGGCGGCCGACGGCGGCGCGAACGGCACCCGCGGCATCGACGCCGCGTACGTCGTGGCCTACCCGGGCAACCCGGGCGCGGGCAGCGTGTTCACCGGCAACGTCGCGCTGTCCGGCACGATCGCCTACACGGGCAGGATCGACGGGTTCGCCGGCCGGATCGTCGGCTACACCGGGTACGACGGCTGGGCCGCGCAGGACAACCTCGCGAGCAGCGAGATCACCATCGGCGGCCGCACGGTCTCCGGGCCCGGCACCAGGAACCAGCACGGAACCGACTCGACGGCCGACACGCTCGCCCGTCAGGCCACCTACACCGCCCTCGGCTGGGACTTCGCCGGCCAGTGGAGCTGGGACGCCGAGCTCGGCCATCCCGTGCCGAAGTACGTCTCCTCGGACGAGGCGCCGAACCGGATCACCACCACCTTCCACGGCGACCCGGGCACGCGGCGCGCCTTCACCTGGTACTCGACGCTGGACACGGGCAGCGCCGTCGCCGTGCTGAGCACCGACCGCGAGTTCCCCGAGGGCTCGGCCACGGTGACGGTCGAGGCGGAGCGCGAGGAGAGCGAGGACGGGGAGACCTTCTACCGCGCCGTCGCCCGTGACCTGCGGCCGGGCACCACCTACTACTACCGCGTGGGCGACGCGGCCGAGCAGGTGTGGAGCGCCACCGGCACGTTCGTCACGGCGGACGGCGGGGACGAGGACTTCACGTTCGTCGACCTGACCGACACGCAGTCGCAGAACCTGGCCGAGGCGCAGCTCTCGGCGCAGACCATCGCCAAGGCGCTCAAGCACGTGCCGGACGCGGAGTTCGTCATGCACAACGGCGACGTGGTCGAGGACGGCGGCCGTGAGCAGGACTGGAAGGACCTGCTCGACTCCGCCCGGCCGAGCCTGCTGAGCACGACGCTCGCGCCGGCGTCGGGCAACCACGACGCGGCCGCGAACGCGTTCGCCGACCACTTCACGTTGGAGGGCCCGCAGGACCAGGACCGGGGCGACGGCGTGTACTACTCCTACACCTACAACCGGGCGCACTTCATGGTGCTCAACACCAACGAGGGCGGCGCCGAGGGCATCTCCAAGGAGCAGCTCGACTGGCTGCGGGCCGACGCCCAGGCCGCGCGCGCCGCGGGCGCCCGGTGGCTGGTCCTGGCCATGCACAAGGGCACCTACACGACGGCGAACCACCTGGACGACGAGGACGTCATGGCGATGCGCCGCACCCTCGTGCCGGTGATCGACGAGCTCGACATCGACCTGGTGCTGCAGGGCCACGACCACGTGATGAGCCGGTCCAAGGTGCTGGCCGCCGACCCGGAGGGGGTGGAGGGCGCCCGCCCGGTCAAGACCACCAGGATCACCGAGGTCCGCAACGGCAAGCGCATCGAGTACGCGGTCGATCCCGAGGGCAGCATCTACTTCCTGCCGAACACCGCCGGCGCCAAGCACTACACGCAGGCCACCGACCCGCAGGGGGTGGACCTGGAGCCGTACCTGCGGTTGTTCGACCGTACCGGTGAGCAGGCGGGCGAGAACTTCACGGCCGTGACCGTCACCGCCGACCGCCTCACGGTGAACGTCTACGACATCCGCGACCGGGGCGTGCCGCGCCTTTTCGAGGGCTTCGGCATCGACCGCGCGATCTCCCCTGTCGCCGCCAGGATCGCCGAGCTGCCCGACGCCGGCGACGTCACGCTGGAGGACGCCAAGGCGGTGGGCGCGGCACGCGACGCCGTCGACGCGCTCACCGAGGCGCAGCGCGGCGCCCTGACCGGGCTGCCGCGCCTGGAGGCCGCCGAGCGGCGGCTGCGCGAGCTGGGCGGCCTGGTGTCCACGGACGGCAAGACCGTGGCCTGGGCCGATCCGGACGCGACCGCCCGCCAGGCCGTCACCGTGCGCAACGACACCGCGTCGGACTTCACGGGCACGCCGGTGCAGCTCCGCATCCCGTCGGCGCCCGACGTCGGGCGGGACGAGCTCGCCTTCTTCGCCGCCGACGGCGCGCCCGTGCCGTTCGAGGTGGAGACCTGGCAGCCGGGAAAGACCTCGACGGTGTGGGTCCGGATGCCGAGCCTGCCCGCCAGGTCGGCGCGGCAGGTGTGGGCCTACTTCGGCGGCAAGGCACCCGGCAACGACCCCACGGCCGTGTGGGGCGAGGCGTACTCCCTGGTCGAGCACTTCGGCGGAGACACCGCGAGCGGCGAGCGCCGCACCGACTCCACGGGCCGGCAGGCCGGGCTCGTGGTGGGCGACGGCCTGACCACCGCCGTCTCGGAGCGGGGCACCGGCCAGACGCGGTTCGCGGGTTCGCGCCTGCAGTACCCGGGCGACGTCGGCGGCGGGTACGACCGCATCACGATCAGCGGCGTGTACGCGCTCACCGAGGAGGACCTGGCCGCGCTGGGCTCGGCGGCGCCCGTGGTCGCGAAGGAGAGCGCGACCGGCGACGGGCGGCACACCTTCTGGCAGGGCATCCGGCCGGAGGATGGCCAGGTCGGCACGCGCCTGGCGGGCAACAGCTTCGAGTTCGCCGACGCCGACCTGACCCACCGGTTCGGCTTCGCCGCCGACGGCAGGCCGCACCTGGTCACCCAGACCTACGACGGCATGACGTACTCGGTGTTCGTCGACGGCCGCGAGGTGCACAGCCAGATGGTCGAGTACCGCAGCACGTTCTCCGACCCGGCCGTGCAGACGACGGTCGGCGACTACTACACGAACGACGGCAGCCTCAGGTCGCCGTTCCGGGGCGTGGTCGACGAGGTGCAGATCGCGGGCGTGGCGTTCACGCCCGCCTTCGAGGCATTCCGGTACGCGAACCTGTTCGGCGACGCCGTGAGCTTCGGCGAGCGGGTCGAGCGGGCGGACGAGCGCCTGACCCTGATGGTCGGAACCCCGCGACCGGGCGGCACGCTGGAAGCCGGCCTGGTCGAGGTGACCGGCACGGTCAGCCGGCGCGCGGTGCTCACCGCGCGGGTCGCCGGCGAGCAGGTGCACACCGAGCAGGTCGACGCCGGGCCGTTCACCGTCCGCGTGCCCGTGAACGCCACCGGCGAGCAGACGCTCACGGTGAGCGCCACCGAAGGTCCGGGAGGCAAGGCCGGCGACGTGGCCAAGCCGGTCGAGGTGCCGCTCACGGTCAAGGACACCGTGGCGCCCGCCGCGCCGAAGGTGAGCGACGACGCCTCCTCGGCCTCCGGGCCGGACACCGGCGTCACGCTGAGCGCGACGCCGCGGACCAAGGACCGCGAACGGGTCGAGGCCAGGTTCTACGCCGGCCCGGCCGTCCCGCTCGACGAGTCGAACGTCGTGGTGCGCAGCGGGACCACCCCTGACCGGTTGCCCGACGCGCTGACCCCCGGCAGCGGCACCGTCAGCGGGAAACTGCTGCCGAAGACGGTGGGCACGAACGAGAACCCGTACCAGATCTATGAGATCTCGCTGACCGGCGAGCAGACGGAGCAGCAGGAGTTCCACCTGACCTGGACGGGCTCAGGGGACGAGCGCACCGTCTCGGCCCACGTGTACGACCACGCGGCCGGCCGCTGGCTCATGAAGGACTCCGGTTCTGACCCGTCGGGCGCCGCCGTCCAGTTGGACGTGACCGCCCGCGCCGGCGAGAACGCCGTCGCCGGCGGGAAGCTGCACCTGCTGGTCTGGCGCGGCCTGACCACGCTGCCGGGACAGGAGGGCGACGACATCGAGGCGCCGCCCACCGCCGACCGGTACGACTGGGCGTTCGACCACGTGCCGGACTCCCAGCTCTACGCGCAGGCGACGCCCGATCTCATGACGCACCAGTTCCGGTACGTCGCCGACGTCGCGGACAAGCGCAAGACCAAGCTGGTGCTGCAGGCGGGCGACTGGGTCAACCGGGAGTACCTGTCGCAGGAGTACCAGTGGGTGAACGCCGAGCCGTCGGCGCGAGCCCTGGAGGACGCGGACCTGCCTTACATGATCTCGTGGGGCAACCACGACTACTCCGACGCGCGCAACGGCCGGGTCATGCTGCCGAAGTATTTCCCGATGGAGCGGTTCGAGAAGAGTCTCGAAGGCAGCCCCTGGCGGTTCGGGGGCAGCGACGACATCGACAACTACTACTACACGGCCGAGATCGAGGGGGCGAAGCTCCTGCTGCTCACCGTCGGCTTCTTCTCCGCGGACAACGCCGGCGACCCCGGACTGGCCTGGGCGAAGAAGGTGATCGAGGATCACCCCGACCACGCGGTGATCCTCGCCAACCACAACTCGGTGAACCAGGGCGTCAACGGCTGGTCGAACGACAACGTCACCAGGGAACTGGTCGATCCGTACCCGAACGTCGAACTGGTGCTGGGCGGCCACATCGCGGGCACCGGCGTCGCCTCCCGGGAGACGGCGGGCGGCAACCGTGCGTACGGCGTACTGACCGACTATCAGTCGCGGGTCTACGGCGGGCAGGAGTACCTCAAGCACATCAGCGTCGACGCCGAGAACGACCTGATGTACTTCAACACCTGGTCGCCCCTGCTGGGCAGGGCGACGTCCGACGGGAACTGGCACCACGAGGTTCCCAAGGGCGCGATCCCCGGTTTCCACGGCGCGGACACGGAGAACTTCGCCCTGGAGATCGACCTGGGCGGCAGCACGACGCGCACTCTCACGGCCGAGTCGCTCACCTTCGCGGCCGGCGCCCGGCAGCAGGTCGGAGACGTGCGGACGGCGGTCGGCGCCGAGCAGGTCTCGGTGGTGCTGGACGACCTCGGGGGCGGCGGCTCCTACGAGTGGTACGTCGAGCTGCGCGACGCCGCGGGGCACGTGACCCGCAGCGCCGTCAGCACCTTCACCGTGGAGGGATCGCCGGCGCAGCCCGCGTGGGACGCCGCGACCGTGTACACGGCGGGCCACGAGGTGACCTACCGCGGCGCCGTCTGGCGGGCGGCGTGGTGGACCCGCGACCAGGAGCCGGGCGACCCGAACGGGCCGTGGCAGGAGATCGCCGCGACCGGCGACGGCACCGCCGTCTGGACACCGACCCGTGTCTTCGAGGCCGGTGACGTGGTGGAGCACCGCGGGCAGCGGTACGAGGCCGCGTGGTGGACCCGCAACCAGGAGCCGGGCAACCCGCACGGCCCCTGGCGTCCTCTGACCTGACGACGGATGTGGTGGTGGGCCCGATCGTCGCGACCGTCTGCCTCAGGCCCGGCGATCGTGCCCACATCTGGGCCGGCGCGCAGCTCGTATCCGTCTCCCGCCGGCCGTTTCGAGGGATGGTGCGCTTGATCCGCCGGTCGGACCCGGGGGCGGCGATGAGGACGACGACGCCGAGTGACGGCCAGGGCACCCGTAGGGCGGCGTGGTCGAGAGCCGCCCGCGCGATCGTCTCGCCGGGCGACCCACACGTCCACCACCTCGGCCTCGCGTGCCGCGAGGCGGCCGGAGCCGAGCTTCTGCCAGCGCAGTTTCCCGGCGGGGGGCGAGCGGCCCGACGAGCGTCCCGGGATGGGATCGTGCGTGGCTCTTTCATCACGCACCAGGGTCGGTCCAGGATGTGCGCGCGTTGTCCGCCGCATGTCATGGTTCATCGACGGTCGCCGGCGTTCCGGTAAGGGACCTGCCGCGTCCTGTTCGGGGGTCACACGGTGAGCCTTGACGCCGTAGCGCGGAGCCGGCTCCGTTCAGGTGGTGCCCCGCGTTTCCCGCGAGGCCTCCTTCCGGCCGTGGTGGCCGACCGATCTCTCGATCGTGCGAGCGGTGGCGATGAATGAGGCGATCGCCTCTTCGTCCAGGTCTCGAGTGGACACCTCCTCCAGGGTGGCCCACATGGCCTCGATGGGTTCACGCATCGCCCGGCCGCCGTCGGTGAGCCAGACGTTGAGCACCCGCCGGTCGTCCTCGTTGGGCCGGCGGGTGACGAGGCCGGCTTCCTGCATCCGGCGCAGTGACTTCGACACGGTGGAGTGGTCCAGCCCGACGCTGTCCAGCAACTCGGACTGCGTCTGGCCGTCCCTTTCGAACAGCTGCATCAGGAGCAACTCCTGGCCGGGATGCAGGCCGAGGGCACGGAGCATGGCCGCGGCCGTCGCCCGGTGGGCCCGCGCCAGCGCGAAGACGGCGAAGCTCAGGCGTCCGGCGCGGGCAGCGTGTGGTGGCTTCGTGTTCGTCACGGCGTTGATCTCCTCGGAGCTGCGGCGGCCACCCGAACCCTAACTTATGTTGCCAGCCACGTAAATCTGTGCGTACAGTTCGTGTGGCTAGCCACACGATTGCTCCAGGCCGGGCGCGACGCCCCACCCACGGCGAGAGGAACCACGATGGTCCCGTTCACACCCGACGACACGGCGGCATCATGAGCGCGCCGTACGGCCAGGCGCCCGACGGGTTCGAGCACACCGCCGTCACCGCCAACGGCATCACCCTGCACGCGGTGATCGGCGGCTCGGGCGCACCGGTGCTCCTGCTGCACGGCTGGCCCCAGACCTGGCGGGCCTGGTGGCACGTCATGCCGATCCTCGCCCAGCACGGATACCGGGTCATCGCGCCCGATCTGCGCGCGGGCTTCGGCCACTACCGCACCCTGCTTGAGGACGCGCGGGCGAACCGGGCCTGGGCGGAGGGCGGGGGCGGCCTGCCGATGCCGGTGCTGACCGTCGGCGGCGAGCACAACGCGGGCGCCCGGCTGGCCGAGGCCCTGCGCCCGATCGCACCGCATCTGACCTCGGCGGTCATCGAGGACAGCGGCCACTTCGTTCCCGACGAACGCCCCGACGACCTCGCCCGGCGCCTGACCGCCTTCCTGACCTGAGGGAGAACCCATGAGCATTCCGTACCTGGCCCAGCCCGAGCAGCAACAGCAGCTGGAATGGCTGGACGGGAGCACCTTCTCCGTCCTGCTGGACGCCGCCGCCACCGGCGGGCAGCTCACCGTCGGGCGGTTCGACGCGCCCAAGGGCGAGGCTCCGCCGTTCCACCTGCACACCCGTGAAGACGAAGTCCTCATGCTGATCAAGGGCACCGCCCGGCTCTGGGTCGGCGAGGAGGAGCTGGAACTGTCCGAGGGCGGCATCGTCTACCTGCCCCGCAACATCCCGCACGGCTACCGCGTCACCTCCGAGCGCGCCGACCTGCTGCTGATCGCCACACCTGCCGGCATCGAGGACATGTTCCGGCAAGGCGGACGCGACCTGTCCACGCCGAGACCCGAGAACTCCGAGCTCTCCAAGGACGTACTGGCCGCCGCGGCCGACGCCCACGGCCAGATCATCGTCGGCCCGCCCCGATGAGTGCCCCGATGAGTGCCCCGGCAGGCGACCGCCCCATCGTCGTCACCGGAGCGGCCGAAGACACCGGCACACCACCGGCCGCGCGTGCCATGACCCTTGACCACGAACGGAGCACCATGACTCACATCGTCGGCAGCCTCTCGCGGGATTCGATCAAGGGCTCGCGGCGGACCTGTCGTACGAGGGGGCCGGGTCCGGCTCGGTGTACGAGAACACCTGCTCGGCGATGATGGAGGAGGCGGGCGATCCGCTGCTGCGCCGTGCCGAGCACCATCCCGATCCCGCCGCCAAAGCGGAGCGGCTGTTCCGGCTCGCGGTGACGGGCCTGAGCCCGCAACCCGGGCGCTGACGTACCGCGCCGGCCGGATCGGACGCCCGGACGAGGTCGCCAGGTGTATTCCGTGCTGTTCTCCCGTAGCATTACGTGCCAATGACGGTGGCACGATATCAGGGAGCATCGGCATGGAAGCGCACGACACCCAGGCCTGCCGACACTGCGGAAAGGCACTCCAACCCAGGTCAGGCCAGGGAAGGAAACGTGAGTACTGCGACTCGACCTGCCGCAGCGCGGCGCGGCGTACACGAGACCGCCGGGAGCACGTAAAAGAAAACTTGACACCGTTGCCTCGTCAAGGGCATATTTACGAGGCAACGGAAACACCGGCGGCAACGGGCCTGGAGGAAGCCGCGCGGCGTCTGATGGAGCAGTTGAGCACCACGTCCACCCCGCTGGACGCGGTGGCAGCCGTCCGTGATCTCGCGCGTCTCGTCGATCACGCCATGCGGGCCGAGGTCGCCAGGGCACGCACGGCGGGGCACACCTGGCAGGAGATCGGCGACGTGCTGGGCTCCAGCCGGCAGGCGGCGTTCCAGCGATTCAGCCGGCCACTCGACCCGAGAACGGGGACACCCATGACCGAGAAGATCATGCCCGACGCCTCCGACCGTGCGGCCGCCCTGATCGCGGACCTCATCGAGACCCGCTGGGAGGACGCGTGCCGCGATTTCGACGAAACGATGGCCGCCGACCTCGGCCCGGCCCGCCTGGCCGCCGTCTGGGCGCAGGTGATCGGCACGGTAGGCGGATACGAAGGCATGGGGGAACCAGCGGTCCATCAGGCAGGCGATCACACCGTGGTGAACGTCCCCCTGTCCTTCGAAGCGGGCGACCTGGCCGCCCGCGTCTCCTACGACCGCGACGGCAAGGTCTCCGGGTTCTACCTCACACCACCCAGCACTCTGTGACCTTCTCCTCTGAAGACGTAAGAAACGGAATGACACTGCCATGGTCAGACGTGCACTCACGCATGCACAGAACAACCATTCATCGCGCCTGGGCGCGTGCCTGTGCGCGTTCGCTCTCGCGATGACCGGATGCGGAACGGCCGCCACGCCCGCCGATTCCACGAGCCCTGTTCCCGCGTCCGCCGCCTCCCCCTCGGGCACCCGCTTCATCGAGGAGGAGGTGAGCTTCCCCGTCAACGGAATGACCGTGCACGGCACCTGGCGCCATCCGGCACGCCAAGGGAAACCCGTCCCGGCGGTGCTGCTGATCGCGGGCAGCGGCCCCACCGACCGCGACGGCAACGCCCCTCGACTCGGCGGGATGGACACCCTGAAAACGATGGCCGAGCTTCTTTCCGTCGAGGGCGTGGCAAGTCTGCGCTACGACAAGCTGGGCAGCGGCAAGACGGGGTTGGGGCCGTACGCGTCCAAGGCCGCCGACGTCGGTGTCGGCGTGTTCGAACGGGAAGCCACAGCGGCGCTGAGCTTCCTGGCCAGGCGGCCCGGCGTTGACGAACGGCGGCTCACGGTCATCGGGCACAGCGAGGGAGCGCTCTTCGCCCTTCTGCTCGCCACGAAGGCGACCACGCCCGTGCACAGCCTCGGACTGCTCGAACCGCTGAGCCGCAGGTACCTCGACGTCATCAGCGCTCAGGTCACCGCCCAGATCAGAGCCCAGCTGCAGGCGGGACTGATCACCAAGGCGCAGGCGACCGAGATCGAGGATGCCATGGCGAAGGCGGTCGCGTCGCTGCGTGCCGACGGAACGGTCCCGGCCGACCTGCCCGGCGGGCTGTCGAACCTGCTGTCCCCGGCGAACGCGAAGTTCCTGTCCGAGGCCGACCGCCTGAACCCGCCCGAGCTGGCCGCCGGCCTCAAGGCGCGCACCCCGGTGCTGCTGAGTTGCAGCGACGCCGACATCCAGGTCAGCTGCGACGATGTCGAACACCTGGCCGCCGGGCTGGAGAAGGCCCCGGCCGACACCGACCTCGTCCGTCTGACCGGGGTCAGCCACGTACTCAAGGAGGATCCGAGCCGGACCACGAACCGCTACGGCGATCCCCTGCCGTTCTCGTCCCGGCTCACGCAGGCGCTCCGGGCCTTCGTCAGCCGAGCTTGAGCAGCAGATCGGTGAGCTCGGCCGGCATGGTGATCATGCAGTCGTGGCCCGTCTCCAGCTCCCACACCTGCGCCGGGCTGCCGTTGGGCTGCATCGCCGGGACGGGCCGCCGCTCGATGCCCTCCGGCACGCCGGCCACGCAGTGAATGTGCGTCCGCGCGATCGTACGCACGGCGGGGTCGTCCAGCCGAACCGGCTGCTGGAGGCAGAGCACCGGCTGGTCCGACAACATCGCCCGCAGCCACGCCACGTCCGCCGGGTCGCTCACCCCGAACAGGCCCAGGGGCGGCGGCAACTCGGGCATCGGGGGGATCCGCCAGGGCGCCGCGGACTCCGCGGCGCGGTCGATGAGGGACTGGGTCACCGGCTGCACGTCCACCGCGTTCTCGCCGTCCTCTGGGACCATCGCGTCGAGATAGACCAGATGGGAGATCCGATCCGGGATCCGGTTGGCGGCGGAGGAGATGACCAGCCCGGCGTAGCTGTGGCCCACCAGGATCACGTCGGTGAGGTCCTGCTCGGTGATCAGCTCGACGACGTCGTCGACGTGTGTGTCCAGCCCCACCCCGGGGCCGAGCAGATGCGCCTTGTCGCCGTAGCCGGTCAGCGACGGCGCGAGCACCCGGTGCCCGGCCACGGCCAGCAGCGGGACCACCCGCTCCCAGCATCGCCCGCTGTGCCAGGCCCCGTGTACCAGCAAATATGTAGACATGGCGTAGCTCCTTCCTGTGTCGCCGCCTTCGTCAGAAGGTGAGGCTTCCGTTTGCCCGCCGGCGGAGCCAGGATCCCCGCGATCCTGGGGGCGAGGGGACCAGGCACGCACGAAGGCATGCGCATTACCGTGGGGGCATGAGCGACGAATCCAACCTGCTGGGCGATTACGTACGCGCCCGCCGGGAGCTCGTCACTCCTGAACAGGCCGGCATCTCCTCAGTGGGCGTACGCCGGGTGCCGGGCCTGCGCCGGGAGGAGGTCGCGATGCTCGCCGGTATCAGCGCCGACTACTACCTGCGCTTGGAGCAGGGCCGCGACCGCAACCCCTCCGCGCAGGTCCTCGAGTCCCTCGCCCGCGTGCTGCGGCTCGATGACGACGCGACGGCCTACCTGCTCCGTCTCGGGGCGGGGGAACCCCGGCGGCGACGGCGGCGGCCCAAGAAGGAGTCCGTTCCCGCGGGCGTCGCCAAGCTCGTCGGCACGCTCGATCTGCCCGCGTACGTGGAGGGCCGCTACTTCGACGTCCTGGCCGCCAACGCACCGGCGGCCGCTCTGTCACCGCGACTCGTGGCCGGGCGCAACCGCCTGCGGGACGTGTTCCTCGACCCCGCCGAGCAGGCCCTGTTCCCGGACTGGGAGGACGCCGTGCAGGGGATGGTCGCCGGCTTCCGCAAGTCCGTCGGTACCGACACCGACGACCCCCGGTTCATCGAGCTCGTCGGCGAGCTCTCCCTCCTCAGCCCTCGCTTCAGCGGACTCTGGGCCCGCCACGACGTCAACACGTGCGAAGGCGCACCCAAGCACCTCGACCATCCCCAGGTCGGTGAGCTGTGGCTGAACCGGGAGAGACTGGGGGTCAGCGGCGCGCCAGGTCAGACGCTCGTCATCCTCCACCCGGACCCGGGCACCGGTAGTGCCGAAAAGCTGACGCTGCTCGCATCCATCACGCGCACCGCCGAGCCCCGACGTCGTCCGGAGCCGTGCTGACAGCCGTCATACGGACCGCTGGTGGAGCATCGCGGTCCCCTCACGGGCAGCCGGAAACTCGGCGACAGAATACGCCGGCCGACACCTGTGCCCGTCCCGCACGGCTCCTCGACGGCGACGCCGACGAAATGCTGTCCACCGAGCCCGACCTCACCGCCGCCGGCAACCGCTGACCATCCCAGCTGGTCCGCGAACCCCTTGGCCCACTGCTGTGGCTGTCGCGCCGCGAACGCCTTCGCGGCCCGGATGAGCTCGCCGTCCAGCAGGCCGCGCCCGAGCACCCCGTAGAAGACGCGTTCCGGGGCGCCGGACGGCCGGACCGACCAAGTGATCCACCGATGCGGAGGCGTTCCGCAGATCTCGGCCTCCGCCGGGCCGCCGCGCAGTGGGCGGCCCCCGCGCGGTTGCGCGGCCGTGCACATGCACTGCCAACGAAAATCCGGCTCCGTGGCCGTGCTCATCTGGAGCGACCGTCTCCACTCACCGAGGGCGGTTGCTACACCTGTAGCGGATTGCTGCTACAAATGTAGCATGGAGGAGACCATCAGGCTCGGCAGGTGCACGTTGTGCGAGGCGATGTGCGGCCTGCGTATCACCACCTCCGGCGACCGGGTCGTCGACATCCGGGGCGATGAGGACGACGTCCTGTCGGCCGGGCACCTCTGCCCCAAGGCGCTGGCTCTGGCCGACCTCCGGGAGGACCCCGACCGCCTGCGCGCCCCCGTGCGGCGGACCGCGGACGGCTGGCGGGAGATCTCGTGGGAGGAGGCGTTCGACCTGGTCGCGGACGGACTCGCGCGGCTCAGACGACGGCACGGCGCGGACTCGGTCGCGCTCTACCTGGGCAACCCCGTCACGCACAGCCTGGGCGCGATGACGCACGCGCCGGCGTTCGCGAGCCTGCTCGGCACGCGCAACCGGTTCTCGGCGAGCTCGGTCGACCAGCTTCCGCATCAGGTGGTGGCGCGGCTGCTCTACGGCAACCAGTGGCTGCTGCCGATCCCCGACCTCGATCGCACCGACTATTTTCTCGTCTTCGGCGCGAACCCGGCCGTGTCCAACGGCAGCCTGATGTCGGCGCCGGGCATGGGGCGCAGGATCCGGGCACTGCTGGCGCGCGGGGGCACGATGGTGCTGTTCGACCCGCGCAGGACCGAGACCGCCAGGCTCGGCGGCGAGCACCACTTCGTCCGGCCAGGCACCGACGCGGCGCTGATTCTGGGCATGGTACGGGTCATCCTGGAGGAGGGACTGGCGCGGCCGGCCGCGTACGTGGACGGCCTCGACGAAGTCCGCCATGTCCTCACACCCTTCACCCCCGAACGGGTGGAGGCCGTCTGCGGGGTCGAGCCCGGCACCGTCCGCCGGGTGGCCAGAGGATTCGCCACCGCCCCGTCCGCCGCCTGTTACGGCCGGATGGGGGTGTCCACGCAGCGGTTCGGCACGCTGTGTCAGTGGGGCGTGCAGTTGCTGAACATCGTCACGGGCAACCTCGACCGGCCGGGCGGCACGTTGTTCACCCGGCCGGCCGTCGATCCGATCAGGACCAGACAGATCGACCCGGGCCGTCAGGGCCGGTGGCGCAGCCGGGTGCGCGCCCTGCCCGAGTTCGGTGGCGAACTGCCCGTCGCGGTGCTCACCGAGGAGATCCGCACGCCGGGGCCCGGCCAGGTACGCGGCCTGCTCACGGTGGCGGGCAACCCTGTGCTGTCCACGCCCGCCGGGCCCGCGCTGGACGAGGCCCTGGCCGGGCTGGAATTCATGGCCAGCGTCGATTTCTACGTCAACGAGACCACGCGCCACGCCGACGTGATCCTGCCGCCGACCGAACCCCTCGAACGCGACCACTACGACCTGATCTTCCACCTGCTCGCCGTCCGCGACACCGCCCGGTACGTGCCGGCCGTCTTCCCGCGACAGCCCGGCGCCCGCCACGAATGGGAGATCTTCCGCGAGCTGGGCCGCAGGTACGGGCGACTGATCCGGCCCCGGCCGTGGCAGGCCGCTCTCATGCTGCGGATGCGGCCGGAGCGCATCGTGGACCTGGGCCTGCGTACCGGCCCCTACCGTCTGTCCCTGGCCAGGCTGCGCCGCCACCCGCATGGGCTGGACCTGGGCCCGCTGCGGCCCAGCCTGCCCCGGCGGCTGCAGACGCCGCGCAAGCGCGTGCCGGCCGCTCCCCCGTCCCTGATCGCGGCCGTACGAGCGGCCGCCGCCGAACTGCTGGAGCCGCCAGGCGGCCTGCTGCTGATCGGCCGTCGGCACCTGCGGAGCAACAACTCCTGGATGCACAACTCCGCCCGGCTGGTGAAGGGCAAGCCACGCCACCACCTGCTGATGCATCCCGCAGACATGGCCGCACGCGAACTGGCCGACGGCGACCTCGTCACCGTGACCTCACCCACGGGGGAACTGACCGTCCATCTCGGCACCGGCCACGATCTCATGCCCGGCACGGTCAGCCTGCCGCACGGCTACGGCCACGACCTGCCCGGCGTACGGCTGCCGGTCGCCCGCCAGGTGCCCGGCGCCAACGTCAACGCCCTCACCGACCCAGCCCATCTCGACCAGGTCAGCGGCACGGCGGTGCTCAACGGGGTGCCGGTCACCGTGGAGCGGCACCGATGAGAACACGCGCGCAACGAGCGGCCGACGCCGCCATCGACGTCATCGCCGAACACGGCATGCGCGCCCTGACCCATCGCGCCGCCGACGCCCGGGCCGCACTGCCGCCGGGAAGCACCAGCAGTTGTTTCCGCACCCGGCGCGCGCTGCTCGACGCGGTGCTGGGGCGCATGCTGGAACTCGACGAAGCCTCGCTAGTCCGGCTGCCGCCCAGCGCGTGGAGCAGCAGAGAACAGGTCGCCGCCACTCTGACCGGCCTGCTCGAACACTGGCTCGGCCCGGCCAGGACACGCACCCGCGCCAGAATGGCGCTGTACCTCGACGCCGCCGCCGGCGCCCTGCTCCGTACCGAACTCGACGCCGCCGCCGAACGCTTCCTCCGCATGGCCACCGATGGCTTGCGGGCGGCAGGGGTGCCCGACCCCGAGAACGCGGCACGCATGCTGGTGGCACAGCTCGACGGCGTGCTGTTCGCCGCCCTCGCCCGCCCCTCCCCCGCCTCGGAGGGCGGCACGTGGCTACGCCACGCCGCCGAGACGATCGTCCGCGGCATCCCACCGGCCACCCGCGAACAGGAGCCCGGCCGCGAATGAGACCAGCGCGGGACGTCCGGACGCCAGGAGGAGACCGCCGGCCATGGCGCTTCGCTGCCCGCGTGATGGCGGTGCTGCCCACCGCGACGACCTGCCCCTGAAACACCCCTGCTGTCCTTCGCCGCAGGCGATCCCTCATCGTCCGCACCAGGCCTGGGGTGGCGAAGTCGCTCGACCTTCTGGTTGGCATCGGAACATAGTGTCCTTGGAGTTGCACTTCGAGTGACGCACTCTGAGACGCGCATAGGGTTGCGGGCTCCAACACCGTGTGTTCGCCACATGTACGAGGTGGCAGACCGCAGTCCTCTGGCCGGACGCGATGCCCTGGCCACGTGAGCCAGAACCGCCGCTTTCAGACTCCGCGCCCGAAAATGAACACACTGAGCCCTCGTGCAAGAGCCCCGGGAACATCACCCTTGGGAATCACCAGGTCCGCCCCTGCCACGCACCTCTCCGTGGTTGACCACCACATCCACCCCATCCGGAGCCTCAGGCTCGCGGTGGTAGCGCTCAATGATCGTTTGTATCTCATCGGCGTACAGCGCGTCGGCGTCGATGTCCATCGCGGTGTAGGCGCCGCCCAGTTCGAGGCTGACGATGCCGTGCATGCGTGACCACACGCGCACGACGTACTGGACGTCATCGTCTTCGTTGCCGTCCAGGACGTCGAGTACGGGAAGCATGAGTGTCGAGGCGGCCTCGGCGATCGGCTCGGCGTGCGCGTCGTAGCCGGGGAACGGTGGCCTGAACAGCAGCTCGTAACGGTGCGGATGCTCGCGTGCCCATTGGCGGTAGGCGTGGGCCAACTCGCGCATCCGCTGCTCGGGGCGGCGGACGCGGGCGCTGCCGGCGGACGCGCTGGCCAGCGCGTCGCGCAGGTCGTGGTAGGCGTCGATCACTAGTTCGTTGAGCAACTCGTCGCGATTGGCGTAGTAGCGGTACAGGGCGGGGCCGGAGACCCCGAGCCGCTTGGCGATGGCGTTGAGCGAGATCGTCTGGGCCCCGCCCTCGGCCAACTGCTCGAGGGCGACGGCCTTGACGTCCTCCCGCACCTGCTCGCGGAAGCGCTCCCGCATCGAGCTCCGGCGCTGTCCTGTGGCCATCACGGACCTCCACTCCTCGTCCACGAATGAGCCTCCGCAACGCTAGCACTTAGAGCACACCTTGACATAGCACGCGATCGTGATACATGCTCCGTTGTGTTAGAGCCTATAACAATCAAGAGCAGCGCTCTGAACGAAGGAGACCGAGTGATGGGCAACGGAGTAACGCGCCCCAGGGCGGACGGCCACCCGAAGGCGCCGCGTGGAGTGGCGATGGCCGGCGTGGCGACGGCCATGTTCCTGGTCATCCTGGACGCCGCCATGGTCAACCTCGCCGGGCCGACGATCCGCGAGGGACTGGCGCTCACTGCCGCCGAGCTCACGATCGTGGTGGACTGCTACCTGGTGGCGTTCGCCGGTCTGCTGCTGCTCGGCGGCCGTCTTGCCGACGTGCTCGGCGGCCGGAAGGTGTTCCTGGCCGGGATGGCCGTCTACCTCGCGGCCTCGGCCTGGTGCGCGCTGGCCACCAGCGGCGCCATGCTGATCGCCGGCCGGATCGGGCAGGGAATCGGGGCCGCGGTCGTGATACCGGCCGCGCTCTCGCTCGTCCTCGCTCTGTACTCCTCGTCCGCGGAACGCACGCGTGCGATGGGCGTCTGGGGCGCCGTCGCGGGCGCCGGCAGCCTCGTCGGCGTCTTCCTCGGCGGAACGCTGACCGGGATGCTCGGCTGGCAGGCCGTGTTCGTGACCCCGGTGCCGTTCGGCGTCATCGGGGCGATCGTCGTGTGGCGCTCGGCACCGCCGGCGCCGGGCAGGCCCGGCCGGTTCGACCTGGCCGGCGCCATCACCATCACCATCGCGATCTCCGCCCTCGCGCTGGGCATGGTCTCGGCCTCCGAGGCCGGATGGGACACGCCCGGCACCGTCACCGGTCTCGCGGTCGGGCTCGTCGCCATGGCCGCGTTCGTGAAGGTCGAGCAACGCTCCGCGCACCCGCTGGTCCCCCTCGGCGTCTTCCGCAGAAGGCCGGTGGTCCTGGCGAACGTGGTGGTGCTGCTGATCGGCGGCACGCTGACGAGCCTGTTCTTCTTCCTGCCGCAGTACCAGCAGGAGGTACTCGGGATGAGCCCGCTGACGGCCGGGATGACCCAGCTCCCCATCGCCTTCATGATCATCGTGGGCAGTGCCGCCGCGCCGCCGCTGGCCAAGCGCATCGGGTTGGCCCGCGCGCTGCCGGTCGCCCTCGTCGTGCTGCTCGCCGGCTTCGTGTGGCTGGCGCTGGACCGGACGGCCGGCGGCTTCTCCCTCACTCTGCTGGGCGCGTTCGTGCTGATCGGCGCCGGCCTCGGGCTCGGCGCCGTCAACGCCACCGCGATGGCGGTGCGCGACAGCGCCGAAGGCGAATCGGGGCTGCTCAGCGGACTGGTCAACGCCGCACAGCAGCTGGGCGGCGCGGTCGGGCTCGCCGCCCTGGCCGGGATCGCCATCGGCGCCGCGGGAGCCGGGGAGGACATCGCGTTCACGACCGCGTTCCTGGGGCAGGCCGCGCTCATCCTCATCGCCCTCGGGCTGTCGCTCTTCTTCACCGCCAAGACCCGGCCGGCCCCCGCCTCCGCGGGGACGCGCTGCCCCGGGACCACCCCCGCCGAGGAACGGGCCCCGGCGAAACCACAGGAAGGAACACCGTGATGAAAAGCCCCACCGTCCTCGTCACCGGCGCGACCGGAACCGTGGGATCCGCCTTGATTCCCGCCCTGCAGGCCCGTGGCGTCACCGTCCGCGCCATGATCCGAAACCCCGACCGCGCCCTCCCCGGCGTCCAGAACGTCGTCGCCGACCTGCGGGACCAGGCATCGGTCGCCGCCGCGTTGAAAGGCGTCGACGCGGCGTTCCTCAACAGCCCCTCCGCGCCCGACGCCGCCGCCCTCCAGATCCAGTTCGCCGATTCCGCCCGCGACGTCGGCCTGAACCGGCTCGTGCTGCTCTCCCAGTACGCGGCACGCGCCGACTCACCGGTGCGGTTCCTGCGCTGGCACGCCGAAGTCGAAGCACACCTCCAGCGGCTCGGCCTCGACCACACCGTGCTGCGCCCCAACCTCTACCTGCAGGCGCTGCTCGGCTTCGCCGGCACCATCGCACAGGGTTGGTTCGCCGCGCCCATCGCCGACGCCGCCGTCAGCGCGATCGACACCAGGGACATCGCGGATACGGCCGCGGTCGTCCTGACCGGCACGGGGCACACCGGCCAGATCTACACCCTGACAGGTCCCCGCGCCGTGACCCACAACCAGATCGCCCACGCGCTCTCCGTGGCCACCGGTCGGGACATCACCTTCCACGACGCACCCGCCGACCAGTTCACCGCCGCACTGACCGGGATTCTTCCGCCTTGGCAGCTCGAGGGCCTGGTCGAGGACTACGCCCACTACGCCAGGGGCGAGGCCGCCGATGTGCACACGTCCGTCCCCGATCTCACCGGACGCCCCGCGCGCGACATCTCCGACTTCGCCCGCGACTTCGCCCCCGCGTTCCGCCCGGCGTGACACCCCGGACGGACACCAGCAGAAAGGAACGTTTCGATGATCTACCATTGCATCCGTTTCACCCCCAAGCCCGGCGTCTCGGAATCGGACCGGCAGGCCGCTCTGGAAAGCATGCGCGAGGCCGCCCGCGCCATCCCGGCCATCAAGTCGCACGTCGTCGGCCCCGACTTCGGCGGGGACTACGCATACGGCTCCATCTCCGTCATCGAGAACCTCGAAGGCTACGAGGAGATGATGAACCACCCGGCCCACCTCGAGGTGGACCGCAACGGGCTGCCGCTCTACACCGGCAGCGCCGCCCCGCCGCACAACGCCGGCTGACGACAAACCCAAGCGACTCCGGCCCGCGCTTCACGCGCCTGGGTCGGGGCCGCGTTCTGGTCGGTGATCCACGTGCCCGGGCAGGTGTCGGCGCGGGTAGCCCCATACACGTCCACGGGGATCACGGCGTCCGAGCCGCGATAGAGCACGGGGCCGCCGCCCACCATCACAGGCGTCCGGCAGCAGATCCCCTCCAAGAGCTGCTGCCGGGCCTCCGGCCACTGCGGCGGGTGCCCACGGCCGTAGGGCACTCACCTGGCAGCCGATCTCCCCCGCCAGGGATGCAGAAGAGGAAAGGCTGCAGATGGCAACCGTGCTGGCTGTTTCAGCCGCCGGGTGGTGGGCTGGTCGATCGCCGACCACATGCGCACCGACCTGGTCGCCGACGCGCTGAAGATGGCCGCGGCGACCCGGGCCGGCCTGGCCGACTCGGTCCTTTCACAGCGATCATCTAAACTTGCTGCTGAACAGCAGTGTTGTGACGAACTCCTTGAACCCGAGCAGCACTCACCGTGGAGTAGCCGTAGCGGTGCGGGCGCGAGGCGAACGCGTCATTCACGCGGGAGCCCTGAGCCCGGTCGTCGATGCGACGCTCGTCCACCCTGCCGCTCGCCACATCGATGGCCCAGCGGTCGAGCGTAGGCGCGATCGCGCCCGGATCGGCGACGTCGCCCGGCCGCCCCTGCGCGGACGCCGTGCACCATGCCGACGCCGAAGGCGTAGTGCGCCCCGCGCATCCCCTCATCCCGCATGGCAGGCACGCCCTTGGGCGTCGCCGGACTCGACCGCTGTAGGGAAGGGCGCCACGGTCATGTGCGAGAGGTTTTCATCCGATCAGGTGGTGGCGGCAACCGGCTCACCGCGCCGTTCGGCGAAGACGCGCTCGGCGTATTCGCGGCCCTTCTGCGTGTCGCCGAGAGCCAGGCCAGCGATGTCGGCCAAGGTGACGATGTTACCCGCGCCGCCCCAAGTGCCGTCGGGCACCTCGGGGGTGAATACCCAGACGCGCATCGGGTCACGCGGATGGGCGCCCTGCTCGGCGTCGAGCACGGCCTCGGTGATGTCGGCGACGATCGCCTGGCGACGCTCGGCGTTGAACTGCCCCTCGGGGACGGAGGCGATGAACCGGTAGCGCGGCGCCGCCGAGGGCCGCCCTCCGACGTAGACGGATTCGGGGCGGTGCACGAACACCCAGGCGATGGAGCGGACGATCTCGTTGGCGGGGTCGGCGCCCTCGTGGCGGATGAGCAGGTCGGTAAGTCGGGCGATCAGGCCGTGTTCGGCGTCGGGGGTCAGGGCACCGGCCGGGATATAGGCATCGAGCTGGGGCATCGTTGGACCTCCGCAGATCTGAGTTTAATAAAGATACTCAGCTTCCATGTCTGAGTAGTGCTTGTCAACCCAGCTATCCTGAGGCATGGACTCCGTCGAGACCCGACTCCGCTACAGCGCCGAGAACTGTTCCATCAAAGGCACGCTCGAGATCGTGGGCGAACGGTGGTCCTTGCTCGTGCTGCGTGAGGCGTTCTTCGGGCTCAGCCGGTTCGGCGACTTTCATCAAGCCCTCGGATGCGCCCGAAATCTGCTCAGCGAGCGGTTGGCCAAGCTCGTAGCCCATGGGGTTCTCGAACGCGTCGCCTATCAGGAACCCGGGCAACGCGTCCGCTACGAGTATCAACTGACCGAAAAGGGTCTCGAGTTGCTGCCCGCGCTCATCGCTCTCATGCAGTGGGGCGATCGCTGGACGACCGGTCCGGACGGTCCGCCCGTCCAGGTCCGGCACCGTGACTGCGGCGGTGCGGTCAGCGCCATTCTGACCTGCGAACACGACCATCACG
>NZ_SMJZ01000157.1 GCF_004348345.1 Nonomuraea longispora
GGGAGTTCAGGCGGGAGGGCGCGGTCTGGTCGCTGGTTTTCGCGGGGCGGGCCGCCCACATGCCCGATGCCAAGGGCCTGCGCGACCTGCACACGCTGCTGAGCCGCCCCGGTGACGACGTGCCCGCCGTGCGCCTGCTCGATCCCGAAGGCGGCGAGCTCGTCGTGGCGGCCCGCAGGATGGGCGGCGACGACGTGCTCGACGAAGAGGCCAAGAGCCGTTACCGCCACCGCCTGGCCCAGCTCGACGACGAGATCGACCGAGCCGCCGAGCTGGGCGACGACCGTCGGGCGGCCGAGTTCGACCGGGAGCGGGCCGCGTTGCTGGAGGAGCTGCGGGCGGCGGCCGGTCTGGGCGGGCGCACGCGGCGGCTGGGCGACGAGGCGGAGCGGGCCCGCAAGACCGTCACCGCCCGGATCCGCGACACGCTGCGCAAGCTCGACCACGCCCACCCCGAGCTGGCCGCCCACCTGCGCGCCACCGTCTCGACCGGCTCCACGTGCCGCTACCAGCCGGACGACACCATCCCCTGGCGCCTCTGACCGCTTCCCTTCCGGACGGCGCTGGCAGTGACCCCGGTGGGCGGTGGAAGGACTCCTCCACCGCCCACCGTCACGCGCGCGCTCACTTGCGGTTGTAGAGCCGCATCGTCAGCGTGCCGAAGACGGCGATCATCAGCACCGACGCCACCAGCACCCACGTGAGCTCCCCGAAGTCGGGGGTGCCGGCCATCAGCGACCGTACGGACGCCACCAGGTGGGTGATCGGGTTGGCGTTGACGAACACCTGCAACCATCCCGGCATCGTGGCGGGCTGGACGTAGACGTTGCTCAGGAAGGTCAGCGGCATCAGCACCAGCATGCTGATCCCCATCACCGACTTCTCGCTGCGCAACATCAGCCCGAACATCGTCCAGATCCACGAGAACGCGAACGAGAAGCCCAGCAGCACCAGGACCCCGCCCACCGCTCCGGCGAGGCCGCCCTGCGGGCGGAAGCCGAGCACCAGCCCCACCAGCAGGATGACCGTCGAGGCCATCGTGTAGCGCAGGATGTCGCCCAGCAGGTAGCCGATCATGGTGGACGGACGCCAGATGGGCAGGGTGCGGAACCGGTCGAAGACGCCCTTCTCGATGTCCTTGTTGACCTCGACCCCGGTGTACATGGTGATCATCACGACGCTCGTCACCATGATGCCCGGCAACAGGTACTGCAGGTATTCGGTCGGCGAGCCGGCCAGCGCGCCGCCGAACAGGTAGGTGAACATCAGCGTCATCATCAGCGGGAACGCGGTCACGTCGAACAGCTGCTCGGGCACGTGCTTGATCTTCAGCATGGCCCGCCAGCCGAACGTCATGGACGCCGACCACGCGCTCGGCCGCGGCGGTTTCTTGCTCGGAGCCAGTACGGTGCCGAGGGTCTCGGCCGCGGGCGCGTAGGTGGTGGGGTTCTCGGTGGCCGTGCTCATGCTGCTGCCTCCTCGGCGGCGGGGTGGTCGGTGAGGGCGAGGAAGACCTCGTCCAGGCTGGGCTGGCCGAGGGAGAAGTCGTCGACGACGATGCCGGCCTCGGCGAGGCGGGCGAGGGCACGGGAGGCCTGCTCGGCGGCGGCCGCCTCGCGGCCGTTGCCGGTGATGCGGGCCGTGAGCGCCACCGGGTCGGCGTCGAGGTAGACGGTCGCGTCCAGCGCCTCGGTCAGCACGCGCTCGGCGTCGGGCCGGGTGGCCGCGTCGCGCAGGCGTACGTGGACCGCGCCCGCGCCGACGGAGGACTTCAGCTCGCCCGGGGTGCCCTCGGCGATGACCTTGCCCCGGTCGATGACCGCGATGCGGCCGGCCAGTCGGTCGGCCTCTTCGAGGTACTGCGTGGTGAGCAGCACGGTGGTGCCGTGGGCGACGACGATGCGGACGATGTCCCAGACCTGGTTGCGGCTGCGCGGGTCGAGCCCGGTCGTGGGCTCGTCGAGGAAGAGCAGCTCGGGCGTGTTGAGGATGCTGGCGGCGATGTCGATGCGCCGCCGCATGCCACCGGAGTAGGTTTTGACCTGCCGTCCGGCTGCCTCGCTCAGCCCGAACGCCTCCAGCAGTTGCGCCGCCCGCTCCCTGGCGGCGGGTTTGCGGTGGCCGAGGAGGCGGGCGAGCAGGATGAGGTTCTCGGCGCCGGTCATCTCCTCGTCCACGGAGGCGTACTGGCCGGTCAAGCTGACGCGGCTGCGTACGGCGTCGGCCTCGCGCACCACGTCGTGCCCGAACACGGTCGCCTCGCCACCGTCGGGCCGCAGCAGCGTGGCCAGCATGCGCACGGCCGTGGTCTTGCCCGCGCCGTTGGGCCCGAGCACGCCGTAGACGGCGCCGGCCGGCACCTGGAGGTCGAGGCCGTCCACGGCGCGTGTCTCGCCGAAGACCTTGACCAGGCCGGAGGTCTGTATCGCCAGATCAGGCATGGTGTTCCTTTCCGATGAACTGTTCACGTGACGTACGGCTGGGCACGTCTGCCGGCGCGCAGCGTCCTGCCCCACCAGGTGAGCTGGTCGAGCATGGTGGCGACGGCCCGCAGGCGGTCGTCGGTGTCGAGGGGCGCGCAGCCGTCGAAGTCGCCGCCGAGCAGGTCGAGACCCACCCAGTCGCGCATGGTCACGGCGTGCAGGGCGGAGAAGACCGTGCGGAGCTGCTCGACGGCGTAGTGGCCGGCGGAGCCCGAGCCGTAGGAGACGAACCCGACCGGCTTGGCCTGCCACTCGTCGTAGGCGAAGTCGATCGCCTGCTTGAGCGGGGCGGGGAAACTGCGGTTGTACTCGGGGGTGATGACGACGAACCCGTCAGCGGCGCCGATGTCACCGGCGAAGCGGCGCATGGCCGGCGTCGCCTGCGCCGGGTAGTGCGCGGGGAACGCGTAGCCCGCCAGGTCGAGCACCTTGACGGCGAGCTCGTCGCGGCGGCGGGCCCGCTCGGTGAACCAGCCGGCGACCGCGTCGCAGGCCCGCCCGGCCCGCGTGCTGCCGATGATCGCCGCGACCCGCAGCGGGGTGATCGCCATGATGCCGCCTCCTCGCCGAGCCCTGGCCCGTCACCCTTGAGGCGCTAGACGTCCGCTAGATCGGATCTAGCGGAACCGGCACGGCTCAGCGGGCGGGCCTGATGGTGTAGCCCACGCCGCGTACGGTGTGGATCATCGGCTCGCGGCGGGCGTCGACCTTGCGGCGCAGGTAGGAGATGTACAGCTCGACGACGTTGCCCCGGCCGGCGAAGTCGTAGGCCCACACCCGGTTGAGGATGCGCGCCTTGCTGAGCACCCGCCCGGGATGATGCATGAGGAACCTGAGCAGCTCGAACTCGGTGGGCGACAACGTGATCTCCACGCCCGCCCGCCGTACCTCGCGGGTCCTCTGGTCGAGCGTGAGGTCGCCGACCACGAGGGCGGGCCGGCGTACGGGCTCCGGCTGCGAGTGCATGCCTGTGACCATGGCGTACCCGTATGAGAGTCAGATGATGACGGCTTGGGAATCCGGTGTGAACGCGGGCCCCCGCCGTGGGAAGACACAGATGACCCCATAGTGATCGTGTTGTTACTGACAGTTACTATGGGTCGGGTTGGTGCACGTATGCAGCGTGCAGCCGCGGATCACTCCAGGGGGCTGAAATGACCGATGACACCCGGGCCGAGAAGACAGAGATCGACGCTGAGGAGACGGCGGTGGGCGGCGAGGCCACGCTGCTGCTCGCCCAGGACGACCCCGCGGCCGCCGCGGCGGTCGACGAGGCGGTGGCGTCAGAGCTGCTGGACGACGCCTCCGCCCGCACCGCGGCCGAGGCCAGGCGGGAGAGCGAGAGCCAGATCGCCGCGCTCGCCGCGCACGACCAGGAGCGCGTACGCGGCCTCCAGCGGGACCTGGGCGCCATGGGCGCGGAGGTCTGGCCGGTGGCCAGGTGGTGGGGTTTCGAGATCCACCTCAACGAGAGCGCGGCGCTGCTGGCCTCGGAGATCGCGCAGCCGACCGGGGAGATAGCGGGCGCCGTGCTGGGCTCCTGGCTGGCCCGGATCGTCGAGCGTTCGGTGCGGGACAAGGCCGGTTGGATCGCCTCGGCCGCCCGTCCGTACGGGGTCCGGCTGGTGTCCCCGTGGACCGCGCCCGCCATGCTCGTGCCCGCTCGCGATGACGACAGGCCGGGCGGCGACGCCCAGCTCTACTGGGCCATGCACGAGCCGGACGAGGGGTGGAGCGACGACCAGCCGTTCGTCGACCACTTCAGCGTGTCGGGGCCGGCGCTCGCGGAGTTCCAGGACCGCCTCTACCTGGCGCACCGCGGCGGCGACGGTGACTCCAGCCTGTGGTGGACGGTCTACGACGCCGAGGAGGGCTGGAGCGAGGACCAGCGTTTCCCTGGGCACTTCAGCGACTCGGGGCCGGCGCTGGCCGCGTACGACGGGCAGCTCTACTGCGTGCACCGGGGCGCGGGCGAGGACGCGTTGTGGTGGACCCGCTGGGACGGCACCGGCTGGACCGCTGACGAGCGGCTGCCCGGCCATGCCAGCGCCGCCACCCCCGCTCTGGCCGCGTACGACGGGCAGCTCTACTGCGTGCACCGGGGCAGCGGCGAGGACGCGTCGTTGTGGTGGACGCGGTGGGACGGTTCGGGGTGGAGCCCCGACCGGCGGCTGCCCGGCCACTCCAGCCGGTCGAACCCGGCGCTGGCCGTCTACCGAGGCCACCTCTACTGTGTGCACCGCGGCGCCGGCGAGGACGCGTCGTTGTGGTGGACGCGGTGGGACGGTTCGGAGTGGAGCACCGACCGGCGGTTGCCCCGCCATCACGCCGCGGAGGGCCCGTCGCTGACCGTCTACAAGGACCGGCTCTACTGCGTGCACCGCGGCGACGCCGACCAGAGCCTCTGGTGGGCCAGTTTCAACGGCTCCGGCTGGAGCATCGACCAGCGGCTGCCCGGCCACCAGAGCGCCGAGGGCCCGGCCGTCATCGCCTACCGCGACAAGAACGCCACCCGCGACCAGCTCATGTGCGTGCACAGAGGCCGCCGCTGAGAGCCCGGAGGAAGACCGGGTGCCGGCCGAGAGCCGGCACCCGGTGCGCGGGTCACCAGCCCGCGAGCTGCTCCAGGAACCACTCGACCAGGGTCGGGGACACGCTGCCGTGCGCCGAGTTGGCGAGGTCGCAGCAGAACGCGTCGAGGAACGTCTCGTCCTTGGGCAGGTCGCTGAGGTCGCGGTAGAGCTCGGGCTGCCACTGGAAGGGGTCCCTGGCCAGGGCGACCGCGCTGACCACGGGGACGAAGCAGCCGGCGCGCAGGGCGTCGTCGATCGGCAGGCCCATCGCGTCGGCGACCCGGCCCCACGAGTCGAGCGTGCCGCCGGGAGCGCTGTCGAACGCGGCCACCTGGCTGGTGGCGCTCGTCCACACCGGCCCGCCGAACCTGACCGTGCCGACGTTCTGCAGCTCGCCCAGGTCGGGCTGGATCCTGGCGGTGAGCTGCAGGGAGTCGTGCCGCAGGTCGAAGACGGGCGTGCCAGGCGGCAGCCCGGGGCCCGTGCCGTTGCCGATCCCGTTGGCGAGGCCCAGCTTGTACGGGCGCATCGGGAACCAGCCGACCCGGCGCAGGTCGTCGAGGAAGTCGGTACGCAGCGAGCTGGCGGTGGTGACGGGACCCGAGTAGGTCTCGTTCTCGACCCAGGCCCACAGCAGCTGCTGCGCGGCCGGGCTGCGGATGAGGGCGGCCTGCCCCGGCCCGTCGGCGGCCGGCTGGATCGACTCGTGCAGGTAGGCCAGCTGCTGGAGCACCAGCGGGATCCACGCGCCGAGGTGCGGCGTGTCGTACGAGAAGTACTTGTCCGTCTGGTGGTCGAGGCGTTCGCTCTCCATGCGCGCCAGCGCGTACCTGGTGATCATGCCGCCCATGCTGACGCCGCCGACGACCAGCGGATCGTCGCCCCGCCGCTCCTCGATGGCGCGCAGGACGCAGGTGACCGCCACGGCGGCGTTGGCCTGGAGGTGGGTGTGCCGCTCGTCGAAGCCGAGCAGCACCACGTCGAAGCCCATCATCCTGAGCTGGTCGAGGAGGCCGGGGACGTTGTTCTGGTAGGGGGCGTTGAGGTGGAGCCAGAGCGCGTCGAGGTCGCTCGGCCCGTAGTTGAAGCCGTCGGCGATGATGAGCGGCCGGGCAAGCGCGGTGTGCCCCTCCGCCAGGTGCACGGCGGCCCGGCCGGTGGCCGTGTGGCCCTCGTGCGGCCGGTCGCCCACCAGGTCCCAGACCAGGTCGGCCCTGGGCGCCCGCCCGTCGCGCGCGGGCGGCGTGGCGAACCAGACTCCCTGCCGCCCGAGCGCGTCCGCGATGCGCTGGATCTGGTCGGTGGTGAGAGTGCCCTCGATCCCCTGTGCCTTGGTCTCGACGTCGATTCTCGGTTCCTGGGACATGTGCTCGTTCCTCTCGTGCGGGGCACCCTGGGCCCACTGGCCCCACCCTAATGTCACTCTTAGTGATATGCCGAGCACATAACGCAGTGGCGCGACTTGTTCGCAAGTCCCCTGGTTTCACCTTCTCCACTGGGGTAAGCGCACTTGCTGAGGCCGGGAGCCGGGCGCACGCGCGGCCACGGCCGCCGAGCACTGTCGGCAAGGAGCCGCGATGTCAATGATCGATCCGGAATGCGTCCGTCAACTCCTGGACTCACGCCACCAGGACGCCACGCTGGTCTTCGTCCGCGGCGACTGTGTCGTGCTGCCGGCCGCCGAGGTGGACGACGCCCACCGGGGCCTGGTCATCGCCAGCCGCGAGGAGGTGGCGGCCCAGCTTCCCGACGAAGGGCCTCCCGACGAGCAGGCTTTGGAGGCCGTCGCGACCCGGCTGGACAACATCGTCAGGGATCTGGGGGCCTGACGCCGGCGTGCCCGTCCGCTCACATGTGAGCGGACGGGCACGCCGGCGCGGGATCATCGGCACAGGGCGCGGTCCAGCGCAATCTCGATCTGCTTGACGGACTTCATGTCGGCGGGGAGCGCGGTGGTGGCGATGGTGGCCGCCCGCCCGTCCCCGGTGGCGGCGTTGCTGGTGGCGTAGCCGGGGGCGGAACCGCCGTGCGACCAGGCGACGCCGCCGCAGCTCAGCTTGAAGCTCGCGATGCCGAGCCCGTAGCGGGCCTTGCCCGTGCCGTCGAACTGCGGGGCGGCGACGGTCTTCTTCATCTGCCTGAGCTGCTGCGGCTTGAGCAGCTTGCCGTCCAGCAGCCCGAGCATGAACCGGTTGAGATCGCTCGGCGTGGCGACGAGCTGGCCGGCGGCCCACGCCAAGGACGGGTCCATCTCGGACACGTCGGTGTACGGCTTGTTGGGCTTCGCCCGGAAGTAGCCCCTGGGGTGCGTCCCGCGGATCCGCTGCTCGCCCACGCTCGGCCAGTACGTCCTCTTCAACCCCAGCGGCTTGATGACCCGCCGGGTGATCTCCTCGCCGATGGGACGGCCGGTGACCTGCTGGACGATGAGCCCGGCCAGCACGTAACCGGTGTTGCTGTAGCTCCAGCGGCCGACGGGCGTGCCCTTCTCCGTCTGGGCCGCCGCGACCAGGTCGTGCGGCTCGTAGTGGCGGTGCTGGATGTCGAAGTAGTCCTTGAGCAGCACGGTGTCGTAGTCGGGCAGGCCGGCGGTGTGCTGCAGCAGCTGTCGTACGGTGATTTTCCTGCCGTCGCCGGCCTTGCCCCGCAGCAGGTTCGGCAGGTACTTCTCGACGGGCGCGTCCAGCTTGACCTTGCCCTCGCCGACGAGTTGCAGCACGACGACGGCGGTGAACATCTTGGTGTTGCTGGCGATGCGCACCTGGCCGTCCACGGGCACCTTGGCCTCCGTCTTGAGGTCGGCCACGCCCGCGGTGTAGTGCTGGGTGCGCCCGTCGCGTCCGCGAACGGCGGCCAGGACAGCGGGGAACTTGTGGTCGGTGACCAGCGAGTCGAACCTGCGCTGCAGGTCCGACGACGGTGTGTCCGCGCTCGCCGGGGCGGTCGCCAGCGTGCCGGCCACCGCCAGCCCGGCCAGCCCCGCCAGCGTACGCCGGGTGGTGACACGCAGATCGATCATGGGGGAACGCCTCCTGCTCACGGGCTGTCTGTGATGGCTTCCAGCATGTCGGCGAGCCGGCCGCCTGATCGATACCACGTGCTGGAGTCCGGTGGTACAGCCAGCACTACGCCTTGTGCTGCCCGCCGCTTTCGAGGTAGTGGAGCACGGCGGCCACCCGGCGGTCCGTACGGTCCGTGGGTGCCAGGTCGAGTTTGGCGAAGATGTTGCGGATGTGCTTGTGCACGGCGCCGTCGGTGACGAAGAGCCGCTCGGCGATGGCGGCGTTGCCCAGCCCTTCGGCCATCAGCGCCAGCACGTCGCGCTCGCGGGGGCTGAGCCGCTCCAGCCGGTTGTCGGGCCGGGTGCGGGTGAGGAGTTGCGCGACGACCTCAGGGTCGATGGCCGTGCCGCCGTCCGCGACCCGGTGCAGCGCGCTCAGGAACTCCTGCACCCGCCCTACCCGCTCCTTCAGCATGTAGCCCAGCCGGGCGCTGCCGTGGGCGAGCAGGTCGGTGGCGAACGCCTGCTCGACGTACGCCGACAACACCAGCACCGCCAGGCCGGGCTGCCTGCGCCTGGCCTCGACGGCGGCCCTGATGCCCTCGTCCGTGTGGGTGGGCGGCATCCGTACGTCGACGATGGCCGTGTCGGGTCTGTGGATGTCCACCGCCTGCAGAAAACTGTCGGGGTCGGCCGTGGTGGCCACGACGTCGAGTGCCTCGGCACGCAACAGCAGCGCGAGACCCTCGCGCAGCAACGGGTCATCCTCAGCGATCACAATCCGCATGGCAAACTCACATTCAAGGTGGTCGGCCCACCTGGGGGGCTGGTCAGCGCGAACGTTCCGTCGTGCGCTTCTGTACGGTGGCGGATCCCGGCCAGGCCGGATCCGGATCGTTCTCGGGCCCCGCCGCGGCCGTTGTCGCTGATCGTCAGCCGGAGCCGTTCGTCGCGCCGGCGGACGGTGACGGTGGCGCGTCCCGCACCGCTGTGCCTGGCGACGTTGGTCAGCGCCTCGGCCACCACGAAATAGGCCGTGGCCTCGACGGAGACGGCGCACCGGCCGGGGAGGTCGGCGTCGATCTCGCAGGGGACGGGGCAGGCCGCCGCCAGCCCGGTCAGCGCGTCGGACAGGCTGCGGTCCTCGAGCACCGGCGGCAGGATGCTGCGTACGAGCCCGCGCAGTTCGGCGAGCGCCTTCTCGGCGGCGCCCTGCGCGTCCTCCAGCATGGCCTCGGCGATCGCCGGGTCGTGCGCCACCGCGCGGCGGGCCGCCCCGAGCATGACGGTGACGGCGACGATGCGGTTCTGGGTGCCGTCGTGCAGCAGCCGTTCGATCCTGCGCAACTCGGCGGCGTGCGCGTCCACCGCCGCCGCCCGGGTCGCGGTGAGCTGGGCCACCCGCAGCGCCAGATCGGCCTCCGGGCCGGCGGCCAGCAGCCGGCGTCCGTGCCACGCTTGCAACCGTGGCGCGACCGGGACGACGAGCAGGGTGAGCACCACCCACCCGACCCCCATCAGGGCGATCAGGAAGGCGTCGAACAGCTCGTTCACGGCCAGCAGGCTCATGCCGGCCCCGGCCGTGTCGCCCGGCGGCGGGAGTTGCCACCACAGGGGATAGGTGAGGTCACGCACGGCGTTGAGCGGAAGGCTGACGCCGGTCAGGCCGAGCGCCAGCCCGAAGCTCGCGTGGCAGAGCACCCAGCACAACTCCCGCCGGGTGACCGGCTGCTTGAGAGCGGCCAGCAGGCCGTCGGGCACCGGATCGGCGGCGATGAGTTCCGGGCCCGAGCGGGACAACCGCGCCCGCTCGCGGTTGGCGAGGGCCCGCAGCACCCGCAGCGCGGTGGGCAACACGAGCAGGCCGATGCCGACCACGCAGGCCAGCGCGCTGATGATCACTCCGCACAGTGTTAACAGCGCCAGCACCGCCGTGCCGAACCCGCCGACGAGTTGTTCGAGCCCGTCAAGGGTGGCGCGTCCGCGGACGATCGGGTCCCATGGACGGACCGGCTCATCACCCTCATGGGGGTCGTTGACCGGCATCCCCGCACCTCCCTCTCAGACGATAGGGCATCGTCAGAGGGCCGGTGGAGATCATCGGCGGAAGAGTACAGCCTGCTGTACCTCCTGTGTCCCGGTGGCGGGATCGCCGGCGATGACGACGCTCCGTAATGTCGGCGGCATGACGACCACGCCGAGTGAGGAGCTCACCATGATGGAACCCGAGATCGCCGTCCGCGGCAGGATGACCAGGCCCGTTCTGTGGTTGTTGCTGCTCGTCAGCGCTGTGTGCAACATGGTCACCTCCACGATCGGCGCGAACCCGCTCATCGGGATCGGCTTCGGCCTGCTCACGCTGGCGATAGGGGGTGTGCTGGTCACCCGGCACCGCAGGGAACGGCGCCGGTGACGGGCCGCGCGCCCGACTGACCGGTCGTGCGCCGGGCTGGCCCGGCAGGGGGAGGAGGATCCCCCGGCGGGGGGAACCCCCGGCGGCCCGCTGCCGACAGCCTGACGGGTATGAGAAGAACCATCGCACTCGCCGCCCCGATCGCCGCTCTCGCCCTGCTGACCACCCCCGCCGCGGCCGTCTCGGACGCGACCGCACCCGAGAGGCCAATGTACGTGCTGCACGGCAGCGCCTCCGGGACGTTGCCCGAGTCGTTCGGCCAGTGGGCGGGGGAGAAGGTGCGCTTCGCCGTCGACGCCAGGAGCGACGGCGTCAAGACGCAGGGCACGTTCGACGTGTTCCACGCCGGCAAGCCGGGCAAGCCGACCGTGGGCGACTTCCAGGGCAGGATCGCCTGCCTGACCGCGGGCGACGGCATCGCGATCGCCACCGGCGTCATCACCAAGGGCTACGTCAACATCGAGGGCGAACCGAAGACGGACGTGAGCGGGAAGAAGGTCTCCTTCACCGTGCACGACAAGGGGCGCCGCGACACCATGTTCTGGATGTGGGAGTTCCTGGGCGCTCCCGTCAACGACTGCCAGGGCACGGCGCCGGTGTTCAGGCCGTCGAAGAGCAGCTTCAAGGTCAAGGGGTGAGTGGTCCACTGAATCGACCCCGAACCGGTCTATGTGCGTGGTCCGATGCCCGCCTAGCCTCGGCAGTATGACGATGACAAGCAGGTCGGGAACGGTATTGACAACCCTGGACCACCAGATCCCGCCGTTCATCCCGCAGGGGGCGGAGATGATGACGGCGAAGGTCGAGTTGCCGCCGGGTGAGCCGATGCTCACCCTCGTGGACGAAGGCGAGCTCGCGGCCCGTGCTCGGTGGGCTGGAGTCACGCCGGCCAGGCGGTGAGCGCGCAGAGGGCCTCCAGAGCGCGACGCCAGTCGTGCCGGGGCGGGGCGGCGTAGCCGAGCCAGCGCCTTGCTGGCGCTGCCCGCGTAGACGACCCGGTCGGGCGCCAGCGCTTGCAGGGCGCCGACCGGGTGGTGGTCGTAGCGGAACTCCCCGTCGTAGTCGTCCTCGATCAGGTAGCCGTCGGTTTGCCGCGCCCAGCCTGCGATGGATGGTACGCGCCCCCGTGCCGGCGCCTAGGAGCAGGGCCGCGCGCCGCCGTCAGGGGCGGAACACGGCCCTGACGCAGCCGTCCTGCTTCTTCTTGAACAACTCGTAACCCCTGGACCCGTCCTCCAGCCGCATGGGGTGGGTGAGCAGGGGAGAGGCGTCGATCTCGCCCTTGCTCATCCGGTCGAGGATCATCGGGATGTAGCGGTGGCCGTGCTGCTGGGCGCCGCGCAGCGTCAGGCCCTTGTTCATGACCGCGCCCATCGGGAACTTGTCGACCACGCCGAGGTAGACGCCGAGAACGGAGACGACGCCGCCCTTGCGGCAGGCGTGGATGGCCTGGCGCAGCGAGAGCCCGCGGTCGGTCTGCAGGCGCAGGGCGTGCTTGACCCGGTCGTAGGCGTACTGGGCGCCGGTGCCGTGGCTCTCCATGCCGACGGCCTCGATGCACACGTCGGGCCCGCGACCGCCGGTCAGCTCCTTGAGCGCTTCGAGGACGTCGACGTCACCGTAGTCGAGGACGTCGGCGCCCATCTCGGCGGCCATCGCCAGCCGTTCGGGGAAGCGGTCGATGGCGATCACCCGGTCGGCGCCCATGCGCAGGGACGCCAGGGTGGCCATCTGGCCGACGCCGCCGCAGCCCCACACCGCGACCACGTCACCGGGCCCCACCTCGCCGAGGTCGGCGCCCATCCACCCGGTGGGCACGGCGTCGGAGGCGAACACGGCGCTGGCGTCCGGCACGTTCTCCGGCACGGGGAAGGCGTTCACGTCCGCGTACGGAACCCGAACGTACTCGGCGTGGCTGCCGGCGAAGCCGCCGAGCGCATGGGAGTAGCCGAAGATGGCGGCGCCGGCGTGCCCGTTGGACGTCTCCAGGAAGCCGGGGTTGGGGTTGGAGTTGTCGCACAGCGACCACAACCCCTCCTTGCAGTAGTGGCAGCGCCCGCAGCCGATGATGGAGCACACCGTCACCCGTTCGCCGACGCGCCGTTCGCGCACGTCGGGGCCGGTCTCGACCACCTCGCCGACGAACTCGTGCCCGAGCACGTCCCCGGCCATCATCGTGGGCACGTAGCCATCCAGAAGGTGCAGATCGGACCCGCACGTGGAGCTCGCGGTGACCTTGACGACGGCGTCCTGCCGGTTGAGCAGCCCGGGGTCCGGGACGTTCTCGACCGACAGCTCGTTCACGCCCGTCCAGCACAGTGCCCTCATCGCACGCCCTTCCTGGTGAGATGCCGGAACGCGGGTACGCCCACGCGGCCGAGCGGGGTGCGGTGGCCTTCGGGCTGCTGGTCGACCAGGAGCACCTCACCGGTTTCGAGCAGCTGCTTCAGCTTCCGCACCCGGTCGCGGGTCTCCCCGTCGGCTTCGCGTACCGCGATCTCGCTGCCCCGCCCGCCGGGTGCGGGCTTGATGCGGACCTCGTGGCGTTCGGAGAGGCGGGCCAGCTCGTCGGGCCGGTCGGGGCCGGTCAGCCGCGAAGGTTCCGTCTCGACGGTGACGGCGAACCACCCGTCCGGGTTGGGCGGCGCGGAGCGTGCCGCGCGCACGAGCGCGATCCCGGCCACCGCCGCCGCCCCTGCCACGAGCACGGCCGTGCGGCCCTTGCGAGCCCCGGCGCTGCGGCGACGTGCTCTCGCGCGGGCCCTGTTGGATATGGCTTTCATGCTCCGCGGCTGCCCCGGGCCGCCTGCGGCAAACCGGCTCAGCGAATGGACCTGATGGGCAGCACGGGCTGGTCGCGGTTCCCCTGGTTGTCCCCTGGGGTGCTGGACACCGCGATCGGCCCTCCGCCGGAGGAGCCGGCCGATCCGGGGCACTGGAGGGCCGCGATCGAGCGGTGGGCGCGCGACACCCGCGACATCTTCCTGCGCCATCCGTGGGCGCTCGCGCTGGTGACGACCCCTCGCCTCATGGGGCCGAACGAGACCGCCCGCCTCGAAAGCGCCATGGCCGCCATGTCGGGCCCGGGCCTGTCACCCCACGACGTGCTGAACTCCGTGCTGCTGGTCAACGGCTACGTACGCGGGGCTGCGCAGCCGTCCGTCGACCAGCAGGAGCCCACCTTCGGCCACGAACTGATCAGGCGGGCTCAGGACCGTTTCCCCCACCTGAACGCCGTGCTGAGCCACGTCCAGGGCAAGCCGGCCGAGGGGTTCGAGTTCGGTCTGCAACGGGTGCTCGACGGCATCGAGGCCTATCTCGGTCGAGCGTGACGGCCCCGCGCCGTCACGAGGACGACCTCACGCCGTCGAGCACGATCCGGGTGAACTTGGTGACCAGCGTGCATGACACGGGCGGCGCCTCGAAGCCGGCGTCCGCGTCCTCCAGTTCCAGCTTCGCGCTGGAGAGCCCGACGGTCACGTAGTGCGCGTCGTTCTTCTGGCGGTTCGTGGCCCGCCGCAGTTCCAGGGAGTTCTGGCAGGACTTCGTGACCTGGTGGTCGGACCTGGTGCTGAGCATGTAGAGGCCGTTCATGGTGAGCCGGCGGTTCTTGACCTCCGCGGTCGAGTCGCCGCCGGTCTGGCGCTCGTGGAAGGCGAAGGCGGAGCGGAGCGTGAGCTTCTGGTTCTTGGCCTTGTTCGCCAGTTCGAGTTCGCAGTCGTACGGGCTGGCGTAGCGCACGTCGACGAGCTTGTACGACCTGCCGAGCGCGGCCAGCAGGTCGTCCTTGCGCCCGCACGGGTCCTTGCCCATGACGCCCACCGCCCGGCTCTTCCTCGGCGGGAGCTTCATGATCTTGTCCACGACCGCGCCGAGGTACTGCTTGGCGTGGGCGCAGCGCTGCGGCCACGGCCGGCTCTCCTTGCCGCGCGGCGGGGTCTTCAACAGGTCGAGGGCGAGCGCGCTGCCCTCGACGCCCTCATAAGGCACCTTGTAGTGGCAGCTGCGATGGCTCGCGCCGTCGGTGGAGTATTCCTCGCGGTAGATCGTGCGCCCGCCGAGCTTCTCCTCCTCGGCGTCCTCCGCGTCCCTCTTCTCAAAGTGCGCGTGCAGGTCGATCGCGAAGCTGTAAATGTTCTTCGAGGGATCGGAGGAGCCGGTCAGGTACTGGCATTCGGTGAGGCCGGACCCTCGTACGGTGGCCTGCTCGGGGCCGTACTTCTTGAGCATGGTGTGCGGCAGGAGGTCGCACGGGTCGGCCGCGCGCACCCGCTTGAAGTGCGCGAACAGGGGGCTGTCCCCGGCCGGGCGGTCGTTCTTCGGCTGGAGCGGCTCCTCGCTCGGGCTCTGCTCCGCGGCCTCGGCCGAGGGTTCGCCGCCCGGCCGCTCCGCCCTTCGCTGTTTGCCGAGATCGATCATGCCGCAACCGCTCAGGACAACGGCGGTTCCGACCACAACGGCAAGTGTTCGTATGCCTTTACTGCGATATTTCGAATTATTTTGAAACGTTGTTGAATTCATGGCGGGACGTCACGGTACAGGAAATTGCTGCACCGCTTCAAACCAGCCGCGGGCCCGGCGCGGGCGGCGCCCGGCGAGCATAGGAGGGACGCGCCGAGGCAATGATCACTACGGCGCCGGATGATCGCGTATGGTTCCGGATCGGCGAAGAGAGTGAAACGTCATGGCCCGTATCCGGGAAATGGCGGTGTGTCGCCCGCTCGCTCCGAAATATGGTGATTGGGACCGCCTGCGTGGCAGGATCGTCGGCGGGAGGCCTGGGTGAAGCGCCGATTTAGGAGCATGTATGTCGACTACTCGCGAGATGAGCGATCCGACCGATATTCCTGACAGGGATTCCCTGCAGCCCGGACCTACGGCGCTGCGCATATTGGTCGGAGCGCAGCTGCGCCGGCTGCGGGAGTCGCGAAAGATCAGCCGCGAGAAGGCGGGATACACCATTCGCGGCTCCCATTCCAAGATCAGCCGGATGGAGGGTGGACGCTGCGGCTTCAAACTGCGCGACGTGGCCGATCTGCTCACCCTGTACGGCGTGGCCGACGACACCGAACGCCAGGCCCTGCTCGTCCTGGCCGAGCAGGCCAACGCGCCGGGCTGGTGGCAGGACTACCGCGACGTGATCCCCGACTGGTTCGAGGCCTATCTCGGGCTGGAGCAGGACGCGGCGCTGATCCGTACGCACGAGATCCAGTTCGTCCCCGGCCTGCTGCAGACCGAGGACTACGCCCGCGCGGTCGTCGTGCAGGGACACAAGGACGAGCCAGCCGAGCTGATCGAACACCGCGTCGAGCTGCGGATGCGCCGCCAGAGCATCCTCAGCGAGCCCGCGACGCACAAGGTGTGGGCGATCCTGGACGAGGCGGCGCTGCACCGCCGCGTCGGCGGCGCGACGGTCATGCGCGACCAGCTCCGTCACCTCGCCGAGCAGGCCGAGCTGCCGCACGTCACCGTGCAGGTGGTCCCGTTCGGCTCGGACACCGTGGCCGGCGGGGTCGGCCCCGTCACCATCTTGCGCTTCGCCCAGGCCGAGCTGGACGACGTGGTCTACCTCGAACACCTCGCCGGCGCGCAGTATCTCACCAAGGACTCCGAGGTCCGGCCCTACCAGCACCTGATGAACGAGCTCAGCGTGCAGGCGCCGCCGCCCTCGGAGACCCCGGAGATCCTGCGTCAGATCATGGCCGCGATGTAGCTCACCGTTTGCGGGCCACGCCGCACAGCGCGTCGACCTTCTCCAGCGGGGCGAGCGGGTCGGGGTCGGGACGCCACAGCGGCAGCGAGACCACGCCGGGCTCGACGAGCTCCATGCCGTCGAAGAACGCGGTGAACTCCTCGGGGGTGCGCAGGTTGTAGGGGACGCCGCCGCCCGAGTTGTAGTCGTCCTGGGCCTGGTCAAGGGCGTCGCCGGTGACCAGGTTGACGCCGTCCCACAAAGCGAGGTAGCTGCCGGGCGGCAGGGCGTCGACCAGCCGCCGCACGACGTCGTGGGCGCCCTCCTCGTCGGTGATGTAGCCGACGATGCCCATCAGCATCAGCGCGACGGGACGGTCGAGGTCGAGTGTCCTCGCGGCGGCGGAGATGATCGCGGCAGGGTCGCGCAGGTCGGCGTGTACGTAGTCGGTGGCGCCCTCCGGCGTGCCGACCAGGAGGGCGCGGGCGTGCGCCAGCACCAGGGGGTCGTTGTCGACGTAGACCACGCGGCAGGACGGGTCGGCCCGCTGGGCGACCTCGTGGGTGTTGTCCACCGTGGGCAGCCCGGTGCCGATGTCGAGGAACTGGCGGACGCCTGCCTCGCTGACCAGGTGGCGCACGATGCGGGCCAGCAGGTGCCGGGACAGGCGGGCGATATGCACAATATCGGGGAATGACTGGCTGAACTGGTCGCCGGCCACGCGATCGACGTCGTAGAAATCCTTGCCGCCCAGCCAGTAGTTCCACATCCGGGCGGCGTGCGGCACGGACGTGTCGATGCCGGACACGGGCACGTGACCGGTGGGAGGGGGTTCACCTGTCATGAGGGCTGTCTCCTTCCGGAGGGCCTGCGGGATCTCAACCTAGCGTCCCGCCCGCTCCAGAAGTAGATCATGCACAGAAACGCGGCGCCGCCGGAGAAGGCAGGCGCCGCACGATCGTCACGTCACCGGTCAGCCGGTGGGGATCCGCTCGCCGTCGCGCAGTCGGGTGAACAGGCGCTCCCACTGCGGCATCACGACCTGCGGCGTGTACTTGTGGGCGGTCTCGGCCGCGGCCGCGCCCAGCCGCCGGCGCAGCGCCGGGTCGCTCATCACCCGCCTGAGCGCCTCCGACAGCGCCTCGATGTCGCGCGGCGGCACCAGCACGCCGTCCACGTCATGCGTCAGCACGTCACCGGGGCCGGTCGGGCAGTCGAAGGCGACGATCGGCAGGGCGTGGCCCATCGCCTCGATCATCGCCATCGGCAGGCCCTCGATCCGCGAGCTCAGCACGTAGACCGACGACCGCGCAAGCTCCTGGGGGATGCGGTCGCTGCGGCCCATCAGCCGGATCCGGTCACCCATGTCGTACTCGTCGAGCCGCTGCTGCAGCCGGTCCTTGGACGGGCCCGTGCCGAAGATGCGCAGCCGCCACTCGGGGAACTCGGGCGCGATCGCGGCGTAGGCCTTGATGAGCATGTCGAAGCCCTTCTGGGGCACCAGCCGGCCGACGGCGATCACCACCGGGTTGGCCTGGTCGGAGTGTTCGCGACCCTCCATGTCGACCGCGTTCGGGATGCGCACGACCGGCGTGCCGGGCAGCAGCGGCCGGTATTCGTTGACGCTGGTCTCCGTCAGCACCGCCACCGCGTCGAAGCGGCCGTAGTGCTTGGCGATCTGTTCGCGTACCGCCTGGTGGTAGGAGCCCAGGTTCATGTGCTCCTGCGCGACCCGGATCACCTTGCGCGAGCCGCGGCGCGCGGAGATCAGGTTGAGCGCCGGCCGCGTCGTGACCAGGATGCCGCCCTCCAGGCCGGAGACGTAGTCGATGACCGCGCCCTCCACCCGTTCCGTGAAGTATTCGGCGGCGAACTCGCCGTACGGCACGATCTTGCCCCGGGCACGCCGCCACACCTTGCGGGCCAGCGAGTCGGAGGCGATGCCCTCACGCTGGTCCACCAGGGCCGACACCCGCACCCGCTCGTCGATGGCGAACTGCGGACTGGTCCGCCGGCGTACGACGCTGACGATCTCGACGTCGTGACCCGCCTGGACCATCGCGTTGGCCTGGTTGACCACCGTCCTGATGGTGCCGCCCATGCCGTACGCGTGCAGCAGCATGTATCGGATCTTCACGGTAGGTACTCCCACGTCCGGCACATGGCGTGCAACACCTCGGGGATCTCGTCGGGTGTGGGCAGGTCGCGGCCCTTCTGCACGGTGCCCGAACGGATCTTGTCCTTCCAGTCACCGAGCCCCTTGGTCACGACGTCGGGCGTGCCGTAGGAGAGCAGTTCGGACGTCCAGTCGATGCCGAGGAACTCGCAGATCAGGCGGCTGACCTTCTCCGGTTCGGCGGTCAGCTCCTCGTAGCGCACGGTCAGGCCGGGCAGGGCCTTCCTGGCACGCTCCACCGCCTTCATGTACCGCAACGCGTCGGCCGCCGCTTCGTCCGGCGTGCGTTTGCCGGAGCTGGCTTCGTACCAGGACGTCGCGATCGAGGCGGGGTGGCGCAGCAGGAACACGAACCGGGCGTCCGGCCAGCACGTCGCGATCCGCTCGTAGGCGAAGGCGTTGGCCGGCGTCTTGTCGACGATGTACCGCTTCCCGCTGCGTACCAGCTCGCGGTGGAGCACCCGGTCCCACAGCAGGTGTTCGATGTCGGCCCGGTTGTGCCCGAGCGCCTCCATCGCCTTCTCGGCCAGGGTCGTGCCGAAGTCCACGCTCAGCCGGCGTACGTGCAGCTCGTGGGGGGCGTGCAGGTCCGGGTGCGCGTTGAGCATCGACCGCAACAACGTCGAGCCGGACCGGACGGGGGAGATCACGAACACCGGGGCCTCGAGCAGGCGATCACGGGGATCGGACGGCGGTCTGAAGGAAGTGTCGGGGGCGGCCTTCACGGGCCGCTCGACGACCTTCCTGGCTTTCTCCGCTTTCCCTACCCGTTCGATCCGAAATCCTGCGTACTTGGCCAGCGCGCTGTTGAACGTACGCTGCCACATCATGGTGGGCGAGGTTACCCGCACTTTCTGGGGATTGCCTGAAAACCATCGCGAAACTTGATCGCGGCTCATGAACAAGCCATCCCACGGCAAGAAATGACCTTCTGTCACGCCAAGAACACGCGGGGCAAACCGTATGCGGAGGAAACATCACCGCTATTACCCGTGCCCATTTCCCCTTCCTTCCGCAGGCGCCCGCCGGGGTTGGGTAGATGCTTCAGCATGAAAGAGCACACGGTGCGTTGAGGACGCCATGGGAGCCATCGAGCGGGCCGCAAGAGAGCTGCGGCGCAAGGCCGAGCAGACCCCCGCCCACCGCGACCGCCACGTCGACCTCCTGCGTGCCGTCGCGATCGCGGCCGTGGTGACCGGGCACTGGCTGGTGCTCTCGGTGAGCTACGACGGCGGCCTGCGCGGGGTCAACGTCCTCGACGTCGTGCCGTGGACCCGTCCGCTGACCTGGCTCTTCCAGGTCATGCCGATCTTCTTCCTGGTCGGAGGGTACGCCAACGCCGCCTCCCTCGCCGCCCACCGCCGCGACGGCGGCGGCGCCACCGGCTGGACGCTGCGTCGCACCGACCGGCTGGTGCGGCCCACCACGATGCTGCTGGCCGTGCTCACGGCCGCCGGACTGGCCGCCGGGGTCGCGGGCGTCGATCCCGCGCTGGTCGGCATGGGGGTGTGGCTGGCGGGGATCCCGCTGTGGTTCCTGGTGGCGTACCTGTCGGCGGTGGTCCTGACGCCCGTGATGCACGCGCTGCACCGCCGGTGGGGGCTCGCGGTGCCGGTCGTGCTCGTCGTTCTGGTCGCGGCGGGCGACGTGGGGCGGTTCGTGCCGTGGATCCCCTACGCGGGGGCGGGCAGCTACCTGTTCGCCTGGCTGGCGGTGCACCAACTCGGCTTCGCCTGGCAGGACGGGCGCCTGCCGGCCCGGCCGGCCGTCGCGCTGCCCCTCGCCCTGGGCGGGCTGGCCGCCCTGGTGGCGCTCACCGTGTTCGGCCCCTATCCGGTCAGCATGGTCGGCGTGGCGGGACAGCAGGTCCAGAACACCTCACCGCCCACCCTGGCGCTGCTGGCGCTGGCCACCGCGCAGGCCGGCGTCGCGCTGCTCCTGCACGGGCCGGTCAACCGCTGGCTGCGGGGGGTGCGGCAGTGGACGGCAGTCGTCGCGGTCAACTCGGTGATCATGACGTTGTTCCTGTGGCACATGACCGCCGCCGTGCTCGGCGTCCTGGCGCTCTATCCCACCGGGCTGCTGCCCCAGGCCGCTCCCGGGTCGCTTCCGTGGGTGCTGCTGCGCATCCCCTGGCTGGCCGCGCTCGCGCTCATCCTCGGCCTGCTCGTCGCGGTGTTCGGGCCCGTGGAACGGCGCAGCGGCCCCAACGTGCCCCCGGAACGCGGCGCCGCTGCTCTGACCTTCGCCGGGATGGCCGCCGTCGTGGGCGGCCTCCTCGCCGTCGCCCTGGCAGGGCCCGGTCATCACGGCCCCGCCGGCTTCCCCACGGCGGCGGTGATCGGCTATTTCGCCGGGGCCGCGCTCCTGCGGATCACGAGAAGCGGGTTCCCCGGCCGCTCCGGGCCGGGCCCCTGACGTACGAGGCCGGCCCGCGTCCCGTCCTCTGCCCGAGGAGGCGACGCGGGCCGGGTGCGGTCACGCGCTCAGGTCACGCGGGTGCCGTTCGTGCCGACGCTCATGTCACGGTCCAATGTGCCGACGCTCATGTCGCGGTCGAACGTGCCGACGCTCAGGTCGCGGTCGGCCATCGCGGGGGTCGCGAACAGTGCGGCGGAAAGCGCGCCGAGCGTGACGCCCGCCGCGATCCGTGTGATCTTCACCAGTCACTCCTCTCGTGAGGGGACGTGCTCCCCGTTCACGTCTTCGAGTCTCGGCGGGCCGCGCCGGCCGGACCAGGCAGTGGACCGGACATTTGCCGGGCATTGCCGCCAGGGGCGCTCAACCGGCGCCGCTGAGCTCGTTCGGGCTGCGCGGCAGGGTGGTGCTTCTGACGACCTTCCCGGACCCGAGGTCGATCGCGTGCACCTTCCTGGTCGCCGGGTCGCTGACGTACACGTTCCGGTCGCGTACGAAGATGGCCGGGCGCGGCTGCTGCCAGTCGATCGGCTCCTTCCACTCGTCGATGACCTCGACCGACCGCACGACCTTCGCCTCGGCCGGGTCGATCACGTGCACGCGGCCGTCGGTGCCGAGCACGAGGGCCTCGCCCCGGGGTCCGCGGGCCAGGGAACGGAAGGTGTAGCTCGTCCCGAGGTCCAGCAGCCGCATCGTGCCGGCGGCGGTGTCGATGAGCGCGACCTGCGTCGGCCGCTCCAACTCGGCGTCGGGGTCCTTCTTGTAGTCGCCGAGCACGACCGGGGAGACGTCGGAGCCCGCCTGGTTGCCGATACGGCCGTACTCGTCGGGGCTGCCGACCTTGGTGAATTCGCCGTCCTTGTAGACGAGCACACCGTCCTCGCAGCCGACCACGACGGCCTCGTCCCGCGCGGTGGCCTCCCCGTGCACGCCGGGGCAGTTCTCGCTGCGCGCGACCTCCTTACGGTTCCTGTCGAGGACGACCAGGCCCACCCGCTTCTCCTCGGTGCCGAGGGAGACGACAAGTTCGCCGTTCTCCAACTGCAGCGCCACGCCGTGGTGGGGCGCGGCCGCCGTGTGGACCTCGCCCTCCGGCAGGCCCTCGGCCAGGTCGGCCGGGTCGAAGACGGTCACCTCGCCGGAGCCGTCGGCGAACAACACGGTGACGCCGCCGTGCCTGACGACGTGGCCCGGCTTGCTGCCCTTGAACTCGTCGGCCTTCAGCGCGGGGGCGACGGCGTCGAGCACGCGGAAGCCGGTCGCGGTGGAGACCAGCACGTGCCGCTCGTCCCCGGCGGGGTTGACCCGGTTGAACCCGGCCAGCGGGATGTCCTTGGCCAGGCGCAGGGTTCGGCCGTCGAGCACGTACAGACCGCCGTCGTACGTCACGACGAGCGGATCCGTCACGGGCGGTCGCGACGAGGAGGTGGCGGG
>NZ_SMJZ01000158.1 GCF_004348345.1 Nonomuraea longispora
GCCCAGCCCTGCCCAGCAACGGGCGCGTGGTCCGGCCGGGGGATCAGTCCTCGGTGACGGGCGGTCGTCCGGCGGGGCGTGCCGGGCGGCGTACCTCTTCCTCGGCCGTCAGGCTGCCCAGCAGGGTCAGCGCCTCCTCAGAGGGGCTGACCGGGTCGGCCTGGTAGACGACCAGCTGCTGGCCGGGGACGCTGTTCACGGTCAGCGACTCGTAGTGGAGCGTCAGCGCGCCCACCAGCGGGTGGCGGAACCGTTTGGTCTCGTGGGTCTTCTGGCGGATGTCGTGGCGGGCCCACAACGTGCGGAACGTCTCGCTCTTGAGCGACAGCTCGCCCACCACCTCGACCAGCCGCGGGTCGTCGAGGTCGGCGCCGGCGGCCGCGCGCAGCCCGGCGACGGTGTTGACCGCCACCCGGTCCCAGTCGGGGTAGAACTCGCGCGCGTCCGCGTCGAGGAACACCAGCCGCACCAGGTCGCCGCTGTGGGCGTGTCCGGCGAACAGGGCCCTGCCCAGGGCATTGCCCGCCAGCACGGTCAGGCAGCGGCCCAGCACCACCGCCGGCGTGTGCGGCCAGGCCTGCATCATGCGCAGCAGGTGGGGGCTGACCTGCTCGCGCCGGAGCGCCGGCCGCCGCCGCCCGGCGGCCGGGCCGGCCAGCCGGTGCAAATGGGCGGCCGCGTCCTCCTCCAGGGCGAGGGCGCGGGCCAGCGCGTCGACGACCTGCGCGGACGGGTGGCGTTCGCGGCCCTGCTCGAGGCGTACGTAGTAGTCGGTGCTCACGCCGGCCAGCTGCGCCACCTCCTCCCGGCGCAGTCCCGCCACGCGGCGGCGCGTGCCGGACGGCAGGCCCAGCTCTTCCGGCCGGAGCAGCTCGCGCCGGGCACGCAGGAACTGGCCGAGCAGGTTGTCCCTGTTCATACTTCGAGGCTAGGACAGGCGACGCCCGAGCAGGAGCCCGGAGGGTGGGTGGGCTGCTCCCACGCTCCGGACGACCGCCGGATCAGGCCGGGCAGGGCGCTTTGTACGGGACACCGGGAAGGTATTGGGCCCACTCGGCCCTGGTGATCGTCATCCCCGAGGCCTCGCAGACGTTCGCCCGCGCCTGCTCCACGTCCAGCCCCCACAGCTGGGCCGCGACGCCGGAGGTGCCCGCCAGGACCGTGCCGTCGGGGCCGAACTCGACGTCGTTCACCGAGCCCGACCCGGTGAGCATCGCCCACAACACCGGCCGGGCGCGGTCGGCGATGTTCCACACGCGGATGGTGCCGTCGCGCGACGACGTGGCGAGCATCTTGCCGCCCGCGTTGAACGCCGAGCCGGTCACGTCGGCGGAGTGACCGGGAAGGACCGACAGTCGTCGCGGTTGCCCCGAACCGGCGACGTCCCAGAGCCGGGTCGTGCCGTCGGTGGCGGTCGTGGCGAGCGTCTTGCCGTCCGGGCTGAACCGTACGTCGAGCACGCCGCCCGTGTGGGCGGGGAAGTCGGCCAGCCGGCGCGGCTCCGCGGGTTTGGACACGTCCCACAGCCGCACCTGGGAGGAGCGCGAGCCTGTCGCGATGACGCGGCTGTCCGGCCGGAACGCCACCGTGTCGAGCATCTCGTCGGACACGCTCGGCGCCCCCACCCGCTTGGGGCCGGCGGGCGTGGAGACGTCCCACAGGTAGAGCTTGCCGTCCTTGCCCGCCGTGACGACCTTCTTGCCGTCAGGGCTGTACGCCGCCGACCGCACGCCGTCCGTGTGCCCCTTGATCGTCGACACGAGCTTCGGCGTGGCGGGCTCGGAGACGTCCCACAACCGCGCGGTCTTGTCGAGCGAGGCCGTGACCAGGTGCGTGCCGTCAGGAGCGAACGAGGCCGCGACGACGGCGGCCGTGTGGCCCGACAGCGTGGACAGCGGTGTGGACACCGCGGGGTCGGAGACGTCCCACAATTTCACGCTCTCGTCGTCGGAGGCGGTGGCGAGGGTGTCGCCGTCCTTCGACAGGGCCAGCCCGCCGACGGTGGACGTGTGACCGGCGAGCCTGGCGCGCGGCGCGACGCGGGCGGCGTTGGCGACGTTCCACAGGCGGGCCGTGCCGTCCACGGCGGAGGTGGCGAGGTTCTGGCCGTTCGGGCTGAACGCCACGCCGGTGACAGCGCCGCCTGATCCCTCCAGCGTGGCGACGGACTGCGGCGAACTAGGGCTGGAAAGGTCCCACACGCGCGCGGTGCCGTCGGTGGAGGAACTGGCCAGGATCCCGCCGTCGGGGCTGAACGCCACGTCGCCGACCGTCGAGCCGTGCCCGCTCGCCGTGCCGACGAGCTTGGTGGCGGTGACGTTCCACAGGTGCACCTTGCCGGTGTCGGAGCCGGTGGCCAGGTAGACGCCGTCGGAGGAGAACGCCACGCTTTTGACCGAGCCGTCCTGCGAAGGCAACACCGCCAGGCTGGTCGGCTTGGCGGGAGTGCGTACGTCGAGCAGCGCGACGCCGCCGGTGGCCGACGTCACGGCGATGTAGCTGCCGTCGGGGCTGAAGGCCACCTCGGAGATGTCGGAGCTCTGCTGGAGCACGGCCACGCGCTTGGGCTTGCGCGGGTCGGCGAGATCCCACAGCAGGACCGTGCGGTCGGCGGAAGCGGTGGCCATGATGGTGCCCTTGGGACTGAACGCCACGGACGACACGCGCTCCTTGTGCCCCTTGAGCGTGGCCATGCTCGCGGGCTTGGCGGTGTCGGAGACGTCCCACAGCCGGGCGGTCCTGTCGGTGGAGCCGGTGGCGAGGACCTTCCCGTTCGTGCTGAACGCCACCGCCTCGACGCTGCCCGTGTGACCCTTCACAAGGCCCAGGGCCTTCGGGCGGAGAGGGTCGGCGACGTTCCACAACCGGGCCGTGAGGTCGCTGGACGCGGTGGCGGCCACGCGGCCGTCGGGGCGGTAGACCACCCGCTGGACGGGCGCGGTGTGCCCGACGAGCCGCGCGCCGGCCGGGCGCGAGAGCGTGCCGAGCAGCGCCCCGCGGGCTTCGGGCGTGGGCGAGAGCTGGAAGGCGCTGAGCGCGAGCTGCGCAGCGAGCGACGTGTCGGGCAGGCGGGCGGCAGTGGCGGCGACTTGGCGCGACAGGGTCTGGTCGCGCTGCGTGGCGGCCGTCGTGGCCCGGCCGCTCTCCTGGCCGCGTTGCACGAGCGCCACCACGGCGCCGCTCACGGCCACGAGCAGGAGCGCCGAGAGGGCGGCGATCACCGCGCGGGCGACCTGCGCGCGGTGGTTCTGCCGCTGCTCCGACGCGTCGAGGAACTGCCGCTCGACCGGCGAGATCACGTCCTGGGCGGGAGCGCCCGGCGCGGCGCCTCCTGAGCCCGCCGTGCTCGGCATGGGTTGCCGGGTGAGGGAGCTCCGGGCGGTGGGGCCTTGGACGGCCGGGCCCGTGGGACGTCCGCCCACCGCCGCGAGCGCGGCCGCGAGCCGGCCCGCGTCGTAGAGGTAGGCGGGGTCCTGCTCCTGCTGCTGCCAGAGCTGGGCGTCCTCGGTCAGGCGGCGCTGGACGAGCAGCCCGGCGCGGCCGGCGTCGATCCAGCCGCCGAGCCTGGGCCAGGCCCGGATGAGCGCCTCGTGGGTGATCTCGGCCTCGTCGTCGTCCACGGTGACGAGGCGCGTGCGGACGAACGCGGCCAGCACCTGCGCGGCCACCGACGGGTCGCCCGGCAGCAACTCGGCGAGGGCGACCCGCCGTTTCGTACCGCCGATCCGCTCGTCCACCTGGACGAGCCGGATCAGCAGGTCGCGCGCCATCGGCTCGAACTCCGAACCCAGCCCGCGCAGGGTGTCCTCGGCGCTCATCGCCAGCGCCCCGGTGACCCCGCCGGCCGAGCGGTAGCCGGCCATGGTCAGCATGCCGCCGGAGCGCCGCTGCCAGGTGGCCAGCAGGGCGTGGGAGAGCAGCGGCAGGGGGCCGCCCGACCGTTCGAGCGCGTCGGCGTTCGCCTGGAGGTCCTCCAGGATGAGGTCGGTGAGCCCGGACTCCAGCGAGAGCCCGGAGCTCAGGGCGGGCTGCTCGATCGCCGTGCGCAGTTCCGCCCCCGTCATGGGTGGTACGACCTCGGGCCGCTTCATGGCCTCCAGCAGGGCCGAATAGGGAGCGCAACGCCCGAAGAAGTCGGCGCGCACGGCGATCACGACGGCGGCCTTCCTGGCCGTCTCGGCGAGCGCCGCGACGAACCGGCGCCGGGTCCGCTCGTCGGCGCAGGCGATGAACAGCTCCTCGAACTGGTCGACCACCACCAGCGTGCGCCCCTTGGCGCCGGTGAGAGCCCGCCGTGCCGCGCTGGGATCGGACTCGATGATCCCGCGCAGCCGCTCGGGCGGGCCGCCGCCGAACGCCGCCAGCTCGCGCGCCAGCGCCGCGATCGGCTGCGCACCGGGCGTCAGCACGACGCACGACAGCTCGTCGCCGAGGTCGCGCCGCATGGCCGGGATCAGCCCGGCCCGCAGCAGCGACGACTTCCCGCAGCCCGACGCGCCGGTCACGATGAGCGGCCCGCCGGCCTCGAACGCCTGCGAGCCGACGACGACGGGCGGAGGATCCTCCCGCAGGGCCTGCCGCACCCGCGTGGCCAGCGACCTCGTCGCGCTCTCCCGGCCGAAGAACAGCTCGGCCTGCTCGGCCGCGTAGGGGACGAGACCACGGTAGGGGCTGGACAGGTCGCCGGGCGAGGCGATCGGCGGGCCGGAAGGGGGGCGGTGCGCCGTCTCGGCGGGGTTGAGCGCGAGCGGCGGGCGTTCGCCCAGGGCGACGGCCTGGCAGCGCGGCCGGGGGAACCCGCCTTCGCGCAGCACGCGGGTCAGGTAGTGATGGGCGTGGTCGAGGGTTAAGTCGTGCGGCCCCGCGGGGTCGCCTTCGTTCAGCAGCCGCAGCAGCGCGCCGCTGAGCGCCGTGTGCCGGACGCCGGGCAGCGCCCACGAGTTCTCGTCCACGGCGGACGACGCGAGCACGTAGGCGCCCGGCCAGGGGGTGTCGACCGCCTTCTCCATCGCCTTTTCCAGCGCCTTCGCCGGCACCGGCCGGCCCGCGCCGGTGAAGCAGCAGTCGAGGACCACGACGGTGAGCCCCGCCCGCGAGGAGGACAGGATGTCGCGCACCGCGGAGAAGGGCAGCGCCTGGTAGCCGGGCACCCCCTCGCCGAGGTCGACGGTGGCCCGCGTCGCCAGGTGCAGCTCGTCGTCGGGCCCGAGGACGGCGTGCCCGACGAAGTGGAACATCAGCACGGACGTGGCCTCGCGCGCCGCCCGCTCCAGCGACTCGCCCAGGTTGGCGGGGGCCGCCGGGTCCAGCAGGACGTTCAGGCCGGACGACGCCAGCCCTGCCCGCTCCACCAGGCACTGGGCGACGTCGTTGACGGTCGGCGGCACGGCGGGAACCTGCGGCAGCCGCGACGGCGCGTGGTGCGCGCCCGTGCCCGCGACCAGCACGCGGGCGCCTTCGTCCGACAGCAGCAGGGACGGACCGCTTCGCCGTGGAGGCCACACCAGCCGGAGCTTCTCAAGCGTCGCAGCATCGTCCTCGGTCATCCGGCGCTCCACGGCATTGGGGAGATGGGTCGGGCACGGTTGTCGAGGGTGCCGTGCGCAGCGACATCAGCTCACCGGACGACCCCCGATCGGTGTTGTAACGCGGGTGACGGGCGGGCTGGCCCGCCTGTCACGGTGGTTAGGTTACGCAGGTCTCCGCTCGTCGTCGAGTCGGCCGTCACCAGTTGGCGGGCAGCCCGGGAGTCGTGGCGGGCAGCGCGTGGCCGGGCGGGTGGATGACGTACGCCACGCCGCCGCTGCTCGAACTGCGCAGCCACACGTTCTCGAAGTTCGCCCGCGGATAGACCCGGCGTACGGCGGAGTTGCCGGAGGAGGCCGGGTCGTTGGCGATCACGTCGCCGTCGGAGGTGAAGCCGACGACAACCATGAGGTGCCCGTTGGTGCCGTAGCCGGCGCCGGGCAACTCGCTTGCCTTGAACGACTGCGAGGTGACGACCGGGATGCCCGCCTTGATCAGCAGTTCGAGCTCGGTCAGCGAGCGCAGCCGGGTGACGAACCCGTCCATCGCGTACCGCCCCGCGTAGGCGGTGTTGAACGGCCAGTTGCCCGCGCCCTCGTACGCGTGGTCGTAGGTGTAGCGGGCGGCGTAGTCGACCTCAGGGTTGGGATCGGAGGGGTCGACCCAGGACACGTCCTGGGCGCTCGGCCATTTGTCCCAGTATCCGAGGACCATGGTGGTCGAGGTGGGGCTGCACCATGCCTCGCCGCCGCCGTCCCACTCGGGGTAGTGGCCCTGGTGCACGTTCTGGGAGCGGCGCGGCACGTCCAGCTCGGTGCCCCACGCGGCGCCGCCGGGGCTGACCGGCACCGTCGCGCGCCTGGGCACGTCGGAGGCCATGACGCCGGATGTGCGCACCCGAGGCGTCACCGGGGAGCCGGGCGCACGGTAGAGGGTCAGCCGCAGCTGGTAGGCGGTCATGGGTTTGCCGGACGCCGCGACCAGGGTGTCCACCGCCACCGACGCGTCGCCGTCGCCCTGGTCCGGCACCGACGTGCGGCGGATGTCGCCCTCCGTGTAGGCCCACCGGCCCAGTGAATACCACTTCGTGAGGCCCTCGGCGTTCCTGGCCCGCGTCTCGACCTGCATCCACGAGCCCGGCGGGACGTCCGCCGTCCAGGAGGCGATCAGCTCGGTGGCGGGGAAGCCGACGCCCCGCTCTGGGCCCGTCCAGCGAGCGTATTCCCACGTTCTGGTGCCGAGCGCGTCGGTGTAGCGGACGGTGCCGGCGGCCGAGCCGAACGCCAGTCCGTCGCCTGCCGTCGTGCCCTCGGGCGTGCCGGTGGTGAAGTCGGCCCGCTGGAAGACGACGTCGGGGGCGACCTCCGCCGGTCTCGCCGCCGCGCCCGCCGCAGCGGCGGCGGACGTTGTGGCGGACGTTGTGGCGGACGTCGAGACCATGAGCAATCCTGACAGCAGCGACAGGAACACGGGTAGCGTACGCATGCACCCACCTTCTCCGAAGGCGCTCGATCCGGCTGACAATAGACGCAACCGGTCCGTCAAGCATCGGGAAATCTACGTATGCGGAAATATGTGATCATGGGAGTGCAGGGGAGCGGCAAGGGCACCCAGAGCGCCCTGCTCGCCGCCGACCTCGATCTCGTGCACATCAGTGTCGGCGACATCTTCCGCTGGCACGTCAAGAACCACACCAAGCTCGGCGCCCAGGTGCGCCGCCTCGTCGCGGCCGGCGAGCTGGTGGGCGACGACCTGGTGGAGGACGTCGTCAGCGACCGGCTCCAACTGCACGACTGGAACTACGGGTTCATCATCGACGGTTTCCCGCGCAACCGCCGCCAGGCGGAGTTCTTCCTGGAGAGCTACGACCTCGACGGGGTGATCCACCTCGACCTGCCCGACGACGAGGTGCGCCGGCGCGTCCTGGCCCGGCGGCTGTGCTCGCGCTGCGGCATGGACTACAACCTGATCGCCCACCGGCCCTCGACCGAGGGGCGCTGCGACGTGTGCGGGGGCGAGCTCGTCACCCGTGCCGACGACACCCCGGAGGCCCTGGCCAAGCGGCTGCGCGACTACCACACCAAGATCGACCCGGTGGTGGAGCTGTTCCGGCGCAAGGAGTACGTCATGACGATCGACGCCCGCGCCGGCAAGACGACGGTCCAGCAGGCCATCCGCACCCGTCTCGGACTTCCTCCCTACGCCCCGCCCCAGCCCCCCGAGAGCGCGTAACCGGATGTCCCGCCGTGCGCCATATCTGTGACAAGTCCGGACGTGGTCCCTGGAGGGGCCCGCGTGGCGGTGACGAGACTGAGCGCCATGAGATCGACGATGAGAGCACTACTCACCGGGGCGGCGCTGACCTGCCTGACGGGGACGACGGTCGCGACGATCCCGGCGCACGCCGCCCCCCGCGCAGGATCCGACGGCGGAGGCGAGACCTTCCGCTACGCCTACGGCGCCTGCCAGCCCCAGAGGCAGTACCAGCCGTCGCGCAAGATCGCCACGTTCGACAACCAGCCGCTCGACGGCTGCCAGGTGGTCCTGACCAACCGGGCGGGCGAGAGCACGGTGTTGTGCGAGGGCCGGGGCGAGGTGCCGGCCGAGTTCCGCAGGTCGCCGCAGGTGCGGGTGCAGCCGGGCACGGCCCCGGAATGCGCTGAGGCGTAGCGTTCACGGCGGCGCCTTCCACGCTCCCGGTCCGGGTGAAACCCGGTCGAGGGTGCCGTGAAACCGGCGCCGCCGAGAGTGAGGGCATGAGCATCACAGAACTCGGCCGCACCGACGGCGGCCCGGCCCCTGGCGGGGCCACCGGCCAGGCCGTACACGCGCGCGGACTGGCGAAGACGTTCGGCGGGCAGCGCGCCGTCGACGGGATCGACCTGGACGTACGCCCCGGCGAGGTCTTCGGCGTGCTCGGCCCGAACGGTGCCGGCAAGACCACCATGTTGCGGATGCTGGCCACCCTGTTGCCGATCGACGCGGGCCGTGCCAAGATCTTCGGGGTCGACGTGGCCGGCGACCCGCACGTGATCCGCCAACTGGTCGGCGTCACCGGTCAGTACGCCTCGGTCGACGAGAACCTGACGGCCCGCGAGAACCTCTGGCTCTTCAGCCGCCTCCAGGGCATCGCCGCCCCGCGCGCCCGGCGCATCGCCGCCGAGCTGCTCGGCCAGTTCGGCCTGGAGGAGGCCGCCGACAAGGCGATCGCCCACTTCTCCGGCGGCATGCGCAGGCGCCTCGACCTGGCGGCCAGCCTGATCAGCCGGCCACCACTGATTTTCCTCGACGAGCCGACCACGGGACTCGACCCCCGTACGCGCGGCCAGATGTGGGACACCATCCGCGGCCTGGTCGCCCAGGGCTGCACGGTGCTGCTGACCACGCAGTACCTGGACGAGGCCGACCAGCTCGCCGACCGGGTCGCCGTCATCGACCACGGCCGCAAGGTCGCCGAAGGCACTCCGGACGAGCTGAAGACCGCGGTCGGCGACTCCACCCTCCAGTTGCTGCTCGCCGAGCCGGACGAGGTGCCCGCCGCCGCGGAGGTCGTGCGGCGCGTCCTCGGCGTCGACCCGGTGCTCAGCCCGGAGCGGGGCCGGCTCAACGTCGCGCTCGACCAGGCCGACCTGGCCGGCGAAGTGCTGATCGCGATGCGTACCGCCGGGGTGTCGATCTCCTCGGTGAGCGTGGCAAAGCCCAGCCTGGACGAGGTGTTCCTCGCCCTCACCGGCCATGGGACGGAGGAGGACCGATGAGCACCACGATTGCTCCCGCCCCCGGGACGGTCAGCGCCGCCGACCGCGTGGCGGCCGCCCGGCGGCGCGTCACCGTCGGCGAGACGCTCGACCAGACGTTGACGATGGCCTGGCGGGCGTTCAAGAAGATGGTCCGCAACCCGGAGCAGTTCTTCGACGTGGCGCTGCAGCCCATCCTGTTCACCGCCATGTTCGCCTTCATCTTCGGCGGCGCCATCTCCGGCGACGTGGAGAGCTACCTCCCCCTGATGATCCCCGGCATTCTCGCCCAGACCGTGCTGACGACGTGCATGGCCACCGGCACGCAACTGCGCGAGGACCTGGAGAAGGGCGTCTTCGACCGGTTCAAGTCGCTGCCGATCGCCCGGATCGCGCCGCTCGCCGGGCCGATGGTGGCCGACCTGCTGCGCTACACGATCGCGGCCACGCTGACCTTCGGCATGGGCCTGGTGATGGGCTACCGTCCGGGCGGCGGAGCGGCGGGCGTGTTCGCCGCCATCCTGCTGGCGATCGTCACGGGCTGGTCGCTGGCGTGGGTCTTCACGTGGGTCGGCACGATCGCGAGGAGCGCCCAGGCCGTGCAGGGCATCTCCATGATGATCTTGTTCCCGCTGACGTTCCTGTCGAACGCGTTCGTCCCCGTCGAGACCCTGCCCGGCTGGCTGGCCGCGTTCGTCCGGGTGAACCCGGTCTCACACCTCGTCACGGCCGCCCGCGACCTCGCCAACAACGCCCTCGTCAGCGGGGAGGTGGCCTGGACGCTCGTGGCGTGCCTGGTCGTCATCGCGATCTTCGCGCCGCTGTCCGTACGCAGCTACAAACGGCACATGTGACCCTGCGCCGTCACGGCCGGGGCCCTGACCGACGCGCCTGCGGGCCTCGTCCAGCAGGTCGGCGCCGTGCCGGCCGCCGTAGTCGGCCCGCACGGCGGCGAGCACCCCGGGCGCGGCCCGCTCGGCGTACGGTTCGATCCGCTCGAAGGCCATGCTCGGCATGCTGCGGTTGTAGGCGAACCGCTCGGCCAGCACCAGCAGCGGGATCGCCTCGCCGGGGGCCATGGCCTCCCGCAGCAGCCCCCAGGCGCCCAGCGCGAAGAGCATCGAGCCGCACAGCGGGAAGTCGATGACGGGGTTGCCCACGGCCAGCAGGTCGTGGCCCCGAACGGTGGAGAACAGCTCCTCGCCGTAGCGCACGTCGTCCGGTGAGGCGTGGTACGCGTACGCCGTCAGGCCGACCGACTCCGCCATGACCATCCATGGTGTGATCTCGGCGCGCGTGGCCCCGGGCAGCCGCAGGTCGCGCGCCCGCTGGACGGCCCGGCGGTAGTCCGCGAGCGCGGCGGCCGTCTCGCCGCGGGCGATGGCGATCTCGGCGGCGCACAACGAGAGGAGCGCCACCCCGCCGAGCACCGCCTCGTTGTCGTTGATCCGGACGATCCCGGCGAGCTCGTCCTGCGCGGTGGCGAGATCGCCGTCGGCGAGCGCGGCGACCAGCAGCAACGCGCGGAGCTGGGTCTCGTCGTCGGTGGCGCCGAGCCTGCTCATGACCGGGATGGCGGTCCGCGCGTGCCCCACCGCCCGCCGTCGGTCGCCGAGCTGCATGAGCAGGCTGGCCAGCACGGCACGCATCGCCGCGGAGAGGTACGGCCCGTCGGCGTTCCCGTCGAGCAGCGCCAGGGTCTGTTCGGCGGCCTCGACCGCCCCGGTCACCTCGCCCGCGTTCTCCAGGACGTGCACGCTCGCCTGCCACGCCGCCACGGCCACTTCACGGTCGGCGCTGCGGCACAGTTTCTCCAGCCGCTGACGCACGTCGGCGCCGCCGGCGATGTCCCACGTCGTCAGCACCACGGTGGTCGCCGCCGCCAGGCGGCGGTCCGTCCCGTCGCCGATGGGCAGGCTGCTCAGCAGGTCGCGCAGCGGATCGCTGCGGTGGCCCGCGACGACCATGACGTTCATGAGGGTGATCAGCAACGCGGCCCTGGTCACCTCCACGAGGTGCGGCGGCGGCGCCCAGCCGGCGACCGTGTCCGTGATCGAGTCGAAATGCACCAGGATTCTGGCGTGGTCGCCGCGGATCGACCACAGCGCACCGACGCCGACCAGCAGCTCCACCGTCGTGGCCGGATCGGACTCGCCGAGCGCCTGCCGGAGCAGATCGGCGAGGTTGCCCTCCTCGGCCCGCAGCGCGTCGGCCGCCGCGAACTGCGCCGGGCCGAACAACGTCTCGGCGTGTTCGCCGGCGTACGCGGTCGCCCAGGCCCGCTGCGCCGCCCGCGCGGACGCCTGCTCGCCGGCCTCCTTCAGGCGCATCCGCCCGAACTCCCTGACGGTCTCCAGCATCCGGTAGCGCAGGCCGTACGCCGTCTCGCGGACGCTCAGCATCGACTGCTCGGTCAGCGCGTCGACGGCGGGCAGGGCGTCAGGTCCGAGGACGTGCTCGGCCGCGGCCAGCGTGAAACCGTCGCCGAACAACGACAACCAGCGCAGCGCCCGCCGTTCGGGCTCGCCCAGCAGGTTCCACGACCAGTCGATGACGGCGAGCAGAGTCCGGTGCCGGTCGGGCGCCGTACGGTTCCCGCCGCGCAACAGGGCGAAGCGGTCCGCCAGACGGCGCGCGATGTCCTCGACCGACATGACCCGCACCTTGGCCGCGGCCAGCTCGATCGCCAGCGGCAGCCCGTCGAGGCGGGCGACGACCTTCTCGACCGCGCCCTCGTCGAGCCGCACGTCCGGGCGGGAGGCGGTGGCGCGCTGGCGGAACAACTCCACCGCGTCGCCCGTGGGCAGCTCGCCGAGGAGGTAGACCCGCTCCGCGGGGATCGACAAGGGGGCGCGCGAGGTGACGAGCACCCGCAGGTCGCGGGTCGTCACGGTCAGGAACGCCACCAGATCCGCGACGGCCTCGATCACGTGCTCGCAGTTGTCCAGGATCAGCAGCGCGGGAGCCTGGTCGAGATACTGGGCGATCCGGGCGCGGACGTCGGAGCGTTGCCGCGCGGTCATGGCGCGGCGGCCGCTGACCGAGTCGCGCACCCCGAGTGCCGAGCCCACCTCGCCCACCACGCCCTCCGGCGAGGAGACGCCGACGAGCTCGACGAAGTGAGCGACGGGCTGCGCGGCGTTCCTGCCCGCGACATGGGCCAGCCGCGTCTTGCCCAGCCCGCCGGGGCCGACGATGGAGACCACGCGATGGGTCTGCAGCAGGGCGTGCACCGCGCTGATGTCGCCGTCGCGGCCGAGCAGCGAGGAGCTGTCGTACTGGATGCCGGCACGCACCGGCCGATCCGCGGCGACGAGTTCGGCGTACACGCGGGCGAGCTCGGGCCCCGGCTCGGTGCCGAGCCGCGCGACCAGGCCCGCGCGATAGCGCTCGTAACGCTCCAGAGCGGCGGCGGCGCCGCGTACGGCGGCCTCGCTGCGCAGCAGGCAGGCCAGCAGCTCCTCGTCGTGCGGCCGATCCGCCGCGGCCTCCTCCAGCAGCGGCAGGGCGGCCTCGTGTGCGCCGCTCCTGCCCCGCGCCATGGCCGCCACCCGCCGCGCCTCGACCACCTGCGACGCCGCGACCTCCCGCAGCTCGGCGAGCGCGCCCGCGTGGCCTGTGGCGCCGTCCACATTGCCGCCCGCGTGGCCTGTGGCGCCGTTCGCGCCGCCTGCCGCGAGGCCCGTGGCGTCGTCCGCGCCGCCTGCCGCGAGGATCATGGCTTCTTCCGCGCGGCCGATCGCGAGCGCCATGTCGTCGTCGCGCAGCGCGGCACGTGCGTGCTCCACCAGCGTGCCGAGCCGCAGCGCGTCCACCTGATCGGCGGGCAGTCCCAGCCGGTATCCGCGTGGGACCCGCACCACGACGTCGGCGCTGGTCGCCGCCCTGGTCCGCGAGACGACCACCTGCAGCGCCTTCGTCGGGTTGGCCGGCGCGTCGTCGGGCCACAACTCCTCGACCAGGCGCTCGTCACCGGCCCCCGCGCGCCCGTGCAGGGCGAGCACGGCCAGCAGGGTGTGCGCCCGGTCGCCGACGACACGCGAACCCCGCCAGCGGACGCCGTCGAGCAGGACCAGTGCGGGGGACACACCCTCAGTTTACGGAAGGCGGGGAACATCCGGCCGCCTCCGCCATGCCATCGCACTCGGGGTGATTTGTCGATGACTGTCGGTCGAGGATACGTTCGAGTCATGTGCGGCATAGCGGCTCTTTACCAGGAACAGGCCGGAACCGACCCACTCCATACCCGCGCCGCGGGCGAATGGATGCTCTCACGCATCACGCACCGCGGCCCGGACGACAAGGACCACCGGCTCGTCGGAGAACGCGCGTGGCTCGGGCACAACCGGCTGTCCATCGTCGACCTCGCAGGGGGGAGGCAGCCGCTCAACTCACCCGGCGGCTGGTCCCTGGTCTGCAACGGCGAGATCTACAACCACACGGACATCCGCGAGAGCCTCGGCCGGGAACGGTTCGCCACCTCGTCCGACAGTGAGTCGGCGCTCGTGCTGCTGCACGTGTGCGGGCCCGACGCGTTCGACCGGCTCCAGGGGATGTGGGCGCTGTGCGCCGCCGCGCCCGACGGCAGGTTCGTCGCCGCCCGCGACCCGCTCGGCATCAAGCCCCTGTACTGGGCGCGCACCGCGGAGGGCGTGCACTTCGCCTCCGAACTACGGGCCTTCCCGCCCGAGGTGCAGGCCGCCACCGAGGCCTTCCCTCCCGGGTGCTACTGGACGCCGGAAACGGGCCTGGTGCGCTTCGCCGAAGCCGTGCCACGCGGCCCGGCACACCGGTGGGACGGCGTCCCCGCCGCCGACGCCGAGTCGGCCACCCGCGAGGTGCTGGCCGACTCGGTCGTCCGGCACCTGATGGCCGACGTGGACGTCGGCGTGTTCCTGTCCGGTGGGCTCGACTCCAGCATCGTCGCGGCCGTCGCCGCCGCGGAGTACGGCTCACGGGGCGAACGGCTGAAGACGTTCGCCGTCGGCACCCCCGGCTCGCCCGACCTGCTGGCGGCCCGCGAGGTGGCAGAGCACCTCGGCACCGAACACCACGAGACCCTCCTCGACGCCGGCCGGGCCATCTCCGTCGTGGACCAGGTGGTGGCCTCGGTGGAGTCGTTCGACGCCAGCCTGATCCGCAGCGCCGTACCGAACTGGTTCCTGTCCGAACTGGCGTCCCGGCACGTCAAGGCGGTGCTCACCGGGGAGGGGGCCGACGAACTGTTCGCCGGCTACGACTACTACCACCGCGGCCACGCCGAACCCGGGCGGCTGGAGCTCGAACTCAGGCGCACCCTCGGCCGGCTCCACGGGCTCAACCTCCAGCGCTGCGACCGCGTCACCATGGCACACGGCCTGGAGGCCCGCGTACCGTTCCTCGACGCCGACGTCATCGCGCACGCGATGTCCCTGCCGTCCGAGCTGAAGTCGCTGGAGCCCGACGGCATGGAGAAGGGACACCTGCGCCGCGCGTTCACCGGCTGGCTGCCCGAACGGCTGCTGTGGCGGCGCAAGGTGCAGTTCGGCACGGGCAGCGGGGCACAGGACCTGCTCACGCCCCACTTCGACGGGCGCGTGGACGACGGCGAACTGGCCGCGACGGTCAAGGAGAGCGGCGTCGACCTGCGTACGAAGGAGGAACTGGCCTACTACCGGGTCTTCCGCCGCGCCCTGCCCTCCGTCCGCCCGGAGGCGGTGCTCACCCGCTTCGCCACCGCCTGAACCGGCAGGCGGCGAAAACCGTTCGATCACGTCGGTGAGCGACGGTTACGCTCGCGGGCGGCCCTCTCCGCTGGCTCCGGTGTTCCCACGGAACGGCGATGCAAGAGGGAAGCTTGGAGGCGCACGTGGCGATGCCGAAGAAGGGCTCGCGGCTCATCACCGTCGATGGCGCCGTCTTCCGCTGGCGGGTCCGCGACAAGCCGACGTACTGCCAGGGCAACGGGTGGACCCCGCTCCGCTTCGCCGTCGAGCGAGCCGGGGATCCGGGCGGCGGTCTCGTGGTGTCGCTTCCCTGCGCCCGACCGGACAACTGGCTGGGGGAGCGGGCGATCGCGATCCGTCCGGTGCTCGTCGCCGGATGCGTCCGGCGAGCTCTCGCAGAGGGATGGAACCCGGAGCGACCAGGCTCGCCCCTCCCCCTCACCGTCGCTGAGGACGAACTGGCCGCACTCCTGGGCGAACCGCCTCAGTACCTGGTCCCGTTCCTCTGAGCGTGTCCGTGACGGCGCGGCCCGCTCCAGAGCCCGAACCCACACGAAGGGCCCCGCCTCCCAGCACAGGGACGCGGGGTTTTCGCATGTCAGACGCTACTTGGCCAAGTGCCGGCTGATGACCAGGCGCTGGATCTGGTTGGTGCCCTCGAAGATCTGCATGATCTTGGCTTCGCGCATGTACCGCTCGACCCGGAACTCCCGCGTGTACCCGTACCCGCCGAACACCTGCACCGCGTCCGTCGTCACCTTCATCGCCGCGTCCGTGGCGACCAGCTTGGCGACGCTCGCCTGCCGGCTGTACGGCAGCCCCGCGTCGCGGCGGCGGGCCGCGTCGAGGTACGTCGCCCGCGCGCTGTCCACCCCGGCCGCCATGTCGGCGAGCAGGAACCCGAGGCCCTGGTGGTCGATGATGCGCTTGCCGAAGGTCTGGCGTTCCTTGGCGTAGGCGACGGCCTCGTCGAGCGCGGCCTGGGCGAGGCCGGTGGCGCAGGCTGCGATGCCGAGCCGGCCGGAGTCGAGGGCGCTGAAGGCGATCTGCAGCCCCTGCCCCTCCTCGCCGATCAGCCGGTCGGGCTCCAGGACGGCGCCGTCCCAGTGGGCGCTGGTGGTGGGCACCGCGTGCAGTCCCATCTTCTCCTCGGGCCGCCCGAACGTCAGCCCGTCGGCCGTGCCGGGCGCGAGGAAGCAGGAGATGCCGCGTGATCCTTCGCCGGTGCGGGCGAACAGGGCGTAGAAGTCGGCGATGCCGCCATGGGTGATCCACGCCTTGTTGCCGGTGATGCGGTAGCCGTCCTCGACCCGTTCGGCCTTGCAGGTCAGGGCGCCGGCGTCGGATCCGGCCTGCGGCTCCGACAGGCTGTAGCCGCCGACGATCCGTCCTGCCAGCATGTCGGGCAGCCACCGTTCGCGCTGCTCGGGGGTGCCGTAGGCGAAGACGGGGAAGCAGGCGAGGGTGTGCACGCTGGTGGCGACCGCGACGGCCGCCCACCGCGTGGCCAGCTCCTCGATCACCTGCAGATAGACCTCGTACGGCTGCCCGCCGCCCCCCAGCTCCTCCGGGTACGGCAGCCCGAGCAGGCCCGCGCCGCCCAGCGTGGCGAACAGCCCGTCGGGGTAGGTCTCGGCGCGTTCGTGCTCGTCCACCCGGCGCGCGAGCTCCTTGTCGGCGATCTCGCGCGTCAGGTCGATGAGGTCCTTGGCGTCCTGGTCGGGAAGCAGGCGGTCGACGGTCACGGTCACTCCTGGGTCGACGGGGCGGGCTCGTCCAGCCGCGCCAGTGCGGTCCTGGCGCGCTCGCGGAATTCGGCGACCCGGGCGAGCTTGATGTCCTCGTACCCGCGGATCAGGTCGGGCAGGCCCGCGATCTCGGTGACGGCGGCGGCGGTGCCGGGGGTGAGGCGGGTCAGGGCGGCGCGCACGAGGTCACGGTATTCGGTGACGAGCTCGCGTTCGACGCGGCGTACCTTGGCCTGGCCGAACAGGTCGAGCGCCGTCCCGCGCAGCACCCGCGCGGCCCGCAGCCCGCGGAAGAGCACGGGGGCCGAGCGGCGGAGCCTGAGCTTGCGTTTCATGCCCATCGCGCGGAAGACCGGCGGGTGCAGGAGCACGGACACGGTCGCGTCCGCGCCGAACTCCCGCTCGCGCCGCTCCTGCTCGGCCGGGTCGAGGTGGAGGCGGGCCACCTCGTACTCGTCCTTGTAGGCCATGAGCTTGTGCAGGCCGCGGGCGTAGGCGAGGGCGATCTCGGCGCCGGCCTGCTCCCCGGCGCGCTCGACCGCGGCGGCGCGCACCCGGCGCACGTCCTCCGTGTACGTACGGGCGTACGTGGCGTTCTGGTAGCCGGTCAGGTCGGCGGCACGGGCGGCCACCACCTCGTCGAACCCTTCGGGCACCGGCGGGGGCGCCATGATCTCGCGTACGGCCGCCGGGTCGGACACGGCGGTGCGGCCCCAGCGGAAGGCGGCGAGATTCTGTTCGACGGAGGCCCTGTTGAGGGTGATGGCCCGCTCGATGGACGCGGCCGAGACCGGCAGGCAGCCGAGCTGGTAGGCGGCGCCGAGCAGCAGCAGGTTGGCCGGCATATGGTCACCGAACAGCACGTCGGCCAGTTCGTGGGCGGCCACGCACTCGACGGCCTTGACGGCCGGCACGACGCGGGCGACCGCGCCGGCGTGCCCGGGCACCGGAGCGCGGCCGGTCACCATGGCGGCGGTGGGGACGACGGAGGTGTTCAGCACGGCGATGGTACGTTCGGGCGCGGACACGGCCAGGTTGGCGTCGGCCGCCGCGCCCAGCAGGTCGAAGCCGATGAGCACGTCGGCCGTGCGGTGCGTGGCGCGCACGGAGCCCACGAGCGGGCGCGGGGAGATCCGCACGTCGCTGACCACGGGCCCGCCCTTCTGCGCCAGCCCCGTCTGTTCGAGGCCGGCCGTGTGCAGGCCGTCGAGGTGGGCCGCCATCTGCAGGATCTGGGAGACGGTGACGACGCCGGTGCCGCCGATGCCGGGCATCCTGATGAGCGCGTCGTCGCCCACCCGTACGGCGGGCTCGGGCGGCTCGGCGGGCAGGGGAGGGGCCTGGCGTGGCCGCTTGGTGCCCGGCTCGACCAGCAGGAAGGACGGGCAGTCGCCCTTGAGGCAGCTCAGGTCGGTGTTGCAGGACGCCTGGTGGATGCGGGTCTTGCGGCCGTACTCGGTCTCGACCGGCTGCACGGACAGGCACGTCGAGACGTCGCCGCAGTCGCCGCAGCCCTCGCAGACCCGCTCGTTGATGACGACCTTCTCGGTGGGCGTGGGCAGTTTGCCGCGTTTACGCAGTCGCCGCTCCTCGGCGGCGCACCGGTCGTCGTGAATGAGCACCGTCACGCCGTCGAGCGCGGCCAGCTCCTTCTCCACCTCGGGCAGGTCGTCGCGGTGCCGTACGGACGCGATCGGAGCCAGCCGCACCCCGCGGTACGTCTCCGGCTCCGGCGTGGTGACCACGACGCGGCGTACGCCCTCCAGCTCCAGCTCCCGCGTAAGCGTCGGCACGTCGAGCCGGCCCTCCGCGCGTTGCCCGCCGGTCATGGCCACGGCGTCGTTGTAGAGCAGCTTGTACGTCATCGTCACCCCGGCGGCCACCGCTGCCCTGATCGCCAGCGAACCGGAGTGGTGGAAGGTGCCGTCGCCGAGGTTCTGCACGAAGTGCCGGTCATCGGTGAACGGCGTCAGCCCGATCCACTGCGCGCCCTCGCCGCCCATCTGGGTGATGCCGACCTGGGTGCCGCGCCCGTGCCCGTCCAGCGCGATCATCGCGTGGCAGCCGATGCCGACGCCGACGAGCGTCCCGTCGGAGGTGCGGGTGGAGGTGTTGTGCGGGCAGCCCGAGCAGAAGTACGGGGTGCGCGCGGCGACCAGGGGAAGCAGGGGGCGCGACTTCTTCGGCGCGCCCCCTGCCTGGTCAGGGCCGAGGGTGACGGCGGGGCGGGGCAGGCGGTCGGGGTCCAGGCACGCGAGCAGGGCCTTGGCGACGTCCTCCGCGCCCAGGGTGCCGCGGGCCGTCAGCAGTTCCCTGCCCAGCACGGCGGGTACCCGGTCGCGGCCGTACAGGGCCTGTTTGAGCTGCCCCTCCAGGAACGGCACCTTGTCCTCGACGACGAGCACGCGGTCGAGGTCGCACGTCATGGCGGCCAGCTCGGCGTGGTCGAGCGGGAACGGCATCGCGAGCCGGATCAGCCGCAGCCCGGCGTCGTCGAGGGCGGGCCGGTCGAGCCCCAGGTCGGCCAGCGCCCGCAGCACCACAGCGTACGTCGTGCCGGACGCGACGATCCCCAGCGCCGTGTTGCCCTCACCCGACATCACCCGGTTGAGCCGGTGGGTGCGGGCGTACGCGCGGGCCAGGTCGAGACGGCGGGTCAGCAGGTCGTGCTCCGCGTCCAGCGCCGCCGCGCCCAGCAGGATCGGGGACGACGCGCGGGCCGCGCGGTCGGGGGCCGGGATGTGCTCGCGCAGCGGGCCCAGGTCGACGGTGGCGGAGGCGTCGGCGATGTCGGCCACGATCTTCAGCCCGGCCCAGAGCCCCGTCGCGCGCGACAGGGCCACCGCGTGCAGCCCGAACTCGATGATCTCGGCGACCGACCCGGGCGCGAGCAGCGGCATGGCCAGGCTCTGGCACATCGGCTCACAGGAGCTGGGCAGCGTGGACGACTTACAGCCGGGGTCGTCGCCGATCCAGGCCACCGCGCCGCCGAGCGGGGCCGTTCCCGCCGTGTTGGCGTGTCTGATGGCGTCGGCGGCCCGGTCGAGGCCGGGGTTCTTGCCGTACCAGAAGCCCGTCACACCCTCGTGGCGGCGGCCCGGCACCTGGTCGAGCAGCTGAGTGCCGGCCACCGCCGTGGCCGCGAGCTCCTCGTTCAGTCCCGGCTTGAACACCACGCCCATGTCGTCCAGGAAGCGCGCCGCCCGCCCCATCTCCAGGTCCACACCGCCCAGCGGGGATCCCTGGTAGCCGGACACGAACGCCCGCGTGTCCAGCCCGCGCGCCCGGTCGAGCCTGCGCTGCTCCAGCGTCAGGCGCACCAGGGCCTGGACGCCGGAGATGAGCACCCGGCCGTCGGGCGCCGCGTACTTGTCGTCGAGTGACACGGGGGCGGGAGTCTCGCTGGGGCTCATGCGACCTCCTGGCTTCGTACGTGGGATTCCCAGCACAGCAATGTGGGCACACTATGCGCAAGTATGGGATGAGAAGGCGCTCACAAGACGCAAACAATGTACGGTGACTCGACCGATGGCCGAATTTGTTTGCGCCGAAGGGAAGGTCTCTCGCATGCCGGACGTCGACGACATCGACCACCAGGTGCTGCGCCTGCTGCGGGAGGACGGGCGCAGGACGTTCTCCGAGATGGCCGAGCGGGTCGGCCTGTCGGTGGCCGCCGTCAAACGGCGCGTCGACCGGCTCAGGGACCTGGGCGTGATCACGGGGTTCACCGTCCAGATCGACTACGCCAAGCTCGGATGGGGCATCGAGGCGTTCACGGAGCTGCGCTACCCCGGCACCACCCCGGTCAGCGAGATCGTCCGCACCGCCACCGACGTGCCCGAGGTGCAGGAGGTCTTCACGATCGCCGGCGACCCCGACGCGCTGATCCACGTACGGGTGCGCGACCTCGGGCACCTCCAGCAGGTGATCGACCGGCTGCGCAGGGCCGGCGACGTGACGGGCACGAAGACGCTCCTGGTGCTCGGTACGTGGACGCGCGACGCGCTGGCGCCGCGCAGCGGCTGGAGTCAGGGCATCCCGCTGACCCGGTCGCGGCGGGAGAAATAACGGACGAGCAGGCCGACCGCCAGCAGCACCGCCGTCCCGAGACCGAGCATCCAGATCGACACGCCGGTCATGGGGAGCGGCTGCCCGTCGTCGAGCCGCTGGGCGCGCGGCGTCCGCTCCCGATCCCGCTCGGCCGTACGGTGCTCGTGCGGCTCCACCCGCTCGCCCGGGGCGGCGTCGCGCGGCTCGTGCCCGGGCCCCGCGCGGGACCGGCCCTTCTCCTCGGAGGGCTCCTCGGCCGGGGTGGGGTCGTCCGGCGACGGCGCGCTCGCCGGCGCGGATGCCCGTTGCGGCTCGATGGCGGTGGACGTGCAGGCGCGGTTGTTCGCGGTGTTCGCCTCGTCGCCCACGGCGCTGACCGTGGCGCAGTTCTCGACCAGTCCGGGCTCGCCGGGCGCAAGCGTGAACATGAACGTCCTGCTCTCGCGCGGCGCGAGCGTGCCGAGGGGGCAGACGAGTGCCGGACCGGCTCCCGGGCACTCCGCCGGGCGATCGGCGATCATGGCCCCGCCGACCGCCGGATGGCGCACCGTCACGTCGGCAGCCGGCGTGAGCCCCTCGTTGACGACCGTCACCGCATAGGCGATGGCGCCGTCGGCGGTGAGCGTCGCCGCCTTGGTGATCGTGACGTCGGCCCCGGCCGCTCTGGCCTCGGTGACCAACTGGGAGGAGTCGCCCTGCGCGCCCGACGCGGTGACCTCGGCCCGGCTGGTGAGCGCGGTTCCGTCGGAGAGCCCGGAGTCGATCACGACAGGGAACGAACGGGTCACGCTCCGGCCCGCCGGGATCGTCAGGGCTGGTCCGCCGCAGGTGATGGTCCGGCCGGTGAGGTCGCAGCCGTCGGGGAGCGGGCCGGGGGACACGTGCTCGTCGAGAGCGCCGGTGATGGTCACGGCCTCGGCGGCCGATTGCCCGGCGTTGGTGACGGTCACCGTGTAGACGGCCTGCCCACCGATGAGCAACGGGTCGGGGACGGCGCTCTGACCGATCCGCAGGTGCGCGGCCGCCGGTCCGCCCACCGCCGGCCCGCTTCTGGTCGCTGTCGGCCTGCCGGCTGAAGGCGGCCCGCTCATCGACGGTGGCCTGCTCGTGGACGGTGGTCTACTCGTCGACGGTGGTCTGCTTGTGGAC
>NZ_SMJZ01000159.1 GCF_004348345.1 Nonomuraea longispora
CGCCGGCACCCCGTCCTCCCCCGCGGCGACGCCGCCGTCAGCGCCCCCTTCGCCGACGCTGACCCCGTCGCCGACGGCGACGCCGCTCCCCAAAGCCAGGAACGGCACCAGGCTCCGGGCGTGCAGGGACGCGAAGTGCGAGGTGCTCGTCTCGGACGGGCAGACGATCGGGCTGGCCGACAGGTGGGGGCTGTTGCCGATCAACGTCACCGTCGAGGACGGCTCTGTCACCTTCGACGCGTTCACCTCATCAGGCATGCGGCTCACCATGTCGGAGCAGACGCCGGACCAAGGAGGTCCCAGCACCATCAACGAGGTCAGCTTCGAGGTGGTGGCCGTCAAAGGGAAGAGGGCCGTCATCAAGATCACGCACTAGGCGCCGTGACCGTCAGGATTCGGTGAGCCGCCCCGGCGGCGGCCGCAACACGCAGAACTCGTTGCCGTCGGGGTCGGTGAGCACATGCCAGGCCCAGCCTTCCTCCTTGATGGGCTCGTCGGTGACGCGACGCCCGCCCAGGGCCACCAGCCTGGCCACCTCGGTCTCCAGGTCGGGAACCCGCAGATCCAGGTGCATCCGGTTCTTGGCCGTCTTCGGCTCCGGAACCTGTTGCAGGAGCAGCTCCACGCCGTTACGCCCTGGGGGCAGGAGCCGCCGATAAGGTCCGGGCGAGGCCGGATCGGCGGTGTAACCCAGGGCTCCGCACCAGAACTCCGCTGCCCTGCCCAGGTCGGCGCAGTCGAGGACCACGACCAGGACGACATCGTCTCGCCCGCCGAAACGAGCCGGCCCACCAGTCATAGCGGCACATTACGTCAGTATCGACGCCGACATGACCGGACGACACGGAGCCGGGCTCACCATGCCGGACATCGAACCCGGAAGCGGTCGAGGAGGGCTACGGAGGCAGGCGGGCTCCCGCGTGGGGACACTGGACCTGCTCGACACCCGAGGATGGGGCGCCCTCACCCGCTCCTGGGCAGGAGCGGCCCTACGTACGGTACGGCGCGTCGCGTGCGGCCGTGGAGGCCGGTGGTGGTCGTCGCCATGAGCAGGGAGTTGTGGGGTACAGCAGGCTGTACCCCACGACTCCAGCGCGCGGGATCGTTCGCGGATCGGCCCGGACGGCATGCTGGTTGATGTCCGGAGCGGACACCACCCCCGAATGCAGGAGCGTTTTCCCATGTCGCGTCTCTCTTCCCCCTCAACGACCCCCCGGAGCATGCGCGGCCTGGCCGTGGCGGCGCTGACCGCGCTGACGGCGATGAGCGTGGCCGCCGCCCCCGCCGCCGCGGTGACCGGTCCCGAAGTGGGAGCGAACGCCCCGCGGCACAACCCGGCCGACGAGCTGCGGGCCGAGCTGGACGAGATGCGCCAAGAGGTGAAGGAAGCCAAGCGCAACCGCAGCAACGACGCCCTGCAGAAGCAGCTGAACGGCCTGGTCAAGAAGCACAAGTTCCCGGGGGCGCTGGCCGCCGTACGTGACAGCAAGGGCAGGACCAGCCACTACACCGCCGGCGTCGGCAACCTCAGGTCCAAGGCGAAGGTGCCGGTCGACGGGTACGTGCGCATCGCCAGCAACACCAAGACCTTCACCGCCGTGGCCGTGCTGCAGCTCGTGGGCGAGGGCAAGGTCAAGCTGGACGAGCCGATCGAGACGTACCTGCCGAAGCTGCTGCGCGGCAAGTCCGGCGACGGCCGCAAGATCACCGTACGGCACCTGCTGCAGCACACCAGCGGCCTGCCCAACTACACCCGCTGGATGCCCAACATCTTCGACGCCCGCGACGAGTACCGCTCTCCTCGGGAGCTGCTGAAGATCGCCTTCGCGCACAAGGCGTCGTTCGCGCCCGGCAAGAAGTGGGAGTACAGCAACACCGGCTACACCGTGCTCGGCCTGCTCATCGAGAAGGTCACGGGCAAGCCGGTGAGCAAGGCGATCACCGACCAGGTCATCAAGCGGGCCGGCCTGCGCCAGACGTACTGGCCGGGCAAGAAGGTCAAGACGATCCGCGACCCCCACCCGACGGGGTACGGCTCCAGGAAGCCCGGCGGCAAGCTGCTCGACATCACCAACCTGGACCCGTCGTGGGGCGGCGCGGCCGGTCAGCTCATCGCCACCCCCAGCGACCTGAACCGCTTCTGGGTCGCCCTGATGGACGGCAAGCTGCTCAAGCCGGCGCAGCTCAAGGCCATGAAGAAGACCGTGAAGGCACCCGGCATGCCGGGCGGCTGGAGGTACGGGCTCGGCCTGATGAAGATGCCGCTGAGCTGCGGCGGCGTGGCGTGGGGCCACGGCGGCGACATCGACGGCTACGAGACCCGCGGCGGCATCACCGACGACGGCAGGGCCGCCGCCATCGCGGTCACGGCGCTGCCCACGGCCGACGCGGCCGCGATGAGCGTCATCAAGGCCGCCGACACGGCCCTGTGCGCCAAGAAGCGGTGACCACACAGTCGGTCCGACCGAAGCCCCGGGGGCACACGCCCCGGGGCTCGGGCACGTTCACGGGCTCTTCGCGCCGTCCCGGCGGCCGGGCCGGAGCCCCGGAGGACGCCTTGAACGGCGGCCTGCCCTGCCCGCCTCCTCCGGGTGGCGGCGCGAGCGGGCCATCCGCGCCCTGAGCGGCGGGACCGGGTCACTCCCATTCGATGGTGCCGGGGGGCTTGCTGGTCACGTCGAGCACCACGCGGTTGACCTCGCGGACCTCGTTGGTGATCCGCGTCGAGATGCGGGACAGCACGTCGAACGGCACCTTCGCCCAGTCGGCCGTCATCGCGTCCTCCGACGTCACGGGACGCAGCACCACCGGATGCCCGTAGGTGCGCCCGTCGCCCTGCACCCCCACCGAGCGAACGTCGGCCAGCAGCACCACCGGGCACTGCCAGATCTGCCGGTCGAGGCCGGCCCTGGACAACTCCTCGCGGGCGATCGCGTCGGCCTCGCGCAGCAGTTCGAGGCGCTCGCGCGTCACCTCGCCGACGATGCGGATGCCCAGGCCGGGGCCGGGGAACGGCTGACGCCAGACCATGGCGGCGGGCAGCCCGAGCTCCTCGCCGGCGCGGCGGACCTCGTCCTTGAACAGCGCCCGCAGCGGCTCGACCAGCGTGAACCGCAGGTCGTCAGGCAGGCCGCCGACGTTGTGGTGGGACTTGATGTTGGCGGTGCCGGTGCCGCCGCCCGACTCGACCACGTCGGGGTAGAGCGTGCCCTGGACGAGGAACTCGACGGGCATGTCGGCCATGATGGCGCGCTGTTCGTCCTCGAAGACGCGGATGAACTCGCGGCCGATGATCTTGCGCTTCTCCTCGGGGTCGGTGACGCCCTCCAGCGCCTTGATGAAGCGGTCCGCGGCGTCGACCACGCGCAGCTTGACGCCCGTGACGGCCACGAAGTCGCGCTCGACCTGGTCGGCCTCGCCCTTGCGCAGCAGGCCGTGGTCGACGAAGACGCAGGTCAGCCGGTCGCCGATGGCGCGCTGCACGATGGCGGCGGCCACCGCGGAGTCGACGCCGCCCGACAGCGCGCAGATCGCGTGACCGTCGCCGACCTGGCGACGCACGGCTTCGACGGAGTCTTCGACGATGTTGAGCATGGTCCACGACGGGCGGCAGCCGGCCGCTTCGAGGAAGTGCCTGAGCACCGCCTGCCCGTGCTCGGAATGGAGCACCTCCGGATGGAACTGCACGCCGTAGAGGCCCCGCTCGGGGTGCTCGAAGGCGGCGACCGGCGTCTGGCCCGTCGAGGCGGTCACCGTGAACCCCTCGGGTGCGGCGGCCACGCTGTCGCCGTGGGACATCCAGACCGTCTGGGCGCTCGGCAGGCCGGCGAAGATGACGCCCTCCTGCAGCACGTCGAGCGCGGTGCCGCCGTATTCGGCGACGCCCGTGCGGGCCACCTCGCCGCCCAGCGCCCGCGCCATCGCCTGGAAGCCGTAGCAGATGCCGAACGTCGGCACGCCCGTCGCGAACAGCCCGTGCGGCACGGGCGGCGCGCCGTCGGCGTAGACCGAGGAGGGACCTCCGGACAGGATGATCGCCTTCGGATTTTTCGCCATCATCTCCTCGACGGGCATCGACGAGGGGACGATCTCGGAGTAGACGTGGCACTCGCGCACCCGCCTGGCGATGAGCTGCGCATACTGCGCGCCGAAGTCGACCACCAAGACCGTGTCGAATTCAGACACTGAAGACCCTCCAGAAGGCGGAACGCGGTGACCACAGTCTATCGGCCTTGTGCGTTACGCCTGGCCTGGCTCCGGCTCTCGTGCTAACACAGGAGAATGGATCTTGTCTGGCCGGCGACGACGTGGGCTCTGTGGGTCGCCACCCTGGCCGCCGCCTTCAAGGTGTCCGGTCGCGACAGGACCCCGGAGCGGGAGCCGCGCTGTCCGGCGCCCGCCCCCGTGGCGGAGCTCTTACGCGGCATGCGGGTGCAGGACGTGTTCCATTCGGCGCTGTTCGAGCTGGCCGGGCGCGGGTGGGCCGTCGTGGAGGGCGACCGGCTGTCGCTCACGCCGCGCCGGGAGGAGCCGCTGCTGCCGTACGAGCGGTGGGTGCTCGACCAGGCGAGCGCCAGGATGGGCGGGGCTCCGCGGGCCCCGGTGATCGCGCTCATGCCCGACGGTCAGGTACTCGACCGCGAGTTCCTTCCTCTGGTCCGGCAGCGCGCGATCGACCTCGGGCTGGCGCGGCGGCGCTGGTCGAGCATGCTCGTTCCTGTGCTGCTGGCCTGTGGGCTGGTGGTCCCGTGGTTCGCCACCGTGGCCGCGGCCGGCCTGTCGTGGCCGGGGATGATCGCGACGATGGCGTCGTTCGTGGCCGGGTCGGGGCTGCTCCTGGCGGGCCGCGGGTTCCTGCTGACCCCGGCTGGGCGCGAGGTCGCCGGGCCGGGGCAGGTGGAGGTGAACCCGCAGCAGGAGTGGATCTTCACGGGCAGCGGCTGGCACGGCGTGGAGATCGTGCCCGTGGCCACCGTCGCGCAGGGCGCCAAGCGGCAGGAGATCGGCGGCCACGTCGTCAAGCGCTGGGTCGAGGCCCACGCGGACAGCGAGAACTCCTACCACATCGCGGTGCACGACGGCAGCTCGGAGAAGGCCATCGCGTTCCGCGTCAAGCAGGGCCTCTACCAGGACGTGTTGCCGGGCGACTCCGTACGCCTGCTGGTCAGGCCGCGCAGCGGCGCGGTGGTGCGGTTGCTGGCCCACGAACGTCAGTGGTGAGGCGGCAACCGCCCGGTGAGCAGCGCCTCGGTCCGCCGGCGCAGCCGCGTGGCGTGCTCGGGGTCGGTCAGCAGCAGGAATCGCTCCTCACGGATGGCCTCCACCACCAGGCCGGCGACCTCGGACGGCTCCATGCCGCGCTCCGCCGCCCGGCTCACCGCCTCCTGCACGGCCACCTCGTCGGAGCTCGGCGTGGTGGCCAGGCCCGGAGGGCGTAGCCGCCGCGAGTCGGCGATGCGGGTCCTGACCGCGCCCGGGCAGAGCGCGGTCACGCGGAGCTTGGACCCCGCGGCGGCCAGGTCGTGGGCCAGCGCCTCGGAGGCGGCGAGCGCGGCGTGTTTGCTGACGGAGTAGCCGCCCGACCCCGGCGAGGTGAACAACCCCGCCGTGGACACCGTGTTGACGATGTGCCCCTCGGCGTCCTGCTCGATCATGCGCGGCACGAACTCGCGGATGCCGTGCAGCACGCCCCACAGGTTGACGCCCAGCAGCCAGGCGAGGTCCTCCTCGCCGCGGGTCCACAGGTGACCGCCCTGGAAGACGCCCGCGTTGTTGCACAACACGTGTACGGCCCGCAGCTCCCCGAAACACCGGTCGGCCAGATGGCGTACAGAGGACGCGTCGGACACGTCGGTGATCTGCGTGAGCACCCTGGCGTCGCCCGCCTGCGCGGCCGTCTCCGCGAGCGGGCCGTGGTCGACGTCGGCGAGCATCAGCGTCATGCCCTCGGCCGCGAACCTGAGGGCCAGCGCCCGCCCGATGCCGCTGCCCGCGCCCGTTATCACGGCGACCTTGCCGGAGAGCTCGCGCACGGACAGACCTCCTCAGCGACCGGCTCTGCAGGGTGCTCCGGATCACCAGACGCTACAGGATGCCCCCGATCAAGCCCAGAGGCGGCGAACCGAGATCGAGCAGCGCCTTGTGGAAGCGTTGCAGGGTGAAGCCGGCGCCCCACTGCCCGCGGGCCTGCTCGCGCAGATCGCGGATGAGCAGCTTGCCGTAGGTGTAGCGGCCGTACGTCGGGTCGAACGACGCCCGTTCGGCCTCCGCCGTCGCGGCCGGGCCGGCCAGGTGGGTGTCCGAGACGAACCGCCCGGCGGCCTCCTCGACCGTCATCCGGCCGGTGTGCACGCCGATCGCGCAGGCCAGCCGGGTGACGCGGATCAGCGCCTCCAGCCACACGCCGATCTCGAAGCGGGGGTCGCCGGCCTCGAAGCCCTCCTCGACGCAGAGCTCCTCCGCGTAGTGGGCCCAGCCCTCGATGAACGCCGTCGACTGCAGCAGTCTGCGTACCTCCGACGGCGCCCGCCGCAGCGCCCTCGCGTGCGAGAAGTGGCCGGGGGCGACCTCGTGCACGTTGATCGCGGGCAGCGTGGTGCGGCTGAAGACCTCCAGCCACTCCTCCTGGTCCCGCTGCGGCCAGCTCGGGTCGGGCGGGGTGACGTGGTACCAGGACGGGCCTTCGGGCTCGCCGGGCGCGTTCCACGACATCATGGCCATCGCCCAGCGGCGCGACTCGGGCGCCGGCCCGACCAGGCACTCGCCGTCGTGGTAGGGCACGAGGTTCTTCTCGCGGGTGAACGCGATGGCCTTCTCCGTGCCGATCCTGGCCGCCTCGATCACGCCGTCGGCATCGGGGTGGTCCTTGACCAGCTCGCGTACGACGTCGAGCGGCGGCCTGTCCCGCTCGCCCAGCTTGGCGCAGGACTCGGCGAGCAGCGCCATGAGCCGGTCGCGTTCGGCGTCGGCCCGCTCCGCCAGCCTCCCGAGGTCGACGGGCAGCCCGTCGGCCGTGCCCATCAGCCTGCTCAGGGCCTGGCCGCCGAGCGCCGCGTCGGGGTCGCCCTCGTCCGCCGCGCGCTGGAGGTGGGCGACGAGCCTGCCGTGCGCCCGCAGCGCGGTCTCGTCCGTGACGCCTACGGCCAGGCCTTCGGCGGTTTTCACCAGGGATTTCGCGACGGGGGCCGGGATCCGGTCGAGCGCCTCGATCGCGTTGTCCACGGCGTCCGGCCAGAGCGCGAGATGGGCCGCCCTGGCCGCGGCGCGCTCGGCCGCCGGGGCGTAGTCGCGGTCGTAGCAGGCGAGGTCGAGGTTGGACAGGTGGACCAGGGGGTTCCCGCGGTGCAGGGCCAACTCGCCGAACTCGGTGCGCAGCCCCTCCTCGAACACCTCCACATGCCGGGCGTCGTGCGGGTCGGCGGGCGCGGCTCCCTCGCCGAGCCGGTCCAGTCCCGCGCGTACGCCGTCGGGCGACAGGTCCTGGATCCGGCCGTCGTACTCGTGCCTGCCGCCGCTCTCGCGCGCCTGGGACACGATCAGGTCGGCGACGGCACGCAGTCTGGGGTCAAGATCGGTCATGCTGCCGACGCTAGCGCAGGCACTTGGCGGACCTTGATGGCGCGCGTCCCTAGAGACCGGAATGCGAGACTGTACCGCATGGCCCTCCAGATCACGACGCTCGCGGAGCGTCCGGAGTTCGCGTCGACGTTGTGGGACATGGACCACACGTGGCAGGAGTTCATGCTCAACGACCCGATCGCCGACCTGTTCTACCCGGTCGCCACCACGACCTACGCCGACTACGTGCTCGTCGCCGACGACGACGCCGAGCCCGGCCGGCTGGTGGCGCGGGCGTGCATGATCCCCTTCGTCGCCGGCGGGTCCGAGCTGCCCGACGACGGCTGGGACGGCGTGATCCGGTCGGGCCGGGAGCGCGGCGCCCGCCCCGACGCCGTCTCCGCCCTGGAGATCACCGTGCGGCGCGACCTGCAGGGCACGGGGCTGAGCTCGAAGATGCTGGCGGCGATGCGCCGCCACGCCGCCGGCCAGGGCTTCGCCGAGCTCGTCGCACCGGTCAGGCCCAACCTCAAGCACCGCGAGCCCCACACCCCCATGAGCGAGTACGCCTTCCGCACCCGCCCCGACGGCCTTCCCCATGACGCCTGGCTGCGGGTGCACGTACGGGCCGGCGGGAAGATCGTCAAGGTGGCGCCGCGGTCGATGGTGATCGCGGGCACGCTCGCCGAGTGGCGGAAGTGGACCGGCCTGCCGTTCGACCGTACGGGGGACGTCGAGGTGCCCGGGGCGCTCACTCCCGTGCACTGCGACGTCGAGCACGACCACGCCGTCTACGTGGAGCCGAACGTCTGGGTGAGCCATCCGCTGGCCTGATCCGGCTCAGGGCAGGCGCGTGCGCTCCCCCGGCGCGAGCGCTGCAGCAGGTCGCCGTGCCCCGCGAACAACACCGCGACGTCCACGGGGTCGGCGCGGCTGGCGATCTCGCGTACGACGTCGAGCGAGGCGTTGTCGCCGCTGACGTGGACGGTCAGGCCCTCTCCTTCGAGCACCAGCGGCGCGGAGGCCGGGAAGGCGCGGCCGGCGTGGTCCAGGTTGTCGGGTTGATCTCGATGACCGCCGTCGGCCCTCCGGCGTAACGAATCTCCATGGCCGTCACCTACCCGCGGGCCAGCCCGTTGATGATCCGCCACATCGACCGTTGGCAGAGCGCGCGGAAGTCGTCCTCGTCCATCCCCATCCTGCCGTTCAAATACTGCTGCACCAGGCCCTGCGCGCACGACGTGACGGCCAGCGTGACCTCCAGCACGTCGTCCTCGCGCAGCAGCCCCGTGCGCATGCCCTCCTCGACGAGCTCCGTGAGCACGGTGAAGGGCGGCCCCTGCCCGCCGCGGAAGTCCTCGGGGAAGCGGCGCGCACCCGTCCACGCGTCGAGGATCAGGAACTGGAACAGGTGCCGGTCGCCGAGCGCGAAGTCGAGGAAGTCGTCGAGCGCCGCCGAGATGCGTTCCCCGAGGTCCCCCGAGGAGGAGCGCCGCCGCCACTGCGCGGCCAGCTCGCTCGCGCTCCGGTTGGCGACGGCCCGCAGCAGCGCCTCCCGGTTGGGATAGTGCCGGTAGATGGCCATGGCGGTGATGCCCGCGGCGTCGCCGACGCGCCGCATGCTGACCGCGGCGGAGCCCTCTTCGACGAGGATGCGCCGCGCGACGGCCACGATGCGCTCGGCCGTACCCGGATCTGCCACGTTTACAGCGTATACCCAGCACGGGGACGCCACGTGCCGGGATGAAGAAGATTCGGTATCGCTACTGACAGGTAGTTTTTGTTGATGCGCGGCATGGGGACACAATCCTTCCATGGCATCCATCGCGCCGCTACGACCCGGAGACCCGCCACAGCTGGGCGGCCTGGAGCTGGCCGGCCGGCTGGGCGAGGGCGGCCAGGGCGTCGTCTATCTCGCCCACGACCCGTCGGGCGCCCGCGTGGCCGTCAAATGGATGCGTTCCGACCTGGCGGGCGACCAGGTGAGCGTCGAGCGGTTCCTGCGCGAGGTCGAGGTGGCCCAGCAGGTCGCGCCCTTCTGCACCGCCGCCGTGCTCGGCACCGGCGTCGAGCAGCACCGCCCCTACATCGTCAGCGAGTTCATCGAAGGGCCCTCACTCCACCAGGTCGTGACGGAGCAGGGGCCGCGCTCGGGGTCCGTCCTGCACCGGCTGGCCATCGGCACCGCCACCGCCCTGGCCGCCATCCACCAGGCCGGCATCGTCCACCGCGACTTCAAGCCGGCCAACGTGATCATCGGCGCCGACGGCCCCAGGGTGATCGACTTCGGCATCGCGCGGGCGCTCAACGCCACCTCGACGATCAGCGGCACGGTTGTGGGCACGCCCGCGTACATGGCGCCCGAGCAGATCATGGGCCACACCGTCGGGCCGGCCGCCGACCTGTTCTCATGGGCCAGCTCGATGGTCTTCGCCGCCTCGGCCCGGGCTCCGTTCGGCAGCGACACGATGCCCGCGGTGATCAACCGCGTGCTCAACCAGCACCCCGACCTCGGCATGCTCGACGACCAGCTGCGCGACGTGGTGACCGCGTGCCTGGCCAAGGACCCCGCGCAGCGGCCCACCGCCGAGCAGGTCATCATGCGGCTGCTGCAACGCCCCCCGCCCAACGCCGGCATCCTGGCCGAGGCCGCCGCCCAGGCCGCGCCGCAGGCGCCCTTCGGCGCGCACCCGGCACAACCGTCGGGGCCGCCCGGCCCGCACGCCTCCACGATCCCGCCGCCGTACCCGCCAGAGCCCTGGCCGCAGCACAGGCAGATCACCCACCACCAGTACGCCCCGGAACCGCGGCGCCGGAACAGGACCCCGCTGATCGTCGGCGTCACGGTGGGGCTCGCCCTGCTCATGCTCGCCGGCGTGGTCGTGACCATCCAGGTCAACCAGTCCTCCGTCGCCGAGCCGTCCCGCACCAGGACCTCCGAGCCGTCGCGGACCACCGCGACGCGCGGCCCCTCGCCGGGCACCACACGGGCCGGCGTGCCGCCCACCGGCACGCGGACCCGGCTGCCCGGCGGAGAGATCTACCTGTACGAGCACCCCGACGACGCCGTCTTCCTGACCTCCTACGAGATCGAGGACGAGAAGAAGGACGACTGGATCGACTACGCCAGGACCTCCCTGCACGGCTCGTTCACGAAGTACGCCGCCAACTGGGAGTCGATGGTCTCGCCCGACGGCCGCTACCTCGCCCACCGAGGCAGGAGCTACAGCTCCGACGACTACGACTTCATCGTCATCACCGACCAGGACTCCGGAAAGCGCACCACGATCAAGACCGTGAAGGACCCGCTGATCAGCACCATCAGGGCCTGGTCGAAAGACGGCGGCCGCATCCTGCTGAACATCGAGAAGAAGAGCGGCGACGACTGGCTCCACCTGGGCTACACCATCATCGACGTGGCCACGGAGAAGGCCACCACCATCGACGTGGCCGACACCTCGATCCGCGAGACCGCCTTCGGCTTCGACGGCGCGGACGAGGGCACCGTCAACGTCTATGGCGACGAGAAGAACCAGGGCCTGCGCTTCTTCGACGCCACCGGCAAGGCCACCCGCTCATTCCCCGGCATCGGCACGATGTCGGCGGGCACGCAGGACATCTTCTCGCCCTCGGGCGGCGCTTTCGTCACCAACTGCCCCAACGGCGGCGACGGCGACCACTGCATCTGGGACTCCGAGTCGGGCGAGCGGCTGCGCAAGTTCTCCTCCGACTGCGACAAGGTGCTCGGCTTCTACGACGAGAAGCACCTCTACTGCTGGGAGCAGGACAACGACGACAACGACCAGGTGCAGGTGATCGACTTCAGCGGGAAACTGCTGCGCAAGCTGCTGGAAGTGCCCGACGACCTCAACTTCAGCCCGGCGTTCACCATCAATCCGGACAGAGTTTCCTGAACCATCCCGCCCGCTGAGCCGTGATGGAGGGCATGAAGACGCTGATCCGTACGGCCGTGACCGCCACGGCCCTGGCGACCGTGGCAACCGCCTGCGCCTCCGCGCCGGAGGTGGCGCCGCCCGGCGGGACGAGCCTCGGCGCCGTCCGCCTGGTGGCCTACTCCGGATGCGACGATCTGCTGGCGGGGCTGCGCGAGAAGGCCGTCCGGAACGTCGGCCCGTACGGCTTCGGCAACGTCATGCCCATGACCGCCAGGGCGGAGGCCAAGGCCGACACGGCCGGCACCCCCGAACACTCCACGACCAACGTGCACGAGGCGGGGGTGGACGAGCCCGACCTGGTCAAGACCGACGGCGACCGGGTCGTCACGGTCACGGACGGCACGCTGCGGATCATCGACGCCGCCACGAGGAAGGTCACCGAGTCGCTCGACCTGACCGACGGCGACGAACCCGGGGTCCCCTCCGACCTGCTGATCTCCGGGGACCGGGCGCTGGTCATGCTGCGCGGCGGCGGCGCCACCTACCGCTCGTTCGGACCGCCGCGCGACACGCGGTACGTGCTGGTCGATCTGGCCGGCGAGCCCAGGGTACTGAGCACGATCGAGCCGCAGGGCACGTACGTCGACGCGAGGATGGTCGGCTCGACGGTCAGGCTCGTCACCCGCAGCCAGCCGGACATCACGTTCCCTCAGGTCAGATCGGTCATCCCGGACGCCGAGCGGGTCAAGCGCAACCAGGAGGTCGTACGCAAGGCGCCGGCCGAGGCCTGGCTGCCCCAGGTCAAGATCACCGACGCGTCGGGGTCGGTCGGGAAGAGTTCGGTCGCGTGCGACCGGGTCAGCCACCCCGCCGACTACACCGGCACCTCGATGCTGACCGTGCACACCATCGACCTGGCCCAGGGCGTCACCGCCGCGGGCACCGACCCGATCGCCCTGGCGGCCGACGGCGACATCGTGTACGGCACGGGCGGCAGCCTCTACGTGGCCAGCAACCCGCGCTGGTGGGGCATGCCGTTCCGCCCGCTGCCGGACGCCCCCACCACCAGACCGGGTGCCCCCACCGGCTCGCCGGGCGACACCACCCCACCCGACACTCCCACCAGCGCCCCCGCTTCACCCGGCCGTAGCACCGGGTCGGGCGTGGCGCCGGCCGAGGAGCCCACGCCCAGCGAACCCACCGTGACGGGAGACACGTCCGAAGTTCCGCCGACCAGGATGACGGTCACGGCGACGTCGCGTCCCGTGCCCCGGCCGACGCCCACGCTCCCACCCGAGGAGACGCAGATCCACCGGTTCGACGTCTCCAAGCCGGGTCCGCCCGCCTACGTGGCGTCGGGGAAGGTGGCGGGCCGCCTGCTGAACCAGTACTCGTTGTCGGAGCACGAAGGCCACCTCCGCGTCGCCACCACGCTCGGCTCCGGGGACGGCCGGACCAGTTCCAGCACCGTGTACGTGCTCGACGCCGCCACGATGGACAAGAAGGGCGAGGTCGGCGGGCTCGGCAAGGGCGAGCGCATCTACTCGGTCCGCTTCATCGGCGCGATCGGCTACGCCGTCACGTTCAAGCAGGTCGACCCGCTCTACACCCTCGACCTGCGCGACCCGGCGGCGCCGAAGGTGACCGGCGAGCTGAAGATCACCGGCTACTCCGCCTACCTGCATCCGGCGGGTGACGGCCGGCTGATCGGCATCGGCCAGGAGGCGGACAAGGAGGGCAGGACGCAGGGCACGCAGGTGTCGTTGTTCGACGTGAGCGATCCCGCCGCCCCGCGCAGGCTGTCGCAGCTGTTCCAGAAGGACTCCGGCTCCGAGGCCGAGTGGGACCCGCACGCCTTCCTCTACTGGCCCGGAACCGGCCTCGCGGTGATCCCGCTGAGGAGCGGCGACGAGTCGGGCGCGCTCGCGCTGAAGATCGACGACTCGGGCGTGTCGAAGCTCGGCACGATCAAGCATCCGGCGCAGCGTGAGGGCGGCGAGCGCGGGTTCCGGCCCGGCATCCAGCGCTCGGTCGTCATCGGCGACTCGCTATGGACGGTCTCGACGCAGGGCGTGCAGGTCAACGACGCCGCCACGCTCGACGAGCAGGCGTGGATCCCGGCGGAGTGATCGCTCAGACCTCCGGCGCGACCACGGGGACGATCTCCGGCGCGCCGAGCCTGATCGCGTCGGCCTCCTGGTCGGAGTCCTGCTCCTGGGAGCGGCGCTCGGCCTCCACGCGCTTGGTGAAATATCCCACCTCCCGCTTGACCTGCTCGTTGTCCCAGCCGAGCGGCGCGGCGAGCAGTTCGGCCGACTCCTGCGCCACGGCCACGCCGCGGTGGAAGGTCTCGATGGAGATGCGCGTACGCCGGGTCAGCACGTCATTGAGATGCCGGGCGCCCTCGTGCGTGGCGGCGTAGACGATCTCGGCGCGCAGGTAGTCGTCGGCCCCGCTCAGCGGCCTGCCCAGCGACGGGTCATGCTCGATCAGCTCAAGCACCTCGTCGATCAGCGAGCCGTAGCGCTGCAGCAGGTGCTCGATCCTGGCCACGTGCAGCCCGGAGGTCTGGGCGATGCGGTGGCGGGAGTTCCACAGCGCCTGGTGGCCCTCCGCGCCGGCCAGCGGGATGCGGTCGGTGCACGAACGGGGCACTCGCTGGTCGAGGCCGTGCGCCACGGCGTCGACCGCGTCCCGGGCCATGACGCGGTAGGTCGTGTACTTGCCGCCGGCGATCATCACCAGGCCGGGCACCGGATGCGCGACCACGTGCTCCCTGGACAGCTTGGACGTCTCGTCCGACTCGCCCGACAGCAGCGGGCGCAGCCCCGCGTAGACGCCTTCGACGTCGTCGCGGCTCAGGGGCACGGACAACACGGCGTTGACGTGGTCGAGCAGATAGTCGATGTCGGCCATCGAGGCGGCCGGGTGAGCCTTGTGGAGGGTCCACTCCGTGTCGGTGGTGCCGATGATCCAGTGCCGTCCCCAGGGGATCACGAAGAGCACGGACTTCTCCGTACGCAGGATGATCCCGGTCAGCGACTGGATGCGGTCGCGCGGGACCACGAGGTGGATGCCCTTGGAGGCGCGTACGTGGATCTGGCCCCGGCCGCCGACCAGTTCCTGGATGTCGTCGGTCCAGACCCCGGTGGCGTTGACGACCTGCTGGGCGCGGACCTCGAACTCCTCGCCGCTCTCCAGGTCGCGCACGCGTACGCCGGTGACCCGCTCCCCCTCCCGCAGGAACCCCACCACCTGCGCCCGGGGGGCGATGTGGGCGCCGTAGGTGGCCGCGGTGCGCAGCATGGTCATCACGTAGCGGGCGTCGTCGACCTGCGCGTCCCAGTACTGGATGGCGCCCGTGAACGCGCTCTTCTTCAGCGCGGGCGCCAGCCGCAGCGCCCGCGACCTGGACAGGTGCCGGTGGCCGGGCACGCCGCGGGCGACCCCTGAGGCGAGCCCGAGCGTGTCGTAGAGCGCCACCCCGGCGCCGACGTAGACCCTTTCCCAGCCGTAGTGCGTCAGCGGGAAGAGGAACGGCACCGGCTTGACGAGGTGCGGCGCGATGCGCTGCAGCAGCAACGCCCGCTCCTGGAGGGCCTCGCGCACCAGCTCGAAGTTGAGCTGCTCCAGGTAGCGCAGACCGCCGTGGATGAGCTTGGAGGAACGCGACGAGGTGCCCGAGGCGAAGTCGCGGGCCTCGACCAGCCCGACGTCGAGCCCGCGGGTGGCGGCGTCGAGAGCCACCCCCGCTCCCACGACTCCCCCGCCTACCACGACCACGTCGAGCTCGCGCCCGGCCATGCGTTCCAGCGCCTCGGCGCGCTCCGCGGGCCCGAGACGGGCCACGCTCCTTCCCGACGCCATGTTTCCCCCTGGGATGGCTTGTCGCCTGTGTCGCATTCCTACCCGCCCCGGCATCATCCTGTAACGCCTGGGCGGGTCAGGCGCGTACGACCTTTACCCCCGCGTCCGTCAGCTCGCCCGCCAGATCGTCGGAGAGCTGGGCGTCGGTGACGAGCGTGTCGATCTGCCCGATCGGGCAGATGCGGGAGAACGCCCGCTTGCCCACCTTGGACGAGTCGGCCACCACGACGACCTGCGCGGCGCGGCTGATCAGCAGGTTGTTGACGCTGGCCTCGCCCTCGTGGTGCGCCGACGCGCCCAGCTCGATGTCGAGCGCGTCGACCCCGAGGAACGCCACGTCCAGCGTCACCTGCTCCAGCACCCCGGTCGCAAGCGGCCCTATGAGCTCGTACGACTGCTGCCTGGCCACCCCGCCGGTCACCACGATCTTGACGTGCTGGCGGACGGTGAGCTCGGCGGCGATGTTGAGCGCGTTGGTGACGATGGTGAAGCCGTTCTCCAGCGCGGGCGCCGTGGCGAGCGTGCGGGCCAGCTCGGAGGTGGTGGTGCCGCCGTTGAGCCCCACCACGCCTCCCGGCGTCACGAACTCCGCCGCGGCGGCCGCGATGCGCTGTTTCTCGCCGGCGTGCCTGGCCGTCTTGTAGCGCAGCGGCAGGTCGTAGCTGACGCTCTGGGCCACCGCGCCGCCCCGCGTGCGCATGAGCATCTGCTGCTGGGCGAGCTGGTCGAAGTCCCGCCGGATCGTCGCGGTGGAGACGTCGAGCGCCTGGGACGCCTCCTCCACCGACAGCCTGCCCTCCTGGGAGAGCAGCTCGAGGATGGCGTTCCAGCGGTCGTAGCGGGACACGAGGCCTCCCTGGAGGACGAGGTCAGCAGCAAGCGTGGCACAACCTGGAGGGCCGCAGCCACTCATGTCCATTTATGCACTTATCTGGTATAAAAAATGCAGAAACAATCAACCATGGGGAGGCACGTGGTGACCAGCCACACCGAGGCCGAGATCGCGTCCCAGCCGTCCTGCTGGCGCCGCGCCGTCGCCGACGTTCCCGCCGACGCGCTGCCGCGCCACGGAGAGCGGGTGGCCGTCGTCGGCTGCGGCACGTCATGGTTCATCGCGATGGCGTACGCGACACTGCGGGAGCGGGCCGGGCACGGGGAGACCGACGCCTTCGCCGCCTCCGAGACGCCCTCAGGACGTTCGTACGACCGCGTGCTCGCGCTGACCCGCTCGGGCACCACCACCGAGGTCCTGGAGCTGCTCGCCAGGACCACCACGAAGATCTCGGCCATCACCGCCGACCCGGAGACGCCGATCATGCGGGCCGCCGACGAGGTCGTGGTGCTCGACTACGCCGACGAGCGGTCGGTCGTGCAGACCAGGTTCGCCACCACGCAGCTGGCCCTGCTGCGCGCCGGCCTCGGCGAGGACCTCACCCAGGCCATCGAGGACGCCGAGCGGGCCGTCGCCGCGCCGCTGCCCGACGAACTGGTCAAAGCCGAGCAGTTCAGCTTCCTCGGCGCCGGATGGACGGTCGGGCTGGCGCAGGAGGCCGCGCTGAAGATGCGCGAGGCGTCCCGCTCGTGGACGGAGGCGTACCCGGCGATGGAATACCGGCACGGCCCGATCAGCATCGCCGGCCCCGGACGCGTCACCTGGATGCTCGGCGCCCCGCCCGACGGCCTGCGCGGGCAGGTCGAGCAGGCCGGCGGCATGTTCTTCGAGAGCGGGCTCGACCCCATGGCCGAGCTGATCCGCGCCCAGCGGGTGGCCGTCGCACGCGCGTTCGCCCAGCAGCTGAACCCCGACGAGCCCATGCACCTCACGCGATCTGTGATTCTTTCTCCATGAGCCTTACTCTTGCCGACGCCAGGATCGTGACACCCGGGGGAATCCACGAAGGGTGGCTGACCATAGAAGACGGCCGCATCACGCATGTCGGCCACGGATCGGCCCCCGGTCCCGGCCTGAGCGTGGGCGGGCGGCACGTCGTGCCCGGCTTCGTCGACATCCACAACCACGGCGGCGCGGGCGGCTCCTTCCCGACCGGCGAGCCCGACCAGGCCCGTGAGGCCGTGGCGCTGCACCGGCGCCACGGCACCACCACGACCATGGCAAGCCTCGTCACCGACTCCCCCGACCGGCTCGTCCGGGCGGCGTCGGCGCTGGCCGAGCTCTGCGAGGAAGGGCTGCTGGCCGGCATCCACTTCGAGGGCCCCTACATCTCACGGGCCCGCTGCGGCGCGCACGACCCCACGCTGCTGCGCGAGCCCTCGCCGCAGGAGTTCGCCGAGCTGGTCAAGGCCGGGCGCGGCCACGTACGCATGGTCACCATCGCGCCCGAGCTTCCCGGCGCGCTCGACACGATCCGGCTGGCCGTCTCCGAGGGCGTGCTCGCCGCCGTGGGCCACAGCGACGCCGGCTACGAGCAGACGATCGCCGGCATCGAGACGGGCGCGAGCGTGGCCACCCACCTCTACAACGCGATGCCGCCGCTCGGCCACCGCGCCCCCGGGCCTGTCGCCGCGCTGCTCGACGACGAACGGGTGACCATCGAGCTGATCAACGACGGGGTTCACGTGCATCCGGCCATGCTGCGGCTGGCCTACGAAGTGGCGGGCCCCGGCCGCACCGCGCTGATCACCGACGCCATGTCGGCCACCGGTCTCGGCGACGGCGACTACGTGCTCGGCTCGATGGGCGTGCGCGTGGACGGCGGCGTCGCCCGGCTCGTCGAGGGCGGCTCGATCGCGGGCTCCACACTGACCATGGACGTCGCGTTCCGGCGCAGCGTGCGGGAGGTGGGCATGTCGCTGCCCGACGCCGTGCAGGTGGCCTCGCTGACGCCCGCGCGGGTGCTCGGCCTGGCCGACCGGATCGGCTCGATCGCCGTCGGCAAGGCCGCCGACCTGGTGGTGCTGTCCGACGAACTGGAGGTGACCGGGGTGATGAAGGACGGCGTCTGGGTCACGGAGCCCTGATGATCCTCACCGTGACGCTCAACCTCGCCCTCGACGTGACGTACGCCTTGCCCTCGGTCGACTGGGACGGCGTCAACCGGGTCACCGCCGTGCACAGGAGGGCCGGCGGCAAGGGCGTCAACGTGGCCAGGGTGCTGGCGGCGCTCGGCCACGAGGTGCTGGTCACCGGCCTGGCGGGCGGGCCGACGGGGCAGGCGGTCGAAGGCGATCTGCGGGCGGCCGGGCTGCCGGGCGCCCTGACGCCCATCGCCGCCGACTCCCGCACCACCCTGGCCGTCACGGACGGCGGCGCCGGGCGTACGGCGCTGTTCAACGAGCCCGGTCCCGAGGTGGCCCCCGGCGAGCTGGCGAGCTTCGTACGGCACTACGAGCAGCTCGTGGCCGCCGCCGACGCGGTCGTCCTGTCGGGGAGCCTGCCGCGCGGCGTGCCCCTCGACACCTACGCCGCCCTCGCCTCGATCGCGGCGGACCAGGGCGTGCCCGCGATCGTGGACGCCGACGGCGAACCGCTGCGCCACGCGCCGGCGGGCCGCCCTTCCGTGGTCAAGCCCAACGCGGAAGAGCTGGCCAGGGCGGTGCCCGGCGGCGCCCCCGCCGAGGGCGCCCGGGCGCTGCGCGAGCGGGGAGCCGGGGCCGTGGTGGTGTCCATGGGGGCCGAAGGGCTGCTGGCGGTCACAGGTGAGGGAACGTTCAGGGCGCGCATGCCGTACACCGTGGGGGGAAACCCGACGGGCGCGGGTGACGCGCTGGTCGCCGGGCTGGCGCTGGGGCTGGTCGAGCGGGCACCGTGGCATGACAGGCTGAGGCGGGCCGCGGCGCTGGGCGCGGCGGCCGTGGCCGCGCCCGTGGCCGGTGATATCGACCCCGACGTGTACGCCGACATCCACCCCGGGATCATCATTACGTAAGGAGCCACTGCCATGTCCCTCGCCGCCATCGGCGACATCGTCAGCCAGTCGCCCGCAGGGGTGGGCGCGTTCAACGTGATCCAGCTCGAACACGCCACCGCCATCGTGGCCGGCGCGCAGGCGCTGGGGTTGCCGGTCGTGCTGCAGATCAGCGAGAACTGCGTGCGCTACCACGGCGCGCTGGAGCCTGTCGCGCTGGCCGCGCTCGCGATCGCCCGCCGCGCGGACGTGCCGGTCGCGGTCCACCTCGACCACGCCACCGACAGGGCGCTCGTGGAGGAGGCGGTGGAGCTGGGGCTGGGCTCGGTGATGTACGACGCCTCGGCCCTGCCCGACGAGGAGAACGTCACCGCCACGGCCGAGGTGGCCGCCTGGTGCCATGCGCGCGGCGTGTGGGTGGAGGCCGAGCTGGGCGAGGTCGGGGGCAAGGACGGCGTGCACGCGCCGGGCGCCCGCACCAAACCCCACGAAGCCGTCGACTACGTGGCGCGGACGGGCGTCGACGCGCTGGCGGTCGCGGTGGGCACCTCGCACGCCATGACGTCCAAGGACGCGGTGCTCGATCTGGAGCTCATCGCCGAGCTGCGGGCCGCGGTGCCGGTGCCGCTGGTGCTGCACGGCTCGTCGGGGGTGCCCGACGACGTGCTGCGCGAGGCCGTCGGGAACGGGATGAAGAAGATCAACATCGCGACCCACCTGAACAAGGCGTTCACCGGCGCCATCCGCGACTATCTGGCCCACGACGAGCGGGTGGTCGACTCCAGGAAATATCTCAAGGCCGGGCGCGACGCGGTGTCCAGGGAGGTCACGCACCTGCTGGGCGTGCTCACGGGCTGAGTCGCGTTCACGCTGCCAGCCGCGCCAGCACCCGCTCGGCCTGCCGTTCGAAGGTGCCTGGCGGGTTGCGCGGCGCGTCGGCGGAATCGTGGGACAGCAGGAACAACCACATGAGGGCGTGCAGCCTGCGGTGCTCGAGCGTCCGCCGCTCCTCCCGGGGGCTCAGGCCGAACGCGGGCACGATCTCCACCTCGCCGTCCACCCACATCGACACGTGCTCGGCGATCTCGGCCACCTCGTACGCCACGTCGCTGCGCCCGCAGTCCTCGAAGTCGACCAGGCGGACGCGGGAGCCGTCCCACAGGAAGTTGGCCAGGTTGCCGTCCCCCGCGCCGAACGCGGGCGTGGTGCCCGGCTCGCCCGGCGACCGGCTCTCCAGCCACCGCAGCCCTTCTTCGACGGCCCGGCCGTCCAGCGGCCCCCTGGGCTCCCATGCCGTGGCGCGACTCCTGACCCAGTCGGTGACCACCGGGTCCGCCCATGGGCGCTCGGGCACGTCCCGCAGGACGGCGTACGGGAGGGCGGTGTGCAGCCGGGCGCGTGCCTCGGCCATGGCGGCGACGTGCTCGGCCCGCACCTCCATCCCGCGCATCGGCAGCCCGTCGATCCACGTCATCGTGACCGAACGGCCGTCGAAGGCCACGGGCTCGGGGGCCAGCGCAGGGGCGTGCTCCGCCAGGAGGGTCAGCGCCCGCCATTCACGCTCCGCCGCGCCCGGCTTGCCGTCCACGTACCGCTTGGTGATGAGATCGCCGTCGCGGACGAGCTCGTGGGTGTGCCGGTGATCAGTCATCTCCGCATGCTATGGGAGCAGCCGTTCGACGGCGGCGCTCACGAGCACGTGCGCCTCTTCCTCGCCGAACACGTCCGGCAGCGTGAGCCGCTCGACGATCAGCCAGTTGAGCGCCAGGTAGAGCAGGACCACGGTGGTGTCATCGCCGGGCAGGCCGGTCTGGCGGTGGCGGCGTACGTTCGCCTCGACGTCGGCGCGGATGCGTTCGGTCAGCACCTCGCGCAGGCGGGGCCGCCTGGTCGCCTCCAGTCGCAGCTCCAGCAGCGCCAGGTAGCCTGACCGGAAGGCCGAGATCCGGTCGACGATCTCGTGCATGAGGCCGGTCACCCGGTCGCGGTCGCGCGGCCCGGCGAGGCTCGCGGCGATGGTGGCGGCGTCGGGCTGCAGCCGCTCGTAGATCCGGCCGCCCGCCTGGGTCAGCAGGTCGTCGCGGCTGGCGAAATAGTTGGACGCGGTGCCGGTCGGCACCTCGGCTCGGGCGTCCACCGCCCTGAACGTCAGCCCGCGGGCGCCTTCCTCGGCCAGCACCTCGATCGCCGCGTCGACCAGTGCCGCCCGCCGGGCGACGTTCTGTCTGACCACCTTGACACCACTCCATTTGTAGTACTACGGTGAAAGCACTTCGGGCATAGTACTTTAGAAGGAGTAGTTTTGCGCAAGCTCACGTATTACGTCGCCACCTCCATCGACGGCTACATCGCGGGCCCGAACGGCGAAATGGACTTCTACCCGGTGGCCGACGACCTGGCGGCGTGGATCAACGCCCGCCTCCCCGAGACGG
>NZ_SMJZ01000015.1 GCF_004348345.1 Nonomuraea longispora
TGTATAAGAGACAGTCTGTGGATAACGTGGCCGCAGTGCCGGGTCGCTGTGGACGGGCTGTCGCTACGGATCACCAGCCGGAGGGCCTGCGCCACCCGATCGCCACCGGGGCCCGGCGCACGCGAACGCCTGCTCGACCGGCGCATACCGAAGGCCCGGGCGGCACGCCCAGGGGAACGGCGCGGTCAGTTGGAGGCTGCGGCCGGCGCGGGAGCGGAGGTGGACGAACCGGAGTCGCCCGACTTGCTCTCCGAGGACTTCGACGACGACTCGGACGACGACGCATCAGCCGACTTGGACGACGAGGAGGTCGAGGCGCCAGAGGTGGACGGGCGGCTGTCGGTCTTGTAGAACCCCGAGCCCTTGAACACGATGCCGACGGCGGAGAAGACCTTGCGCAGGTTTCCTTCGCAGCTCGGGCAGACCGTCAAGGCGTCGTCGGTGAACTTCTGGACGGCCTCGAGCTGCTCACCGCAGTCGTTGCAGGCGTACTGGTAGGTCGGCACGCGCTCCTCCTTCAGGTTTGGCACTCGAGGGATGCGACTGCTAATGCTAACCGATGCCGTCAATCACCTATTCCAGCCCCCGCTCGCCGTACCAGCCCGCCAGCTTCCCGCTGCGGCTCACGGCACGGATCCGGCGTTCGACCTGGTCGCGGCAGGAGGCGGTGGCGACGATCAGCAGCTGGTCGTTCGCCCTGACCCTGGTGGTGGTGGCCGGTACGAACGACCTGCCGTCGCGCACGATCAGCGTCACGGCGGCACCTGCGGGAAGGCGCAGCTCGAAGATCTCCACGCCGTGCAGCCGCGAGCCCGGCGGCACCGTGATCTGCAGCAGGTCGGCCTGGAGCTCCTCCAGCGGCGCCGACTCCACCGCGAGGTCGTGCGCCTCTCCCGGCGCCGTCACCTTGAGCAACCGGGCGACGAACGGCAGTGTCGGCCCCTGCAGCAGGGTGAACACGATGACGATCACGAAGACCTGGTTGAAGATGTCCTTGGAGCCCTCGACCCCGGACGCCCAGGGGATGGTCGCGAGCACGATGGGGATCGCGCCGCGCAGCCCTGCCCACGACAGGAACGCCTGGTCGCGCCAGCTCACCCAGCCCAACCGCAACACCCACGCGACCGCCGAGCTCGCCATGACGCACAGCGGGCGCACGAGGAGCACCATGACGGTGCCGATGATCAGGCCGGGGATGATCGCCGAGGGCATCTCGCCCGGGTTGGCCAGCAGCCCCAGCATCACGAACAGACCGATCTGCGCCAGCCACGCCGCCCCCTCGGCGAACCCTCTGGTGGCCGCCCGGTGAGGCAGCCGCGAGTTGCCCAGGATCAGCCCGGTGAGGTAGACGGCCAGGAAGCCCGAGCCGTGCAGCAGCACCGCGCCGCCGTACGAGACGAAGGTGAGCGCGAGCACGGCGATGGGATAGAGGCCTGAGGCGGGCAGGGCGACGCGACGCAGCGCGTACGCGCCCGCGGGCCCGACGGCGAGGCCGACCGCCGCACCGATGAGCAGCTCGACCGTGGTGCCGAGCAGGAACGTTCCCAGGTTGGCGGGCGAGTGCGCCGCCCCGCTGAGCAGCACGACGGCGATCACGGTGGGCGCGTCGTTGAAGCCTGACTCCGCCTCCAGCACGCCCGCCAGCCGGGGCGGCAGCGGCAGCCTGCGCAGCACGGAGAAGACGGCCGCCGCGTCGGTGGAGGCCAGCACCGCGCCGAGGATCAGCGCCGTGTTCCGGTCGATGCCGAGCAGGCCCTGGATGACCAGCGCCAGCACGACGATGCTGACCGCCACCCCCACGGTCGCCAGCACCACGGCTATGGGAACGGATCGCCGCACATGGGACCAGTTGGTGGTGAGTCCGCCCTCGGCCAGGATCACCGCGAGCGCGGTCAGGCCGATCTGCTGGGCCACGGCAGGGTTGTCGAAGGGGATGCCGAACCCGGAATCGCCCAGGAGGAGGCCGAAGCCCAGGAACACCAGCAGGCTGGGCAGACCGGTGCGATGCGCGAGGCGTACGGACGCGATGGCGGCGATGACGATCGCGGCCCCGAGAAGGAGCCAGCCATCAAGCGTCATTCAGCCCCCTCTCATCCCTGTGGTCACATAAGACTAGTAAGGCCTGAGGGTGTCATGGCATAGCGGATGCGGCGGTCGTGTGGTTCGGCCGGGACATCGTCGATCAACTCCCCGTCGTGGAGGAGGGCCACTGTGGGGACGTTGGGACCGACTCTGGCCAGGGCTCGATCGTACGAGCCGCCGCCGCGGCCGAGACGCACCCCCGTCCTCCTGTCGACGGCGAGGGCGGGCACGATCACAAGGGCGGCGGTGCGGATGGCGTCGACGCCGCGGCGGGTGTCGACGGGCTCCATGATGCCGAAGCGCCCGGGGGCGAGCGTGCCCGGTCCGTCGTAGACCGCCCAGTCGAGGTCGTCGTCCTCACGGAGCACCGGAAGGATCACGGTGGCGCCGTGTTTCCACAGAGCGAACACGAGCCCGTGCGTATCCGGCTCCGAGCCCGTCGACCAGTAGCAGGCCACCAGACCGGCCATCTGGACCCACGGTTGTTCGAGCAGCGTTTCGCGGACCTTGATGGCGTTTGCCCGTAGTTGCTCAGGGGAGAGTGCACTACGCGCCGCGTTCAGCTCGCGGCGCAGGTTGAGCTTGTCCACAGGTGCCTCCACTAGGGTCTACTCATGGCTGACTTCGACCCTGTGACGAAAGCCGTCGTGCCCGCCGCGGGTCTGGGCACCCGGTTTCTCCCGGCGACCAAGGCGACACCCAAAGAGATGTTGCCCATCGTCGACAAGCCCGCGATCCAGTATGTCGTTGAAGAGGCCGCCTCGGCGGGGCTCCTCGACGTGCTTATGGTCACCGGCAAGAATAAACGGTCGATCGAGGATCACTTCGACCGGGCTTTCGAGCTGGAGGGTGCCCTTGAGGCCAAGGGCGACGAGCACCGGCTGTCCCAGGTTCGTGAGCCTGCCTCGCTCGCGACGCTTCACTACGTGCGCCAGGGCGAGCCCAAGGGCCTCGGCCATGCGGTGCTCTGCGCCAAGCAGCACGTCGGCGACCACCCGTTCGCCTGTCTGCTCGGCGACGACCTGATCGACTACCGCGACCCGCTGCTCAAGCGCATGATCGAGGTGCGTGACACGTTCGGCGGAAGTGTGATCGCGCTGATGGAGGTGCCCAAGGAGCAGGTCTCGCAGTACGGCGTGGCGACCATCGAGGCGACCGCCGAGGACGACGTCGTACGGGTCACCGATCTGGTGGAGAAGCCGCCGGCCGACGAGGCGCCGTCCAACTGGGCGATCATCGGCCGCTACGTGATCGATCCCGCGGTGTTCGCGGTGCTGGAGGACACCCCGCCGGGGCGCGGCGGCGAGATCCAGCTCACCGACGCGCTGCGCACGCTCGCCTCCCGCGGCTCGGCGGAGGGCGGGCCGGTGCACGGGGTGCTGTTCCGAGGGCGGCGCTACGACACGGGCGACAAGCTCGACTATCTGCGGACCGTGGTGAAGTTCGCGGCCGACCGTGAGGATCTGGCGCCGGATTTCGTGCCGTGGCTGCGGGAGTTCCTCGATGAAATCGGTTGACGCGCACCTGGCCGACATCCTGGCCACTGTGCGTCCGCTGGCGCCCCTGGAGCTCGACCTGGAGCAGGTGCTGGGGGCGACGCTGGCTGAGGACGTGTCCTCGCCGGTGCCGCTGCCGCCGTTCGACAACTCGGCCATGGACGGGTACGCCGTACGCGCCGACGACTTGTCGGAAATTCCGGTTACGTTGCCGGTGATCGACGACGTGGCGGCCGGGTCCACCGAGCTGCGGGCCGTCGGGCCCGGTCACGCCGTACGCATCATGACCGGCGCACCGCTCCCCGCGGGGGCCGACACCGTGGTGCCGGTGGAGTGGACGGACGGCGGCACCGTCTCCGTACGCATCGACCGCCGCGCCGAGACCGGCAACGCGATCCGGCGAGCGGGGGAGGACGTCGAGGCCGGCGACGTGGTGCTCGAGGCGGGCACTGTGATCCGTCCCGCGCAGCTCGGCATCATCGCCGGGGTGGGGCGGCGCCGGGTCAAGGCGCGGCCGCGGCCCCGGGTCGTGATCATCTCCACGGGCGCCGAGCTGGTCGAGCCCGGATCGCCCCTGGTCACCGGGCAGATCTGGGAGTCCAACAGTTACACCCTGGCGGCCGCCGTGCGGGAGGCGGGCGCCGAGGGCTACCGCGTCGGCTCGGTCACCGACGATCCTGCCGTGCTGCTTGACCGGCTCGACACCCATCTGGTGCGCGCCGATGCGATCATCACGAGCGGAGGGGTCTCGATGGGGGCGTACGAGCCGGTCAAGGAGGCCCTGTCGCCGCTGGGGACGGTCCGGTTCGAGAAGGTGGCCATGCAGCCGGGGATGCCGCAGGGGTTCGGCGTCCTGGGGGACGACCAGGTGCCGATCTTCGCGCTGCCCGGCAACCCGGTGTCCTCCTTCGTGTCCTTCGTACTGTTCGTACGCCCGGCGCTCGACAGGATGCGCGGCCTGCCCAGCGGCATGCCCTCATCCGTCACCGCCAAGGCCGCCGGGCCCCTGCGTTCGCCGTCGGGGCGCAGGTCGTTCCTGCGCGGCGTGCTCGCGCCCGACGGCACGGTGGCGCCGGTGCACGGGCAGGGCTCCCACCAACTCGCCGCCCTGGCGACGGCGAACGCCCTGATCATGGTTCCCGAGGACGTCACCGAGGTGCCCACGGGCGCCACGGTGGAGGTGATCAAGCTGTGAGCGAGCTGACCCACATCGACGAGACCGGCGCCGCCCGCATGGTCGACGTCTCCGCCAAGGACGTCTCGGCCCGCACCGCCACGGCGAGCGGCCGGGTGCTGCTGACGGCCGAGACCGTGGCGCTGCTGCGGTCGGGTGAGGTGCCGAAGGGCGACGCGCTGGGCGTGGCGAGGATCGCGGGCATCATGGGGGCGAAACGCACCCCCGACCTGATCCCGCTCTGCCATCCGATCGCACTGCACGGCGTGAAGGTCACCCTGGAGGTCGAGGACTGGGGCGTGGCGGTCACGTGCCGGGCCAAGACGGCCGACCGCACCGGCGTGGAGATGGAGGCGCTGACTGCGGTCTCGGTGGCCGCGCTGACGCTGATCGACATGGTGAAGGCGGTCGATCCCGGCGCGACGATCACCGACGTACGGGTGGAGGAGAAGCTGGGCGGTAAGACCGGTGGCTGGACCAGGGAGCCGGCGTGATGCGGGCTCTCGTGATCACGGTGTCGAACCGGGCGTCGTCCGGGGTTTATGCCGATAAATCGGGTCCCCTTCTGGTCGAGCTGCTGCGCGGCGAGGCCGGCTGCGACAGCGTCGAAGGGCCCGTGCTGGTGCCCGACGGAGAGGCGGTCGAACGCGCGCTGCGAGACGGCGTGGGGGAGGGCTTCGACGTCATCGTGACCACCGGGGGCACCGGCCTGACGCCTCTCGACCTGACACCCGAGATGACGGCCAAAGTGATCACCCGCGTGATTCCCGGGATAGCCGAGGCCATCCGCCAGGCCAACCGCGAAAAAGTGCCTACGTCTGTACTTTCCAGAGGATTGGCCGGACAAGCGGGCACAACATTGATCGTGAATTTGCCGGGATCTTCTGGAGGTGTACGCGACGGCGTCGCCGTACTCGCGCCTATTCTGCGGCACGCGGTCGATCAGATCCGGGGCGGCGATCACCCGCGCTGACCCGAGCCGGATCTTCGACCACATGACCCGTGGCGACATCGCCCCCGATAGGGGGATGATGGAACCGTGGATCGACTTCGTGGCTGGCCGGCGACTCTTGGCGAAGGTCCGGTCGGCCTGCGGCCTCTACGGCTGAGCGACGTGCGCGTGTGGCGCGAGACCCGCCTGCGCAATGCCGACTGGCTGCGTCCCTGGGAGCCGAGCAACCCCGAGACTCCGCTGTTCAGAACCGGTCTCGGGCCCTACATCTCCATGGTCGGCACCCTGCGCCGCGAGGCCAGGCAAGGGCTCGCGCTGCCCTGGGTGGTCACGTACGGCGGGCGCTTCGCGGGGCAGTTGACCGTGGGCGCGATCGTCTGGGGATCCGCCCGCTCCGCCCAGGTCGGCTACTGGATCGACGGCGCGCTGGCCGGCAAGGGCATCACCCCCACCGCCCTCGCCATGGCCGTCGACCACTGCTTTTTCACCACCGGCCTGCACCGGCTGGAGGCCAACATCCGCCCCGAGAACCAAGCCAGCCGAAGGGTGGTTGAGAAGCTCGGATTCCGGGAAGAAGGCATTCGGCGGCGCCAACTCCACATTGACGGAGCCTGGCGTGACCACATCTGTTACGCGTTGACCGTCGAGGACGTGCCTGGCGGGCTTCTCGTGCAGTGGCGTCGGGCACGTGAGTCGGCAACTCACGGCGGTTCTCCCGTCGAAGAGGTTTGACGATCTCGCGACACACCGCACCGAATGCTCGTCAATTAGTGACACGCGGTCTTACGGTGCGTGACGTGAGCACATTGAAGACGCAACCAGCACACTCGCGTCTTCGTGCTGCCCGGAGGTGCCCGTGAGCATTCTCCTCTACCTCGCCATCGTCGTGATGTGGTTGTGCGTCCTCATCCCGATGTGGCTGCGCAGGGACAAGACCAACCTCGCCGAACTCGCCGAACTCGAAGAGCACTACACCGGCGAACACCAGCTTCCCGACCTCGACAACCTCGGCCCCTCCGACGCCGACGAGGACGACGGAACGGTGCCGATGGAGGTCGAGAAGGTCGACGTCCGCCAGTTCCGGCTCCGCCGCCGCGCCATCATCGTGGCCCGCCGGCGCCGCCTGCTGTTCTTCACCGCCCTGCTGGTGCTCGCCTCGATCATCACGGCGGCGGTCAAGATGATCCCATGGTGGGGGGTCGCGCCCTCCGTCGTCATCATGATGACGTACATGGCCTTTCTCCGCATCGCCGTACAGGTGGACAGAGAACGGCGCGAACGTGCCCGTCAGGCGCGCGCTGAGCGGCTGCGGCGGGCGCGCGAGCAGCGGCACGCCGTCGAGGAGGCGGAGGCCGAAATCATCGATCTCGCCTCGCACCACTCGGACGTCCTGTTCGATCAGTACGCCGAACCACCCAGGCGAGCGGTGGGCGACTGAAACGGTGGCGCGAGGACCCTCCGGAGTTTGCTAATCTGGTCGAGTCCTTGGGGATGTAGCGCAGTCCGGTAGCGCACTTCGTTCGCATCGAAGGGGTCAGGGGTTCGAATCCCCTCATCTCCACCCAAGGCCGTTCCTAAAACGGCCGGACTGAAGTTGACGGGATCCCGTCTGATCATCGCGATCAGGCGGGATCTTGTCGTTTCAGGTGTTTCCGAATTGGGTTCGTCCCGGTTTGGGAGCTGCGGAGCGGGTGTCCGGGAGGGCTCGGGTGGTGTCAGGGCGCTAATGGAGGTCGGAGTTCGCGTCGCTGGGCATGGCGATGCCGGCTCCGGGCTGGGTGTTGCGACAAGGTGATCTGAAGTGCGGGTTATGGGGCGGGTGGTGGCCTGCTCCGGCCCGTGAGCGGCCACCACCCCAAGTCGGTCCGCGCGCTCAGCAACTCGACGATCCACGAGGAGCGCAGCCGGCGCACCGACAGCGCGGGCAGGCCGCCGGTCGGCCGGTGGCGGGCCGTCCAGGAGCTGAACAGGTTCTTGGCGTGCCGGGCGGCGCGCCTGGGCCGGAAGACGAAGGCGCCGCGGGGCCGGTCGGCGGGCGTGAACCAGGACGTCCTCCCAGGCGGCGCGGCAGACGATCAACCGCTCTGTGCCGGGGACGGTGACTACGACGGCGCCCCAATCCAAGCGGCGCAGATGTTCGGTGCGGACGGCGGCCACCTCGCCGGAGGTCAGGCCGCAGCCAAAGGCGAGCGCCATCAACGCCAGGGCGTCGGTGCGAGCCTGACCGGGCAGGTGTTCAGCCCAAGACCGCAACCGGCCGAGCTGCGCGGGGGAGTACGGCGCGGTGACACCGGCAAGGGCGCGCATCGGCGGCGGCACCTGTTCACCGCGTTCCAGCCAGGCCAGCGTGGCGCGCATGCGCCGCAACCAGCCCCGGTAGGGCTGGGCGGAGCGCGGGGCCAGGTCGGTGCAGCCGGTCAGGACGAACGCGTCGATCGTCTCGTGCCGCAACCACACCTCCGGATCGTCGGGCAGGCCGCGGCGGTGGCACCAGGCGGCGAGCCGGGTGGCGGCGTGTAGCAGCCGCTCCACGTTGTAGGGGGAGCGGTGGGCGCTGGCGGCCACCAGCATCCGCACCGTGTCGGCGACCTGCTCCCACTCCGGTGGTGGGACGCGCGGCCGATAGCGGGTGATCTTCGCCGATGTTTCCGGGTCGAGGGTCACACCCCACTCATATCGCGTAAGAACCGTCCTCTTCGCGTCGCAACCACCCGTCAGTTACCAGCCGCTGAAGGCGGGACCGCATTCCTTCCACTCGGGAACGGGTATCCGGCTTGCCCAGCGCCTGCACGATCTCCCTCGCCCGCATCGGTCGCTCCGCCGTGGCCAGCAACGCCACCGCCTGCTCCCGCCAGCCGCGCAAGACAGGCAACGGCGATGTCGCATCGTCTGAATCATGAGGGTCGAGGCCAGGCTGCCCTCCGGCGCCCTCGCCGTCGTGGTCGTCGAGCAACAGCAGGGTCTCCCGGGTTATGGACAACCGCCGGACCTGCTCTTCGGCTTCAGCCAGCCGTGTTCGCAGTTCATCCACCTGCTGCAGCGCGGACCTCTCGGCCCGGGCCAAGCGTTCCGGCCTCGACGTCACCATCGTCTCCCTGAAGCACGCCATGCCATCCTGTAACTCCACAGTGCAAACGGCAAAGTACTGGCAGTCACGGGCCTTCCCCCCGAAGTGTGGACACCTTGAGTGTCGGATGATGGACATCCGGAGGCAAGGAGTTCCACGTGGCGATGAAGTCGTATCCGCCGGAGTTCAAGGCGGACGCCGTCGCGTTGTACCTGTCTGACCCGAGCCGTACGTACGCGTCGGTGGGCCGGGACCTGGGCGTGCACCCCGAGACGCTGCGCTTGTGGGTGCGTGGGGCTCGCGCGAACGGCACCGCCGGAGCCGAGAAGAAGGGGCGGGTCGAGGAGCCGGCCAGCGGGCCGCTATCGTCCGACGACGTGCTGGAAGCCGAGAACAAGCAGCTCAAAGCCCGAATCCGGGAGCTGGAGCTGGAGCGCGACATTCTTCGCAAAGCTGCCAAATATTTCGCGGGCGAGACGAACTGGTGAGCCGCTTCCAGTTCGTTGCCGACCACCGCGACGCCTTCGGCGTGAAGCGGTTGTGCCGGGTGCTGCCGGTCTCGCGGTCCGGCTTCTACCGGTGGCTGAAGGCGCTGCCCGCCCGGCTGGCCCGCCAGGCGGCCGATGCCGCGCTCGCTGCGGAGATCCGGCAGATACATGAGGAGTTCGACGGCACCTACGGCAGCCCGCGCGTCACCGCCGAACTGCGCGCCCAGGGCAGGAAAGTCAATCACGAGCGTGTCGAACGGGTCATGCGCGTCTTCGACATCATCGGGCTGCATCTGCGCAAGAAGGTACGCACCACGCTGCCCGGGCCTGCCGACCAGAAGGCGCCCGACTTGATCGGCCGGGACTTCACTGCCCCAGCGCCTAACCAGCGCTACGTCGGCGACATCACCTATCTGCCCGTCGGCGATGGCGTGTTCCTGTACCTGGTGACCGTACTGGACCTGCACTCACGCCGCCTGGCGGGCTGGTCGATCGCCGACCACATGCGCACTGAACTGGTCGCCGAGGCGATGCGAGCTGCCGTTGCCACGAAGGGGCGGCCTGGAGGGCGCGATCTTCCATTCCGATCATGGGAGTCAGTACACCTCCAAGGAGTTCGCGCAGTTGTGCGCCGAGTTGGGTGTCCGTCGGTCGACGGGTGTCGTGGGCACGAGCGCCGACAACAGCGCCGCGGAAGCGTTCAACGCCACGCTCAAGCGTGAGACGCTCCAAGGCTCCCGACGCTGGTCCTCTGCGCGGCAAGCACGCCTGGCGGTCTTCAAGTGGATCACCCGCTACAACACGAGAAGGAGGCATTCCACCCTCGGGCACCTGAGCCCGATCGACTACGAGCAGCAACCCGATAGTCTGCTCAAAGCAGCATGAACCCCGTGTCCATACTCCGGGGGGAACGCCCCACAACTGCCTGGAAGATCCTTGCGAACGGGTCAAGGCGGGGACCCTGGGTTCCTGTCCGAAAACCCAACAGATCGCTCAGGCGGGCACGGGCTCCTGGTCAGCATCGTCAAAGGGTGGGTAGCTCTCGCTGGCCATTCGATCGGCCGCATCAATGTAGTCGGCAAGAGCGTCGCGGGATTGAGCGAGCCTGGCCATCTGCTCGTCCAGTCGCTGCAGCCGTGACCGCATCGCGGCCAGCAACTCGGGACATCCGAGCAGCTCCGGGGCCTCTCCGACCGCGCAGGGCAGCAGGTACGCGATGTCCTCAGAGGACAATCCGGCACCGAGCAGATGCCGGATCTGCTTCACCCGCAGCACTGCGCTCTCGGCGTACTCGCGGTAACCGTTCGTGCCCCGGTCTGCCTCCAGCAGACCCTGGGCCTCGTAGTAGCGCAACTGATGGGCGTTCACGCCCGTCCGACGGCTCAGTTCCCCGATCAGCATCGAACCCTCACTTGACCTTCACACCGGTATCAACGTTGACGATGCTGCCATGAACAACAAAACCGATACACCCGTGACAGTCATCGGACTCGGACTGATGGGCCGGGCACTGGCCGGCGCGTTCCTGAAAGCCGGGCATCCCACAACCGTGTGGAACCGTACGACCTTCAAGGCTGACCAGTTGGTGGCCGACGGTGCACGGCTGGCGCCAACGGTTGGCGACGCGCTCCAGGCGGGTTCCCTGACGATCATCTGCGTCACCGACTACCAGGCCATGCACGAGTTGTTCGGCGCGAGCGATAGCGAGCTGGACGGCAAGGTGTTGATCAATCTGACCTCGGGCGACTCGGTCCAGGCCCGGGAAGCCGCCCAATGGGCCGAGCAGCGAGGCGCCCATTACCTGGACGGCGCCATCATGGCGATCCCATCGGCGATCGGGACCGCCGAGGCGGTGATTCTGCACAGCGGGTCGCAGTCGGACTTCGAGGCGCACCAGTCAACGCTCGACGCGCTCGGCACCGTCACCTACCTTGGTGCGGACCATGGGCTGGCGTCCCTGTATGACGTGGCCGGCCTCGCCATGATGTGGAGCGTACTGAACGCCTGGCTTCAGGGCACTGCCCTGCTCAGGACGGCCGGTGTTGACGCCGCAACGTATGCGCCGTTTGCGCAGCGGATCGCTGCCGGTGTGGCCGAATGGTTGCCTGGATATGCCCAGCAGATCGACAGCGGCTCCTTCCCGGCCGAGGTGTCGGCCCTGGAGACCGACGCAAGGGCGATGGCACACCTGATCGAGGAGAGCGAGGTGGTCGGTGTCAACGCCGAACTGCCGAAGTTGATCAAGGCGATGGCCGACCGCTCGATCGCCGCCGGACACGGTGGGGAGCAGTATCCCGTGCTGATCGAAGAATTCAGCAAACCCCGCAACGACTGACCGACCCCAATAGCGGGAGTACTCCAGGATCTCAGCGGTCTCGGTGAAGACAACGCCGTGCAGGATTCACGGGAAACGATCTTCTAGGGCTACGACTCACCGCAGCTCACACCCACTCGTGCACACCTCAGCACCTTGAAGAACATCGACAGCGGGCTGGACCTGGTCTTGGAGCCCATCGCCCGGCCGTCGTCGGTCACCAGGTGCTCGAAGCCGGCGACGATCGTGTTCATGTCGGCGAAGCCCAGCGCCGCGATCTGCAAGCCGCCACCAGGCCGCGCGTCCAGTGCCCGGCCGGCGGCCTGCGCCGCCTTGTGCGCCCGCCGGACCTCGGTGGTGGTCGGCTTGGTCTCGCTGATCCAGGCCACCAGGATCTCCCGCAGCCAGCTCTGGCGGATCGTCGAGATGTCCAGGTCGCCGGGCCTGGCCGTGGGACGGCCGCGCCGGCCGGGGATGCCGAGGTCGTGAGGATCCTTCGCAAACTGAGATGCTGCCAGTTCCGGGCGAACCGCGTTGCCAAGTCCATCCAGGTCCTTCAGCTCCGTCGGGACTTATCACGCTGAAAAGGCTCAGTTTGGTTCATCTTGAACAAGACATTCCCCAAACGACGGTGTCAGCCACAAGCCGCATGGAGAGGGGACCAAACATGTTGCATACAATCCTCGGAGCAAAGATCCGCTGGAGTCAGCCGAACGGGTGGCTTTTCAATCCGGTGTACGTGGGACCGGACACGATCGACTACACGGTTGAGAAGGGCCCTCACGCAGGCCGCCACGCTGTGCAGCCCACCTACTACCACCGAATTGCCCCGGGTATCGAGTTGACCTCTTGGTACGAGGAGGTCGGCACAGTGGTGAACGTCATCTGGTACCTGGAGCCACAAACCAGCCATCGGTTCGCGGCGCTTCCCGCGTGGGCCGTGGAGGACTTCAAGGTTCTGGCTGGGGACAACCAGGACCCCCGGTACCTCTCCCGGATCCGCGAGTTGGCGGCTACCAAGGCCGACGGCCCTCGTCACGTGTTGTCCGACGACGGCTACTTCGAGGTACTGTGACGTACGAACATGAAGGACGCGGAGTGTGTCAATCCCTCAAACGGTGGAGACGGTCCTATGCCACAGCGGCCCTCAGCAGGGCTGATGTTGCCTGCCTCTTCTCGATCATCTGACGCTCGAATGTGACAGGCGACAGCCCGTCGTTGGCGCTGTGCCTGCGCTTGACGTTGTAGAAGTCCGCGACCCAGGTCGCGATCTTCAGCCGTGCCCCCCGCACGTGTCCTGAGTGGGCGTTTAGGCATGGCTGGTTAGCGTATGCCTAGCTTTGTAGTCACAGCCTTTTGGGCTCGTTTCCCTGTACGTGTGGCTTTGTGTAGTCCTCATCGCCCATACGAGCGAGCATTTGATAGTGAAATGGCGCCCAAATTCCGTCTAGCAATGTGGTAGACGCTCCCGATCGGCCGATGTCAACTATCGATCACATTTCTCGGGTAGAAGCTCCTGTATGGGCGAACGGAAGCCGTACCCAGCGACATTTCCGACGCCCGCTGGGCTTAATTGAGCCCACCCGGGCATTGACCGCCTGGTGGCAGGCCGGACTCGACCGCCGGCCCACGGCCGACGCCGCCAAGAAGATCGTCGGCCGGAAACGAGGCATCGTCACAGACGCGCTCGGCCTCCTACTCGACGTCACCGTCACCGCCGCAAGCCTCTCCGAAAACGCCGTAGGAATACAACTCCTCAACGACGTCAAGGAGACCCACCCAACCATCACCAAAGCCTGGGTCGACACCGGATTCAAAAACGCTGCAGTCGAACACGGAGCCCGCCTGGGAATCGACGTGGAAGTCGTCAACAGAAACCCGGACGTCCGCGGCTTCCAAGTCATTGAACGACGCTGGATGGTGGAACGCAGCCTCGGCTGGCTTATGTTACGACGACGCCTGACCCGCGATTACGAAACCCTTCCCACCAGCTCCGAAGCCATGATCTACATCGCCTCGATTGACAACCTCACCAAGCGCATAACGGACGAGGCCACCCCAACCTGGCGAGGCACCTACTAGAACATAAGGAGCAATCTACTCAAATCAAACGCCCTCTCAGAGGCAATATCGTTGAGCCTCCTTCAGGAGGCTGCCACCTGCTTGCCGAAACACATCGACTATTCGCGCCGATAGCTAGCCGCCCCCCCCCTTTGTCAGTGGCCAGTTCGGAATCCCCACGTACGGTTAGTTGTGATGTCACTCTTGGTTACGGCCGGGCTCGAAGTCTGGTACGACCGGTCATGTATGGATGGACGCGACCGGCTGTCGGGCCACATCGGTGCCAGGTACGGGCGATCAGCTGTCTGCGGAGTGGGCGTCGGCGAGAAATTGTGCCGTGAGTTCCATGCAGCGCATCCGGGCGGGAGAGAAGTCGTAGGGCATCTTGGTGGTCGCTGTGGAGGCGCTCATCTGCGTGTCTTCTTCCCCTTTCAGGTCAGCGTCGTAGATCTCGAAGAGCTTCTCCTCGGCCGTGTCAAGACCAGCTGCCTCGATGGCCTGCTCCAGGGCCATTTGTTGGGTGCATCGCTGTACGGCGAGCTCTTCGACGCGCGGGTCGTCGGGTTCGACGCCGTCGTCGAGGGCGGCCTCGGCCGCGTCAAGACAGTCCTGCTCGGCCCGCAGGTCGGGGTGGGTAGCCAGCACGATGAACACGCTGGCCTGGATGGCGGCGCCCAGCGGCCCGAAGATCCGTTCCGTGACCAGTAGCGCTTCAACGTCCGACGGTCGCAGTGCGCCCGGGGGCAGGTGGCTGAGCCGGTCCGTGACCAGTTCGGAGAGCAGCCCTAGCGGACTACCCACCGCCTGCAGACGCTGGACAGCCGCGCGCCGACGCTTGATGGCGGCCTCCTGCGCCGCCAAGGCTTCCTCTAGCCTGCTCAGGATCTCCTCGATGTCCCGGGCCTCGTCGAAGGCGGCCCGCATGTCGTCCAGGCCGATGCCGGCCTCTGCCATCTTGCGGATCCACAGCAGGCGGATCATGTCGTCGTAGCCGTAGCGGCGGCGACCGTCCCCGCCGCGCTCGGGCTCCGGCAGCAGACCGATCTCGTGGTAGTGGCGGATGGCGCGAGGGGTGGTCCCGGCGAAGGTGGCAGCATCACCGATCTTCACCTGGCGAGGAGGCGTTATGGAGGGGTACATCGTAGACAGAGCCTTTCGTGCTGTGGTGCCTCCACCACACCACATGCCGCTACGGCAGGTGCAACAACACCATCCAGGTGTCACCGGAGCCAGGCCCTAGCTGCCGCCGGGACCGATCGAGAACGACGGACTTCCGGCAACGCAGAGTGTGTCAACGACGGCCAGATAGCTCCCCATCAAGTGGCCGCCGCTGGGGAGCTCCAACTGGTCGCCGACATCCCTTCCCAGTCGGCTTGGCTGTACAGGCTCAGATCGATGCCCTTCGGTAGGTACTGCCGGATCAGCTTGTGCGCGCGACACCACTGCCGACCAAGATGTGGATCAAGTAGCCACCCACGACAGCAGAAAGCGGCATCACACTACAAAACGCGCGAGCAGCCTGACGTCTCACCAGGTGCGGCCGGTTCCGCCGGCACGACACGGACGGCGAGTCAGCAGGGCGTACGACGCTGTCGCCATGGCGAGACCGATGCCCCAGACGACGTAACCCGTGATCTCCACGGCACCGGCGGTGTTTCCCAGTAACGACGCTGTCAAGCCTCCGACGCCGAAGTATGCGAGCAGGCCGATGGCCACCAGAAGAGCTGGTCCCAGCACGATCCATCGAGGAACATCCGTGCCTGCCCAAAGTGTCCACGCCGGCCAGACGGGTCCCCATCGGTACGCCAGAGCCAGCGGCAGGAAAGTACCGGCGAGAACCATCATGGCGATGAAGATCAGGAAGCCGAGCCGCCCGGCGAAGCGCTTGACACGACACCGTTGGTCACCCAGGAGGGAATCTCTGGCGCAAAGCGGATGGCACATCCGAGGATCGCGAGGTATGCGCCGAGGTAACCCCAGCGGCTCGTCGGCTCTCGGCGCGTCTCCGGTGCTCGACCGTGAACTCGGCCGCAGTCAAGGCACGCGCCTCGCAACTCCCGGACGACCGGCTGCGTGCTGACCGCTGTCAGGACTGCCGTCACAGTCACGTGCGTCTGGAGGAGCAACGTGCCAAGGCGCGTACCGTCGAAGGGCACACCGAAGGGTGACAGCATCAGTTGAAACGGGTAAGGCCCCAACAGCAGTCCGTAGGCCGCCAGAAGCGTAGCGGTCAGCCAACCGGCTCACACCACAGCCACCGTGCCAGCGGAGGCCAGCGAGCGATCACGCCCGTAGCGATTGCGGCGCAGACCGCGGCCGTCAGGGCTGCGGTGAGCACCAGCGGCCAGCCGCCGACGATCACCGACTCGGCCCGCACGAACGGTGGCGACCCGTCCCTGTCCACCAAGCATGCGTGGCCGTATAGACGGCCCCGCAGATCGCGCCGCCCGTCGCGACCGCTCGTCGAGTCACCTGTCCACCGTCTCGATCGTCGTCATTGCTCACGGATCCATGCTCGTCGCGCTCATCAGCAGAACCGATCCGGCGTTCGGAGGAGTTGCCACCAACAATGCGGCAGGGTTTCCGCTCATTGGCAGATGGCCAGTCGGCATCTGGGCGTGCATCCAATGCCAGCGGCCTCGAACGCCTCGTAGCCCTCCTCTGAAGTCGTGGTCGCCGAAGGCGGCGGGCCACCAGCTCCGACACAGTTTGCGCCCGGGAGCCGGGATCGTGGGTTTGCTGGTGACGATGTCGTCGAAATGGGCGGTGGTCAGAAAGGACAGAACGCGGCAGCTCAGCCACTGTGCCCGGGCATGAGTCCGGGCCGATCGGTAGGCTCGGGGCCGCGCTCCTCCAACCAAGCGACGACGGATCGGACGAAGCCGTCGACGTGCGACAGGGGTTTGCCGGCGAAGACGGCGTGGAGGTGCCCGACCCCGACCGCGTCGTTCCAGGTCCAGGCGCGTCGGTAGGTCTCCTCGTCGGTGGCGGCGCGCAGGACGTCCCAGCCGTGCCAGGTCGCGACGAGTGCCCCGTCGATCGCTGGGTCGGACAGGATCGCCATGTCCCAGTCGAGTACGCCGGCCAGCTTGCCGTCCTCGCCGAAGTGGACGTTGCCGGCGCCGAGGTCGCCGTGGACGAGCCTGGCCGGGACCTCCTGGAGTGCCAGTAGCAGGTCCAGCCGCTGCCGCACTCCGTCGCGCCACTTCGCCGGCAGGCGCGGAATGATCTCGTCGCTCAGGATGTCGGCCCATCCCAGGTCATCGGCGTACCGGCGGGGAGTGTGGAGAACAGCCCTGAGCTCCGGTGAGATCTCGACCTCGCGCAGTGCCTCCAGGAGCAGGCCGAACGCCGCCGGGTGCCCGATGCCTTCCGGCAACGACTCGCCGTCGATCCACGAAAGCGCGACGGCCGCGCGCTCCCCGTACGTGGTCACCGCGGTCAGCGGCTCCGGCACGGCGAAAGGCAGACCGGCCGCCGCGACGGCTCGGAGAATCTCGACCCGGCGCGGCAACTCGGCGGCGGCACTGGGGCGCTTGCTGATACGCACTGCGGCGACGCCGGGGAAAAGTACGACGTGGTGCATATTCCCATGCTCGGCAAGGTGCGCGGTGCCAAGGGGAGCGTCGGGGACAAGTGCCTCGGCGATGTCCAGCAGGTCGGCGGGGACTGGTCGAGGCATCCCGCCATTCTGCCGGACAGTGGGGACGGCTGGCGTCATCGCGGCCTGACCACCATCCACCGAGCGGTCAGCATCACCCGCTCTCGCTCTCTGCGCCGCACCCGGTACCCCGGCATCAAGAAGGTCGACTCAAAACACGTGGTGGCGAAAATGCTGCGGTACCACCATATGCCCACCAATCGGCGAGCGATCGGCCCTCTGGGATATCCCCCATGCCGCGCGCGTTGGAGCGTCGGCGTGCGGCGTGCAGCACCACCCGCGCGCGCATCCGCAGCCGGTACTCGGTCTTGTGGCCGTAGGCCATCTGCTTCAGCCGGTGGCGCTCGGAGGCGGTCAGGGTGACGAGCACGGCAAGGGCAGCGGGCACGGGACGATGCGGCCGATCCTCCGGGAGGGTCAGTGGTCTGTGCGGACGGCGGTGAGGAAACCTCCGCTCGACTGTCCGGGGACGGGACGGCCATAGGAGGCGGCGAGTTCGGCGCGATCGTGGATCTGCGGTCGCCAGCCGTGTCGGCTGAGCCAGCCGGGGGCGTCGTCGCCCAGTCCTCCCTTCCACAGCGAGGTGTACTGCTTTATCGCCGGCATGCCGCAGGTCTGAGCCAGGAGCGCGGAGCTGGCGATGCCGCTGTGCTCGAAGGCGAGTTGACTGCCCGGCGTGGACAGCTCGCCGGCTGCGGTCAGCAGGCGCGCGGCTTCGTCGGCTGTCAGGTAGAGAAGCAGTCCTTCGGCCAGCCACGCGGTCGGCACGGTGGGATCGAACCCGGTCGCGACCAGCGCGTCCGTCCAGTTCCCGCGCAGGTCGACCGGAACAGTCTGGCGCTCGCAGGTGGGCACCGCGCCGCACCCGGCCAGCACCTCCTCCTTGAACGCGAACACCTCGGGGAGGTCGAGCTCGAACACCGTCACCTTGCTGGGCCATGCCAGCCGCAGGGCGCGCGTGTCGAGCCCTGCGGCGAGCAGGACGACCTGGGGGCAGCCAGTCCTCGTCGCGGCGAGCAGGTAGTCGTCGAAGAACCGGGTGCGCAGTACTGCGTGGAAGGCGAACACCGCACCCAGCGAGGCCACAGGCCCCGCTTCGGCACGGCCGTCGGCCAAGTCGGGCTGCTCGGGGAACGCCCCGGGCGCGGCGTCCAGGAATTCTTGGGCGTACGGGTCGTTGAACAGCCGGTCGTCCCTGAGGCTCTCGCGCGCCCTCACCACCGCTACCCCCAGGGCTGTCTTCGCCACGCCCCTCAGCGCATCGTGCCGGTCCACCGCCGCCTCCTTGCTCGACCTCTATTCATCGTCAACGATACATCGTTACCGATGCTTCTGTGGCGATGTAGCCTGCGCGTATGGACGGCGGACGACTGCACCGGCTCGGCAAGCGCCTGATCGAGCTGTCCTCGCAGGCCACCGGTGAGGACAGCGACCTGGCGCTCACCCCCGGTGAGGCAGCTGTCCTGGAAGACGTGATCAAGCACCCGGCCAGCTCGATCAGCGAGATCCACCAGCGGACGGGCTTCGTGCAGAGCCACGTGTCCGTGTCGGTATCGCGCCTCAAAGCACGTGGCCTGGTGGAAGCCGTGACCGACCCGAGCGACGGGCGGCGCACCCGGGTCCGCATCGCCGACGCGGCATTGCAGGCGATCACCCGCCGCGCAGCCCGCCGCATCGACCAGGTGCTCGGCCGCACCATCGATGACCCCGCCCAGGCGCGCCGGGCTACCGAGCTGCTGGAGGAGTTGGCCGACCTCCTGCTGTGACCAGCGACCGCAGCACCGCCCAACGCAGCACTACATCGAACCTACGACCCAAAGCCGCAGCCCCGGCCGCCCACGCTCCAGCGACTGGCGTCCACCGGCACAACGCCCGTCATTCGTCAACCCTCGAAGGACTTCCCGGAGCCGACCACTAAGCCGCAGCTTCGGAGCTGCGGCCTTCACCAAACGCCACCGGCAAGCACGTCAGGACACTGCCTATCACCCCGCACTGCTCACCGAAGTGGGCAGGGGAGATGCCCGGTGGCGAAGGGGCCGATGCCCTGGCCATTTTGAGACGCTCGAACTACACCCCTTCGCCGAACACCACATGGCGTTCGGCGAACCGCGGAGGTACGGCGATCATGACGGGCGCAGGCCGCGTAGCCGGGACCACGAGATCAGCACGTGGACCCGGTCCGGCAGGTCGAGCTTGGCCAGGATGCTCGAGACATGCACTTTCACGGTGTAGTGGCTGATGAAGAGCTGGTGTGCGATTTCGTTGTTGGACATGCCTTGTGCGATGAGCTCGCAGACCTGGGTTTCGCGCTCGGTGAGCCGGTCGGCCGCCGCCAGTAGCGCCCGGTCCTCGTCGGTGGGCAGCAGGGGCTGCAGCGCCTCGATCATCCGCGTGGTGGCTTCCGGCGCCAGTACGGACTGCCCGGCCGCGACGATTCTGATGCCGTCGCGGATCCGCTCGCCGGGCGCGTCCTTGAGCAGGAACCCGCTGGCCCCGGCCTGCAGTCCGGCGTAGACGTAGCTGTCCAGGTCGAAGGTCGTCAGGATCAGCACCCGGGTGGGTCCGCCTGCGTTGTGCTCGACGATGCGGCGGGTTGCCTCGATTCCGTTCATTCCGGGTAGCCGGATGTCCATCAGCACTACGTCCGGCCGGTGGTCGGCCACGGCGGCCACCGCGGCAGCGCCGTCTCCGACGGCGTCCACCACGGTCAGGTCGTCGGCCGCCCCGACCAGGCGTACCAGCGCCTCCCGGAGGAGCTGCTCGTCGTCGCAGATCAGGACCCGGATGCCGGTCATGATGCGCTCCGCAGCGGCAGCGTGGCGCGGACCTCGAACGTGGTGGAGCCGCTGGTCACCTTCACTGAGCCGCCGAGCAGCTCGACGCGTTCCCTCATGCCGATGAGTCCCACGCCGGCCCCGTTCCCGATGGTTCTGGTTCCGCCGCGCACCGGGTTGGTGACGCGTATGGTCAGGCGTGCTGGCTCGTAGGTCAGCAGCACCCGCGCGTCGACGGGGCCGGCGTGCTTGGCGATGTTGGTCAGCGCTTCCTGCACGACGCGGTAGGCCGCCAGTTCGATGCTGGCGTCCACCTGGCGTACGGCTCCGCGGCGCTCCAGCAGCGCCCGCGGCCCGCCCGGCGGTGAGGCGGCCACCAGGTCGTCGAGCTGCTGCAGTTTCGGGGGCGGCGCCAGCGGATTGTGCCCGGGCGGCGCCTCTCGCAGCACGCCGAGCAGCCGCCGCAGCTCGGCCAGCGATTCCCGCCCGGTGTGGGCCACGCGGCGCAGTGTCTCCTCCATGCTGTCCCGGGTGTCGGCCCCCGCCTCGGCGTCGAGGACCATCGTGGTCACCGAGTGATTGAGAATGTCGTGCAGTTCCCTGGCCAGCAGCGCCCGCTCGCGTTCGGCCGCCCGCCGCTCGAGATCCGTCCGCTCGGCCTCGAGCTGCTGCGAGCGCTCCTGCAGCTCACGGATACGATCCCGCTGCCGCGCGTCCAGCCGCCCCACCGCCCAGAACCCGACGAACAGCAGCGCGAGCGCCGAGTAGACCGCAAGCACCCGGATCGGGTCGCCGATGGCCAGCAGCGTCAGCGGTAGGCCGGCGAGCAGCAGAACCAGCACCGAGACGACACCGATCACGCGCCGGTCCCCCCGGCCCCACGCCCCCAGACGGGAGGCGGCGACCAGGGGAGCCACCAGGACCGGCATCGTCATCAACGCCAGCGCCAGCTCGAGCGCGACGACGATGCCCAGCGCGGTCAGCGGGTAGCGGCGCGAACCCATCAGCGCGAGGGATTGCCCGCAGGCCAGCGCCAGCACGACGACATCCTCGCCCCGGCCGATCAGCCAGCAGACCAGCAGCGGAAGGATGGCCAGCACACCATCGCTCATCCACTCCAGGTGTGTGTGGCGCCGCGCCGCAGCCGCCGGGTGCGGCGCCAGCCCGTGGCCACCAGAAGCGCCACCGGCGCCCAGGGCGTCAGCGCGACCGTCCAGCTCAGCGCGAGTGGCGGCCCCGGCTGCTCGATCGTCCGGATCGGCAGCACCCCTGTCGAGATCCCGCCCGGTCCTTCCACGGCAAACTCGAACTGCCATGTGCCCTCCTCCGGCAGCGAGACGACGTCCAGCCCCCACACCTGGGGGGCTCTCGGGTGCCGTGGCAGCACGATGCTGTCGCCACGCCGCTGCAGGACGATGCCCTTGAGCCCCTGCCGGTCGCCGGATGGTGAGACGACCGTGACCAAGCCGGCGCGCCCGTCGATGCCCCCGGTGGGCTCGAAGGTGAAGTCGAGCGACTGCAGCGCGTGGATCGGCCATTCAGTGAACGATACGGTGATCGCGGAATGGTCGCTCATGCGCACGATCTCGCTGTGGACGATCTCACCCTGCAGGGGCGCCGCCATGGCAGGGCCCGCGCCGGTGAGCACCACAGCCCCGGCCGCGAGCACCGCGGTGATGAGGCGTCTCATGCGGGCACCGCCCCTGGCGTGCGCAGGCCGAAGCAGCGCAGCAGGGACGCGCACTGCCAGCCCAGCCAGCCTGTGCCCGCCCCGAGTGCGGCGACCGCCACCAGCGTGGCGGGCAAGTTCATCTCCATCCCCACGGCGCCGTAGAAGAGCGCGGTGTTGACGCCGGCCAGCGCACCGATCGACGGCGCGATCCACAGCGGGCTCACGTTACGTCGCGCGGCCCACGTCACCGCCGCGGCGGCCAGCAGCGCGATCAGCGGGAACGTGACGGGAGCCCCGATCAGGACCTGTGGCATGCCGGAGGCGTAATCGCGCATCGGCTGGTCGATCGCCCCGGCGTACCAGCGGGTGGCGGCCGGGACGCACAACGCGAGCCCGCCCTGCACGACCACGAACGCCAGCCCGGCCGCGGCCGGCCAGTGCCAGCGCCGGGTGAGCCCGACGATGAGGCTCAGCATGAGCGCGCCCGCCGCGCCGAGTCCGAGCACGCGCGGCGCCACGCCCGGCAGCCAGTTGAAGATCAGCTCGGACAGCATGCCGAACGCCGACGTCGAACCGAGGGTCGCCAGAGCGATCGCCACCGCCAGGCCCCACCTGTCGGACCTGGTGCGCCGCAGCACTGCGAACGCCATCACCATGGCGAAGATCTCCACCTGGATCGACAGGCCCAGCCCGAAGTGCGAGGGTGTCGTCCCGGCCGCGATGTCGAAGCCGTACAGGTCGTGCCACCACAGGTCGGAGCCCGCGTACAGCAGGTTGGCCGCCGCGCCGAGCCCGCCCACCAGGAACGGCCAGGGTGCGCGGAACGTGCGGAACACCATCACCGACGGGGTCTCGGTCGCCGGTCCTCGGGCCCAGGTCGACAGCAGCACCACGGACAGGCAGGACAGACCGATGATGCCGGTCCCGGCATACAGCAGCAGGTGAGGCGCAGTCCAGAAGTTGTCGGGCCCGACGTCGCCGTGCCACTGACCGTCCCAGATCATGCCGGCCAGCAGTGTGGCGTAGCCGGACATCAGGAACCAGGCTCCGGCTACCTCTCTGCGCGGCACCTCACGAGCCGGTGGATCCGTGGATGGTTGTTCCGCCATGGGGGCATCTCCTTACGTTCCGACCAATGTGTTGACCTTGATGACCTCGGTACCCGCGGCTCCCTGCACGCGGATGTGGATCTCCCAGGCGCCGGGCATGGTGAACAGCTCGCCGCGCGCCACATACCGCCCGGTGCCGTCGTCCCGGGCGGGGATCTCCGGAGTCGTGTGGCCCATGTGCGGCATCACCCCGAACAGCGACACCTCCGCCTTGACAGCGGGCTCGATCTCTACCCTCGCCTCCAGCGGGCCGGTGCTCGGTTCGAGGGCGACGACGACCGCGAAATGTGCGCCCCTGCCCGGCAGCTCCATGGGGCCCGGCCCGTCGCCGCCGCGCAGGATCCAGATGATCCCGGCCGCGAGCAGCAAGATCGGAAGGGCGATGAACGCGATGCGCCGTGTCACGGCGTGCCCCTTACCTCGACAACGTGTGGAACCGTGACGATCTCGTAGTTCTTTGCGTACTGGATCCACATCAGGTATCGGCCCGGCCGGGGGAAGCTGAAGGTGAACTCCAGCTTGGGCGCATAGGCCGCGACGGATTCGTCCGGCACGCGCTGCGAACCGGGAACCATCGAGCGGGCCTCGTGCACGTGGCCGAGGAAGCCGCCGTCCTGACTGCGCACCACGAGGTGCCCGGCCATGCCGAGCCACGGCTGCAGGCTGGCGACGCCGGTGTCGAGCGTGACAGTTACGGGCCGCCCGGCCTCCGGCTGCGCCGGCGCGGTGACCGGGACTCCTCCCGAAGCCGCGCCTGTTACGGTGGGAACGCCGTCTGCTGCCTGCTTCGGGCCGCCCACCGTGAACTCGCCCGTGACCAGCTGCCCGCCCGCATCGGCACGCTCGAACTCGGCATACACCCAGTGCCGCCCTTGCTCCTGCGCACGCAGCCGCACCTCGTACGTGCCCGGCGCCGTGCGGATCGGATGCACGTGATGGAAGTACGAGCCGTCCTGGTTGGTCACCACGAGGTGCGACAACGCGGCATGGTGCTCCACCAGGTCGTCCACCGGGCCGCCCGTCGAGCCGTCGAACAACTCCACGCGCAACCGGAACTCCGACCCCGGACCGGGCTCGCCGGGCAGAACTGCGATCACCGGTTGCGCGTTCGGCCGCCCCAGCATCACATCCCGCGACGCGGGTGGCGCCCCCTCGGGCACCATCGGAGCGAACCACGGGGAGAGCAGCCCGGCGGTGAACGCCACCACCGTCGCCACCACGACCCCGCCTGCGAACCCCGCGGCGGCCAGCCGCCTGGACAGCGCCGCGCTCACCAGGGCGCCGACCAGCGCCACCGCCGCGCAGGCGAAGGCCGCGTACACGACCACCTCCCACAGCGGCGTCTGCGGCACCAGCACGGCGAACGGCAGCACCGACCGTTCCCCGCCGGCGCGAACTTCCAGCTCGTGCGGGCCCACCCGATCCACCGAGAGCACCACCGGGTACATCCCGGGGCTGCCTGCCTCCACCCGGACCATGCCCGACGAGGAGCGACCACCCTCGACCGGCCTGATCGCCAGATCGATCCGGCCGCCCCGGCCAGGAGCGTGCGCAACCACGTCCACCTGCAGCGGAGCAGGCACCTGTAGGCTCGCGCGCACCACTACAGTGATCTCCATCCCGGCGATCGTCTGGGCGAAGCGCACATCGGCCTCGCCACTTCGGCCGTGCGCCCACGCGGGCCCCGCCCAAGCGCCGAGAATCACCAGCGCGACGAGGGTCGTGATCAGAGGTTTGAGCACAAGCCAGAGCGTAGGAAGCCGTCCGCGCCCCGCACATCACGCGCGGGCACTGACCTGCCTAGTTCCCGGGAACTACCTGCCCGCTCGCCTGCGCCGCCGACGCGTCGATCACGGCCGGATAGTGCTGATCGGAGCAAAGGTCATAGGGCCCAGAAGCAGATCAGGGCATCGTTCCGCGTGCCTGTCCCCCTCCCCGTCAGATCATCTTGACCACCTGCGAGCGACGCGCCGACGATGAGGGCACCGACCGTCAACTCGGCAGGGCGTGCTGCCTGAATTCGCTGGCCGAGATGCCGTAGGCGCGGCGGAAGGCCCTGCTGAAGTCTGAGGCATGGGAGAAACCCCATCCAGAGGCGACCACCCGGATCGGAACATGACGCAACGCCGGATCGGCCAGATCGTGACGCACCCGCTCCAGGCGTTGCGCCTTGATCCACGCGGTCACCCTCAGCCCCTCGTCCTGAAACACCCGATGCAGGTAACTGATCGAGATGTGGTGGGCCGTGGCCAGCACCCGTGGCGTCAGATCCGGCTCACGCAGATGCCGCTGAATGAACCCCTGAACGCGCAGCGCAAGGGCGTGCCGATGGGAACGGCCGCTCACGCTCACCCCCTCGGCCTCCAGAGCATGCAGAAACAACGCGGAGATCAAGCTCGCCAGCGTCATCCCCAATCGCTGCCCATCAGCGGGCCGCAACTCATGCGCACTCTGGCTGATGTTCACGGTGAAATCGGTGAGCAGGCCACCGATCCCCTCAGTGGACGAAAGGGGACGACTCAGCAGTCCGTCCAGATGCTCGGCCGGCAGATTCACGTTCAACAGAGGCTTGGGGACCGTGATGCACATGGCCTGAAAAGCGAACCGGCCATCCGGAGGCCACACGTCGCACGCGATAACACACGGGACACCGTGGACCAACAGGTCTCCGACACCTGCGCTGAACCGCTCGTGCCCCCGCACCACCTCCAGCCTCCCCGCCAGCGGGATCAGCAGATGGTACGACTGCCCGGACCGGGGGTCAGGGCAACGACCCTGATCACGCCCTCCACGCCCCGGGACGATGCTCCTCGTCATCAAACGCAGGCCGCCAAGCCACACCTCCCCCTCGTCCACGCCTCCCTTCTCGCTGCCGACCTCCACCAGCGAACCAAAGCCGCCACTCCGAACCCGGAATCCGGCAGGGAACTCGGGGGTCAGAAAGGTATCCTCAGCCATCTCGTCTCCGCCTCGGCCTAGCCCTTCGCGACACCGACCAACCCGGCCAGGCACGCCAGGCGGTTACGGAGATTGGGCAGGATCCCGCGCCGCCGCCTCACTGCGGAGGAACTCCAGCAGATGCTCATTGGACGGGAGGGATTCGCGCAGCCCGGCGACGAGGAACAGGGCGGCTAGCGTGCCCTGGACCGCCCACAGGAGCACATTCACAGGCCTGCGGCCGACACGCCGCCGTCAATGGTGAACACCGCGCCGGTGGTGTAGGCGGAACGCTCGGAGGCCAGAAAGGCGATCAGGTCGGCGACCTCGCGCGGTGAGGCGGCGCGGCCGAGCGGGAACATCGCGGTCAGCTCGCCGTAGCGGTCCTCGTCGCCGAACCGGGCGCGCGCCTGGGCCTTCATCAGCGTGAGGATGCGTTCGGTGGCGACGGGGCCGGGGTTGACGCCGAGGACGCGGATGCCGTCGGCGAGGCTGCGTCCGCCCAGTGCTTTGGTGAATGTCATCAGCGCGGCGTTGCCGGTGCTGCCCGCGATGTAGTTGGCGTCGTAGCCTTCGCCTGAGGCGCCGATGTTGTTGACGATCACGCCGTTCCCGCGGGCCTTCATCCTGGTGTACAGGTGCCGGGTGAGGTTGATGTAGCCGAAGACCTTCAGCTCCCAGCCGTGCCGCCAGGCCTGCTCGTCCACCGCGGCGAGCGGTCCGCCGGGGATGTCGCCGGCGTTGTTGATGACGATGTCCGGTACGGGCACCGCGGCGGCGAACCGGTCGAGTTCGTCGCTCTGCCGCAGATCCACGACATGGACGCCGACGTTCACTCCGTGCTCGGCGCCCAGCCGGGCGGCAAGCTTCTCCAGCTCGGGGCCGCTGCGTGCGGCCAGGTCGAGGTCGCAGCCCTCCTCGGCGAGCACCTCGGCGATCGCGGTGCCGATGCCGCGCGATGCTCCGGTGACGAGCGCCCGCTTGCCGCTCAGGTGCAGATCCATGTCATCCTCGTCTGTAGGAACCATTGGTTTCGACAAAGAATTACCGAAACGCCTGGTTCCGTCAAGTGCTGCACTCGGCCGCATGGCATCAGCACGCGAGCCACGCTCGAGGCGCCGGCCGGGCGCGGCCATGCGCGTAGCCGGCATCCTCGCGGTGGGCGCCGGTACCGCGACACTCGCGCGGGCCGGGGCTGAAGGCGGCTGGCGTGCGGGGATTCTGTGGGCCGGCTTCGGAGTTCCGTTGCTGCTCGACGGGCTGACGCTCAATGGATGGCTACACAAGCTGTGCATCGCACTGGCATGGACGTCGCCCGCGGCGATTCTCCTTGGCGGACTCTTCGTCCTGCTGGACCGGCTCCGCTGCGGCGCTGGACGGCCCCGCGAACAAGGTCAACGCCGCATGGAAGGCTCGCGGCATCGGCGTGATGTTCCTGCTGATCGCGCGGCTGGCTTGTGGGCATGGGGTCATGCGGCCAAGCGTGCTCTGCCGAGTCAGGGGCGGCGGCTCCCCTGGGAAGGCCTGAGATGCGCGATCCCGTGCTCGCTCATCTCAGGGTTCCCGGATGCGGGATCTCGGTCAGGCCATGGCGTCGACGACGGGGAGCAGGCCCCGTTCGGCGAAGACCTTTTCGGCGACGAAGGTGCCGTTCAGGGCGCGGGGCATCCCGCAGTAGACGGCCGAATGCAGGAGCGTTTCAGTGATCTCGGCTGGCGTGAGACCCACATTCAGGGCCGCGTTGATGTGGATGTGCAGTTCGGTCTCGCAGCCGCCGAGGGCGGTGAGAATGCCGAGAGTGATCAGTTGCCGGTCTCGAGGGGGGAGGCCGGGACGTGCATACATCTCCCCGAAGACCCAGGCGACCACCTGATGGCTGAGCTCAGGTGAGACATCGGCCAAAGCATCCACGATCTTCTGTCCGGCCGCAGGATCGATCTGCTGCAGCACCTTCAAACCGCGCTCGAAGCGTTGTTCGCGATTCATCTGCCCTCCAGGGCGTGTCGTAAGTCCCTTGGACAACCGTCATGCCCGAGCCGTGCAGGGGGCGATTGTCGCCAGGTCCGGTCGTTGTCCTCACTTGTCGATACTGACAGTACCGAGAAGGTGATGCCGAAACTATGGGTTCCCTCAAGTGTTAGGCTCGTGCCCGTGACATCAGAGCCTCGGCCGCGCCCGCACACCGGACGCCGGCGCAATCCCGCCGTCCGGCAGGCCATCCTCGATCACGCCGCCGACCTCCTGATCGCCCACGACTACTCGGCCGTCTCGATCGATGCGATCGCGCACGCCGCAGGGGTCAGCAAACACACGATCTATCGTTGGTGGCCCTCCAAAGGTGCGGTGCTGCTCGAGGCCATGATGGAGCGGGCCAGGCAGCAGACGCCTGGCCTCGGCACCGGCGTGTTCGCCGATGACCTGGAAACCTTCCTGGCCGCCACCTTCCGCACCGTCGAGAAGGTGAGCGGGCTGCTGCGCGGCATCATGGCTGAGGCCCAGCGTGATCCGGTGGCCGCCGAGGGGCTGCGCCAGTTCACCACCGGCCGCAGAGACGAACTGCACGCCCTGCTCTCCCGTGGACTCGCGCAGGGCGAGTTGCGCACGGGTACCGATCTGGACCTGCTGGTCGACCAGCTCTTCGGGCTGATGTGGTACCGCCTGCTGATCGGCCACGCCCCTCTGGGCGGCGACGTCGCCGCCCGCCTGGCCCGCTCACTGATCCATCGCGGGCCTTAAGAAGGCCACGGATGGTCAACGCGCAAAAAGGAGGCGAACAAGGTTGGGCTCGCGCTGGAAACCCGTCCCTCTTGCCACCGGCGGGATGGTGAGTCCCCGGCGCGCCTGAGCTCAGCTTGCGTTCGCCGGCTCGGCGGGCCAGTGGTCGCGCATCGCCAGGTCCACCGAGCGCCGGGCAGCCTCGGGGTCGTCGCCGTACCCGACGAACAGGCACTGCGACATGTCCGCGAAGTGGAGTGGGAGGTGCTCGGCGGGCAGCAGCTCGGCGATGGCGAGGCTCACCATGCCGTGTCTCATGGTCCACAACTGCACGGCCCACCCGAGCGACCTGATCGGCTCGACCTGGCGGAACCGCCCGGCCTCGACACATCGGCGGACCGCGTCGACCAGCCGCTGGAAGGTGTCGTTCCCGGCGTCGGGCCCCTCGTGCCGTTCGAGGAACATCGCCCGATAAAGATGCGGGTTGGCCAGCCCGTTGGCGAGGTAGGCGGCGCCGCCGGCGGCGAGGCCGGCCACCGGGTCCGTCAGGTCGGCAGTGGCGTCGAGGTGCGCGACGAGCCGGGCGAAGCCTTCTTTGCGTACCGCGTGCCACACCTCGTCCATGCTGCCGAAGTAGGTGTAGACGGCCATCGTGGAGGTGCCGGCCTCATGGGCCAGGCGCCGGGTGGTCAGGGCTTTCGGGCCTTCCTCGGCCAGGACGCGTGCGGCGGCCTCGATGAGTCCGGTTCGGACGGCGGGATCGGCAGGCTTGGGGCTCATGGTTGACATTATGCCATAACATTGTTACACAACATTGTTATGCAAACTGAATCGATCGGCGCGCCCCGCGCGGGCCGAACGCCTGAGAGGACGAGCATGCCTCCCACGAACGCCTCGGCCCCGGTCACCGAGGAGGTGACCGCGTACGATCTCCCGGTCAGCGGCACCCTTCCCCCCGAGCTGAACGGACGTTATCTGCGCAACGGGCCGAACGCGCTGGGACTCGACGATCCCGGCGCAAGCTCCCTGTTCCTCGGCACCGGGATGGTGCACGGAGTTCGTCTGCGGGACGGGCGAGCCGAGTGGTACCGCAACCGCTGGGTGCGCTCGGCCATGGTGGCTCAGGCGCTCGGCGAGCAGCCGCGGCCGGGGCCGGTCTTCGAGGGGATGGACTTCGCGTCCAACACCCATGTGATCGGCCACGCCGGCCGGACGTTGGCGCTGGTGGAGTCGGGGCCCCGGCCGTACGAGCTCAGCGACGATCTGGAGACGGTCGGCCCCTTCGACTTCGGCGGCACGCTGCCGGCGGGCTACGCGGCGCACACCAAGCTCGACCCGCGCACGGGAGAACTCCACGCGATCACCTACCGCTGGGGGCGGCCTGACGCGGTCGAGCACATCGTCGTCGGTGCGGACGCTCTGGTGTCCTCGGCGCGAGAGGTGCCGGTGACCGGCGGGCCGATGATGCACGACTTCGCGCTCACCGGAAAGTACGTGATCCTCTACGACCTGCCGGTCATCGCGAGCACGGATGCCGCGGGCGGGTCGACGGTCCCCTACGCCTGGGACGATACGCACGGGGCGCGCCTCGGGCTGCTGCCACGCGACGGCTCCGGGGTGCGCTGGCTGGACATCGAGCCCTGCTGGATCTACCACACCCTCAACGCCTACGACGACGGCGACCGCGTCGTGATCGACGTGATCCGCTATCCCCAGGCGTTCGACATGGCCAAATTCGAGGGGACCGGCACTCCCACACTCCACCGGTTCACCGTGGACCTCACCGGCGGCAAGGTCGCCGAACAGCGACTGCACGACCGTGCCCAGGAGTTCCCGCGGGTGGACGAGCGCGTGGTGAGCGCGCCGCATCGCTACGGATACACCGCCGTGAGCACGACCGTGCCCGCCGGCGTCGAGGACCTGCAGGACCTGGACGACGACGCCTTCGGCAGCGTGCTGCTCAAGCACGATCTCGTGCGCGGCACCGTGGAGACGCACGGGTTCGGCCGTGACGCCGCGGTCGGCGAGGCGGTGTTCGTGCCGTCGTCCGCCGGCGCGGCCGAGGACGACGGGTACGTGATGGCCTTCGTGCACGATCCGGACCGGGGCGCCAGCGACCTGGTGATCCTGGCCGCCCAGGACTTCACCGGCGCCCCGATCGCCACCGTCCACCTTCCGGTACGGGTGCCGCTGGGCTTCCACGGAAGCTGGATCCCCAGTGGGGACCTGTCGTGACCGGACCCCCTCCCACCGAGCAAGGGCAACGCAGGGTGCCCACGGCGTGGGAGCAGACAGGTGGTCTGGCCGGGCTGTTCTACTCCTCCTTCCCGGTCATGGTGTTCGTCGCCGGCAACGCGATGTTCGGACTGCAGGCAGGCATCTGGAGCGCGGTGGGCACCGCGATCGCGTTCATCGTGCTGCGGGTGATCCGCAAGCAACCGCTGCGGCCTGCCGTGTCCGGTTTCATCGGCATCGCCATCGCCTCGTTCATCGCCTACCGCTCCGGTTCTGCGAGCGGGTTCTTCCTGTTCGGCATCTGGTTGAGCCTGGCCTGCTTCGCCGTGCTGGTGTTGTCGATGCTGGTTCGCAGGCCGCTGGCCGGAGTGGCCTGGAGCGTGCTGAACCGGGTGCCGATGGAGTGGACGAAGGACAGGCCGTCCCGCTTCGGCTACGACGTGGCCACGGCAGCGCTGGCCGCGGTGTTCGCCGCGAGGTACGTAGTGCAGCGCTGGCTGTATGAGGAGGACTACACCGGCTGGCTGGCGCTCGCGAAGATCACCATGGGCTATCCGCTGCTGGCCCTCGCCCTGGTCACCACGGTGTGGGCGGTACGCCGTTCCGAACGCCGCCTCAAGCGCTTCAAGGAGACGGCCGAGTAGGGCTGTCAGACCGCCTGGCGACGGCGCGGTTGGCGTCCGGGTCCAGCGGGAACACGCGGTGTAAGGCTGTTCGCATCGTCCAGTTCGGCCAGGCCCTGGTGACGATGACGTCATGTGCTCGCGCCCGGTCAACCCCTTGGGAAGCCGGATTCCCTGTGGCGCGTGTTGATCGAAGATGCCCGGCACGGTGCTGAACGCGACGTCCATCGGCAGGACGGTGGCCAAGCCGGAGATCGGCGTCACGGAGCGACTCGTGGTACGGCGCCGGTCTGTGGGTCCGCCAGGTGACCGGGCACCTCAACACCCGGTACAGCGGAGGGTTGCCGGTCACTACGCCTACACCCCCGGCTCCAGAAGCGGCTTCGCCTACGCCGCCCGCAACAGGCACCAGGAGAGCGGGTCGCTGGAGTGCGTGCTGTTCTGGCGCGCAACCTTGCATGCGAGGACATGGCGATGGTGACCGACTTTGAGGTGATCTAGCCGGATTACCCGGTGAGGCCGTCGAGTCTGGCGAAGAACTCCTCGACCAGTTCCGGCAGACTCGCGGGATCGTCGGCGGTCTGCATGGCCGTGTAGAGGCAGGCCAGTGACACCTGCGTGGCCAGGGTCGCGGCCATGGGCGTTGCGCCGTGCTCCGTCAGCGCGTCGACTATCAAGGTGGCCTCCTGCTGCTGCTTCAGCAGCAGTCGCGCCATCAGTTCGGGATGGCGGCGCAGCAGCCGGGCGTGCACCGCGGATCGCGCCGGCGTGGCCGTCCACCCGGTCAGGCCTTCCCGCGTGGCCGCCCTGATCGCGCCGAGCGCGTCGGCCAGTGAGTCGCCGATTGGCGCGCGCCGTTCGGCCTCGCGCCGCAGGGTGCCGATCAGGGCCGCGATGGTCCGCTCGTCGTCGGCGAACACGACCTCCTGCTTATCGCCGAAGTAGCGGAAGAACGTGGTGCGCCCGACCTCGGCCCGTTCTGCGATCTGGGTCACCGTGACGTCGTCGAACCCGCGTTCGCCGAACAGCTCGTAGGCGGCCGTGACGATGGCGTTGCGCACCTTCTGCCGCTTGCGTTCCTGGAGTGATTCGGCCGGCATGCGTTCAGTCTATCCCGATGGAACTTGATACGTTATGGTACTCAGTACCTATTGGTATCGAGTTCGGGAGGAGATGTGCTCAGGATCGGCTTGCTGGACGCCGCCGCCATCGCGCCCGCCGCGGCGGTCCGGCGGGTCCGGGTTTCGCTGCGTGTGCCGCTGCCGCGCTTGTCCGATATCCGGTACTCCTACCGGCTTCGGGCCTTCCACGCGGCGGTCACTAGGGGCGCCCCAGTGCTCACCGGTGCCCAGGACGCCGCCCAGAGGAAATGGAGACTGATACATGGAAGAGCAGTCACGCGACGACGAGGTGTCGCGCCGCGGATTCCTGCTGACCTCGGCCGCAGCGGCGGGGCTCACCGCCATCGCGGAGCACCCGCGGCCGGCTGTGGCCGCCACCGCCGCGGGCGCCGCGGGCGCCGCGGTCGTGGAGGTCGCGCTGAAGGTGAACGGAAAGGCGCGCACACTCAGCCTCGACCCGCGCGTCACACTGCTGGACGCGTTGCGCGAGCGACTGGACCTCACCGGCACCAAGAAGGGCTGCGACCGCGGCCAGTGCGGCGCGTGCACCGTGCACGTGGACGGTCGCCGGGTGCTGTCGTGTCTCACGCTCGCGGCCGGCGTCAGCGGCAAGGCCGTGATCACCATCGAAGGACTGGCCGACGGGGACCGGCTGCATCCGGTCCAGCGGGCGTTCGTGGAGTGCGACGGATTGCAGTGCGGGTTCTGCACGCCGGGGCAGGTCATGTCCGCCGTCGCGCTGATCGAGGAGGGGTACGCGGGATCGGAGGCCGAGATCCGGGAGCACATGTCGGGAAACATCTGTCGTTGTGGCGCGTACCAGCAGATCGTGCAAGCGGTGCGGATGGCCAAGGAGGGGGCGTGATGCGACCTTACACGTTCGCCGCCGCGCGCAGCGTGGGCGAGGCGTTGGAGCAGGCACGCGACGGATCCGCCTATCTGGCGGGCGGGACGACGCTGGTCGACCTCATGAAGCTGGAGGTCATCAGCCCCGCGCACGTCGTGGACATCACGGCCGTGCCGCTGCGCGGCATCAGGGCCGGCGCCAAGGGCCTGTCCATCGGGGCCATGGAGCGCATGGCCGACGTGGCCGGGCACGACCTGGTCGCGGGCCCGTACCCGATGCTGGCCGAGGCGCTGCGGCAGAGCGCCTCACCGCAGATCAGGAACATGGCCACCATCGGCGGCAACCTGCTGCAGCGCACCCGCTGCGGGTATTTCCGCGATCCGGCCACCCCGTGCAACAAGCGCTCGCCCGGCTCGGGTTGCTCGGCCGTCGACGGTCACAACCGCTCACATGCCGTCCTGGGCACCAGCGACGCCTGCGTCGCCACCCACCCCAGCGATCTGGCCGTCGCGCTCATCGCGCTCGACGCCCGTCTGTCGCTGCGCGGCGCCGGCGGTGAGCGCTCGCTGCGGCTGGCCGACTTCTACCGGCTGCCGGGCAGCACACCGCATCAGGAGAACGAGTTACGGCCGGGTGAGCTGATCACCGGCGTTGCCGTGCCCGCGCTGCCGTGGGCGCGCAGGTCCACGTACGTGAAGGTGCGCGACCGGCAGTCGTATGACTTCGCGCTCTGCTCCGCGGCCGTCGCGGTGAACGTGAGGGGTGGCGTGATCGGCGAGGCCCGCGTCGCGGCCGGCGGCGTGGGCACCAGGCCATGGCGGCTGCCCGCCGTCGAGCAGGCGCTGAAGGGCAAGCCGATGCGACTGGAGACGTTCCAGGCGGCGGTGGAGCACGCCGCCGACGGCTCGCGCCTGCTGTCCCGCAACGCCTTCAAACCGGCGCTGCTGCGCCGCACCATCGTCCGCGCACTCGTCCACCTGGCAGGCTGATATGGCACAACCCACGATGGACCGGATCGACGCCCGCGCCAAGGTCACCGGCGCGGCCAAGTACGCCTCCGACCACAACCTGCCCGCGATGGTCTACGGGCACATGGTGACCAGCACGATCGGCAACGGCCGGATCGTCTCGATGGACCTGAGCGCGGCCCGCGCCGCCGGGGGCGTGATCGAGATCTACACTCCCGGCAACCGGCCGGCCTTTCGTGGCACGCTGCCGCCCCCGCTCGCGCCCGTCTTCGCGGAGGCCCGCCACCCGCTCGCAGACAGCGAGATCCACTACTACGGCCAGATCGTCGCGATGGTCGTGGCCGAGACCATCGAGCAAGCCCGCGACGCCGCGGCGCTCATCAAAGTGACGTACACGGCACTGCCCCCGAAATCCTCCTTCGAGGACGCCAAGCAGAACCCCGCGGACCCACCCGTCACCGGGCTGCCGCTCGGGCAACCGATCAAGAAACCCCAGGACGTCGACATCGAGACCGCGCTGGCCGCCAGCCAGGTCAGGGTCGAAGAGACCTACGACATCCCGCCCAGGCACCACAACATGATGGAACCGCACGCGGCCGTGGCCGCCTGGCAGAACGGGAAACTGACGATCTACAGCGGCACGCAGGGACCGGCGGCGCACGCGCTGGAGTTGGCCACCGTGCTCGGCGTTCAGCCGGCCGACGTGCACGTCATCAGCCCGTACGTGGGCGGCGCCTTCGGCGGCAAGGCGTTCACCTGGGCGCCCGCCCTGCTGGCCGCGGCCGCCGCCCTCGCGCTCGCCCGCCCCGTCAAGGTCGTGACCAGCCGCGAGCAACTCTTCACCGTTACCGGCCACCGGGCAGCCTCCTCGCAAACGTTCGGACTCGGCACGCACAGGGACGGGCGGCTCAACGCGATCAAGCACCACACGACCAGCCAGAGCATCGTGGAGGATCCCGGCTACCGCACCACGCCGAAGTACTACCTCGCCCCGAACGTCGACATCAGGCTGATGGTCACCCCCGACATGAACCTGCCCACCGCCACCATCATGCGCGCCCCCGGCGACGAGGCCGGATCCTTCGCCCTGGAGAGCGCCATGGACGAGCTGGCCGTGCGGCTCGGCATGGACCCCATCGAGCTCCGCATGAAGAACTACCTGGAGTCGACCCTGATCGAGGCGAAGCCGTACTCCAGCAAGCATCTCGACGCGTGTTACCGGGTAGGCGCCGAGCGGTTCGGCTGGTCGCGCCGCAGCACCCAGCCGGCCGCGGTCACCGACGGTGACTGGCAGGTCGGACTCGGCATGTCCACTGCCATCCTGGACTCGGGCCGAGCGTCTACGACAGTGCGGGTGACCTTCCGCCCGAACGGCACCGCCACCGTGGGCTGCGCCACGTCCGACGCGGGGACCGGGATGTGGACGATCATGGCCATGACCGGGGCCCGCGCTCTGGAGGTGCCCGTCGACCGCATCAGGCCCGCACTCGGCGACTCAGGACTGCCCGTCGCTGGCAACAACGACATCTACGGCGCGGTCGGCTCGGCCGCCACCTCGACCGTGACGCCCGCGATCCTGGTGGCCGCGAAGGAGGCGATCGGAAAGCTGGTCGAGCACGCCACCACGGCCGCGGGCTCACCGCTGGTCGGAGCCGGCGACGTGCGCTACGACGGAGGCCGTCTCGTCGGTGCGGGCACGTCAGTCGGGTTCGGTGAGCTGCTCACCCTGACCAGGACCGCCGAGGTCGGAGCCCAGGGCACCAGTGCGCCCCTGGACGAAAGCCACGCCTATGCCTCCTATGCCGCGCACTTCTGCGAGGTCAGGGTCAACCGGTGGACCGGGGACCCGCGCCTGGGCCGCTTCACCACCGTGGTGGACGCGGGGGCGATCCTCAACGCGAAAACCGCACGCAACCAGATCACCGGGGGAGTGCTGTTCGGGCTCGCGGCGGCCATGTTCGAAGAGGGCAAGGTCGAAGGCGCAACCGGCCGGATCTCCAACGCCAACCTCGCCGACTACCTGCTACCGGTCAACGCCGACACCACGGAGATCGACGTGCACTTCCTCGACCACCCCGACACCAGACTCAGCCCCACAGGCGCCCGCGGGATCGGCGAGCTCGGCACGGTCGGAGCTGCGGCTGCCTTCGCCAACGCCGTCTACAACGCCACAGGCAAACGCATCAGGACCTTGCCCATCACTCCCGACAAACTGCTCGCCTGACAGCGAAAGCTTAGTAGACGTGCATCCGTCCGTGTGAACGCCTGCTGCAGGGCGGGGATGACCGTCGTGGTGTGACGGCTGGGTAGCGCGACCATGGTCAGGTAGCGGGACTTGCGGTCGACCAGCGTCGCGATCTGGCTGTTCTTGGCTCCGACGATGAGGTCGCCTTCGAGGTGGCCGATCTCGGTCCGGGCGTCGGCTGCGGCAGGCCGTTCCTCGATCGGCCGTGCCCCGGTGATCTGGGAACGCCACTGGCCCTTGACCGTGTTCTTCTTGTTCTTGCGGATGGGACGGCGCGTGCGCAGCTTGGCGCACAGCTCACGCGGATCAGTTCCACCGGGTCGTGTAGATCGCGCGGTAGATGCTTTCGTGGCTGATCCGCATGACCGGGTTGCCGGCGTGCGTCAGCCGCAGATGTCCCACGATCTGCTCCGGGGACCACTCGTTGTCGAGCAGTTCGATCTGGCCGCGTGTCGCGGTCGAAGGCACCCGGGGACGGATCGGCTTCTCGCGGGTGCCCGGCATCGGCGTCCGGCCATGGGCATGGCCGCCGATCCAGGTCGTCGACCGGGATCCGGCCGCGCCCGAGCGTTGCCGGATCCTCCACACCGACGGCGCCCAGCCGTGAGCGCACCGGGAGTCAGGCATCCGGGGCGGGTGGGGCGTTGTGGCGCTGGTAGTGGCGGGCCGCACGGGCGCGGTTGCCGCATGACGGCTTGCACCACTCCTGCCGCCCGTGGCTCCTGACGAAATAGCGTACGCAGCGTGGCGCGTTGCAGGCTCGCAGTCGCTCACGTTGCGGGCCGCTCAGGAAGTCGATGGCGGCACGGGCCAGGGCCGCGATCAGCCGCACGTTGGCGTCGGCTTCGGCCGACAGCACGTCGGTACGGGGTGCCGCGCCCGCGGGCCAGGCCAGTTGCGGGGCGATCCTCTCGCGGGCGGCCGTCCCGTTGAGGTGGGCCAGCGCCTGCTCGACCGGCATCAGCCGGTGGGCGTCGGCCCGGCTCGGCGGCGCGGGGCTGACCGCGTGCGCGAACAGCGCTCGTACGGCCCGCCGCAGCTCGACGATCTCGCCCGTGAGCCTGTCGTCCACCGTGAGCCCCGCGACGTCGACGAGCCCGGTCAGCGGCTCGGCCTGCTGGTGGATCCAGCGGGCCGTGCTCCGCGGCGTGGCCAGGTCATCGGCGACGCCGCCGTCGCCGTCATGGCGGATCGTGCCCGCCAGTGCCAGGGCCAAGGCCGGCCAGCGCTCCACTCCAACCCTCCCGCTTGCCTGTCTGCTCCCTCGTACTCTACCGTCTCTAACGGATAAAATCTTTTATCCGTTAGAGGATGGGACGACACGATGACGTTGTTGCTGGCTCAGATCAGCGACCTGCACCTCGACGGCACCGACAGAGCGCTCCGTCGCGCCACCCGGGTCATGGACCACCTGCGAGCCCTTCCCCGCCCGGTCGACGCCGTGCTGGTCACCGGCGACATCGCCGATCACGGCGAGGAAGCGGAGTACGAGCAGGCCGCCCAGGTTCTCGCCGCCCCCTTCCCCGTGCTCACCTGTCCGGGCAACCACGACGCCCGCCCGGCCTACCGCAAGGCGATGTTGCGGCAACCGCCCGGCTCCGGGCCGATCAACGAGGTGCACCACGTCGGCGGCGCCGCCATCCTGATGTGCGACTCCACCATCCCCGGCCGCGACGAGGGCCGCCTCGACGCCGAAACCCTCACCTGGACGCACGCCACGCTCGACGGGCTCGCCCCCGGCACGCCCGCGCTGATCGCCTTCCACCAGCCGCCCGTCGCGCTCCACCACCCGCTGCCCGACTCCCAGCGGCTGGAGGGAACCGGCGACCTGGCGGAGCTGCTCGACGCCCATCCGCAGGTCGTCGCCGTGCTCACCGGCCACGCCCACACCGCTGCCGTCTCCACCTTCGGCGGCCGTCCGCTGATCGTGGCCCCGGCCGTCACCTGGACCCTGCGCCTGCCGTGGGAGGGCGACCGGCCCGCCGACCTTGAGCAACCGCCCGCCCTGGCCTTTCACATCCTGGACGACGACCGGCGCCTGACCACCCATTACCGGGTCGTGCCGGAGGCGTGATCCACCCGTACGCGGTCGCCGGGTTCCTCCTCGCGATCCTGCCCGTCATCGTCACCCCGGGCGCGAGCCTGACCTTGCTGATCCGGCACGTCACTGCCGGCGGCCGTCGCCAGGCCCTCCCGGTTGTCCTCGGTACGGTCACCGGCCTGTACGCCCACGCGACGCTGGCCGCCGCCGGTCTGTCGGCGCTGGTCATGCACTCCAGCCAGGCCTTCACCGCCGTCAAGCTCCTCGGCGCCGCCTACCTGGTCGGCCTGGGCGTGTGGACCTGGCGCTCCACGACCCTGCCCCCGCCTCCCCCGCCGGCGGATCGGCGGGTACGGGGCGGCTCCGTCTTCACCCAGGCCCTGCTCGCGAACGTGCTCAACCCCAAGGCGGCCGCGATCTACCTGACCCTGGTCCCGCAGTTCCTCGTGGCCGGCCGTCATCTCGGCGGGCAGATCCTCACCCTGGCCACCGCCCAGGCACTGCTGGTGGCGGCGTGGCTGCTGACCTGGACGGCCCTCGTTCACCGGGGGGCGAACATCCTGCACAAGACCCGGTTCAAGCGCGCGGTCGGGAAGGTGACGGCGGTGGTGCTCGTCGCCCTCGGCCTCCGGGCCGCCACGGCGTAGGCGGGGGCACGCCGTGTGTGGGGACGAGGGCGGATCGGTTTATGTCGGTATAGTCCTCCGGAAGTCATGTTAAGGAGGACAAGTGAAGCAAGGTATGTGGCGAATGGTGCTCGGCCTTGGTGGCTCCTTGCTGCTGGGAGCAGGGCTCATGGTCGGCACCGCGGCCCCTGCCACGGCAGCCGGGTGTTCGGGCACTCATCTTGACAACTGGTCGATCACGGGCGGCTACATCGCCGTCTACTACAACTCGTCCACCGGCAAGAACTGTGCGATGACGTACACGAACAAGCCGGGCAAGAAGCAGTACATCAGGGTGGACATCTCCGCCAGCGGAGGGGGCAGTCAGACGGACAAAGGCTCTTACACGACGTACGCCGGTCCGGTGAGCGTCTCCGCCAAGGGCAAGTGCATCAGCTTCGCGGGGCAGGTCGGCAGCGGCAGGCCGCTCGAAGGCGTGACCGACGTCTATTGCGACTGACCGCGGACGCCTCTGAGCGGCCGGTGAAGAGCAGGAGGGCTTCAGGGCGCCTCTGAAGACCGTCGCGAGGGGGATCCGCGCGTTGGAGCGCCCCGCGGAGCGGATGCGTCAGCGCCGTGCCGGGATCGTGCGCGTACGGCCGGTGGTGATGGCGACGGCGGAGGCGGCGGCGCACAGGATCGCGGTCCATGCCAGCGTCGCCTCCGTCGAGGTGTGGTCGGCGGGACGGCTTGGTGGAGGCCATGTTGCGGGCGCGCAGCGAGCGGGTGGCGGGCTGGCTGGCCGACGCCTCGGCCGCCGCGGGCGACGACCCCGCCGACCAGCTCACCGCGGACCCGCCCGCTCCGGGCCGCCAACTGCTCCTGCTGGTCGAGGGGGCGACCGTCGTGGCCGCGCATCACGATGCGGTGGGCGCGCGGGCGAGGCCGCCAAACAGGCCGCGCTCGTCCTGTTGTCCGCCCACCGGGCTTGAGCCGCGCGAAATCAGTTTCTCTCCGGGCTCGCAATCACATTCTTGTGGAGCGCTGGTTTTCACCGCGGTGCGGCCTAAAATGGTTTTGACCATTGATTGTCCCACGCGCGCCCGGCCGCGCCGTCCGGGCCATGACGTGTTTGTTAATCTCCCCAACGCAAACGGTCCCGTTCGCAGCTGGAGGGGAAAACTCATGGCTCGACAGCACGTCCGAATATCGGCATTTATGGCGGCAATGGCCGCCGCCCTGCCGGTGGCGGCCCAGGCTCCGGCGCACGCCGCGGCCCTGCCCGTCTTCAGCACATGCCAGGACGTCCGGCGGACGATTCCGCTCGCCAGGGACGGCACGTATCTGCTCATCAACAACGGAAACGTGTTCACGGCGTACTGCCATAACATGGCCACCACGCCTGCCGAATACATCACGCTCGCCAGGACGGGCCAGGACGTCAATTTCTCGCAGTACACCGCCGGCGGAGCCTCGCCTGGCACGAACGTCAGGACGACCTTCACCCGGCTGCGCGTCGACCCCCGCACCATGACCGTGGACATCGGCGACCTGACCTTCGCGTCGTCCACCGGTTCGCTGCGGCACGCCTCGACGACCGTGACGAGCATGCCGTACGGCGCCGCGATGGCGTGCACCGGCAGGGCCGACGGCCGGGGGAACATCGATCTGCGTGACACACCGTTCCGCGTGAGCGAGACCTTCGTCACGGGCGGCAACGCCCCCGCAGGGTCGGCGAGCGTGAGCGCGCGCAACCAGGTGGTCGCCCTGCAAGGCGGGGGCTACTGCGGCTGGATCACGTCGGCTCCGGTGATGTACAACCCCTTCAACCCGCGGGCGGGCACGTCTCACCTTGAGCTGAGGTGCTCACGCAACCGCACGTCCTTCACGCGCGACCAGATCTGCGTGCGCCTGAACGACGGCGCCCCCGTCACCACGCAGGTGCGGCGGCAGGGCAGCCAGGGCAGGGTCATCGTGCAGTACGGCGACCAGGCGGTGGCGGTGCTGGGCACCGACGGGCAGGTCCGTTCGCTGGGCTGACCCGTCCGGCTCGCGCATCCGGCAGGCCCGGTTCCCGGTCGAGGGAGCCGGGCCCTTCTGCCTGCGGAGACGTGGTCACGCCGGCGTCGGTGTCCCGGTCAGCAGGCGCAGCTCGTCGTGGAGCATCCTGCGTACAGACTGCGGCGTGAACCTGTCCGGGTATGTCGCCGCGTGCAGGGTCAGGCCGTCGATGAACACGTGGAGCCGCCCGGCCTGTCTCTCCAGATCGGCCCGCGCGAGCTCCTGGCCAGGCCGGTCGGGCAGCGGCAGGCCGTGGCAGGAGGCGACCGCGAGGCGGCAGATGTGGCGCTCGCCGACCCAGCCCGTGTGGCGCAGCCGCGCCAGCGACTCGTCCACGTGGGAGCGCAGCAGACACGCCAGCCAGACGTCGACCTCCACCCGCCGCTCGTCGTCGAGGGGGAGCAGCTCTTCGAGCATGAGCCGGGCGCGGCGCTCGCCGGGCATGTCCGCGTGGTAGCGCGCGGTGATGCGCCGGGTGACGCTTCTGGCGACCGCCTCCGCCGCGAAGCGCAGCAGGCCGCGCTGGGTGTCGAAGTAGTGGCGCAGGCCGCCGACCGAGATGCCCGCCGCCTCGGCGACCTTGCGTACGGTGGCCCCTTCGATGCCCTCGCTGCTGACGACCTGCCACACGACGCGGACGATCTCCTCGCGCCGCTGCTCGTGGTCAACGATCTTCGGCATGCTCCCATTACAGCACAGTCGTACGGTTTCCTATACAGTACAAGCGTGCGAAATAACATCAACTATGCCGTCCTGGGCGGTGGCCTGGCCCTGATCGCCGGATCGGCGCTGTGGCTGGTGCTGACCGGAGCCACCGACATCCGCTATTCCGCCGACCACGTCGACACCGTGCCCATGTGGCACCGCTGGATCCCGGTGCTGGCCGGGCTGGCTCTCGTACGGCTGGTGCCGCCCAGGACGGAGCCCCCGGGTGGGGTGACGGGAGGGCGTGGCGTCCGGGTTCAGGCGGTCGTGCTGCTGATGGCGGCGCTGGTCTTCGCCGTGGCGTTACGGTGGTCGGTCGGCGGCGAACCCGCGCCCACGGCGCTCAAGCTCGCACTGTTGGCGGCCGTGCCCACGGCGCTCTTCTGGTGGTCAAGGCGGGACCCCGTCACCCTCGTACGCGAGCCGTCGACGGCCTGGCGCCGCTACGGCCCCGCGGCGCCGGTGGCCGCCTGGCTCGTCCTCTCCTACGCGAGCCCACTGGCCCCGCCGACCAGCGACTTCGCGGCGACCGTCGACACCCTCACCCTGGTGGTCACCGTGGTTGTGGTGTTCCTCGTCAACGCCCTGCTCGAAGAGGTCTTCTACCGGCGTTGGCTGCAGACCCGATGGGAACACCTGCTCGGCCCCTGGCCCGCCATCGTCCTGTCCTCGCTGCTCTGGGCGTCCTGGCACATCGGCATCCAGGGCACGGGCGACCTTCCTCGCGACCTGGCCTCCGCGTTCGTCAACCAAGGGGTGCAGGGGTTGTTCCTCGGTTACCTGTGGAGCCGCTACCGCCTGATGTGGCCCCTCCTGGTCGTCCACGGCGCGGTGAACGCCGCTCCTATCCTGCTGGGAATGGTGTGAGATAATAGAAGTTCACGGAGCCCTCTCCGCCTCGGACCACATCCAGGCGAGAGGGTTTTTTCATGCCCCGATCAAGGAGTGATCCATGGACCTCGGCCTGACCTGCCCTCGTTTCACCTGGCCCGGTGGCGACGCCGCCATCGCCTCCAGGTTCGCCGTCGCGGCCCGGGGTGCCGACCAGGCCGGGTTGCGCAGCTTCTGGGTGATGGACCATCTCTTCCAGATCCCCAACTTCGGGGCGGTGGAGGACCCGATGCTGGAGGCGTACGGCGCGCTGTCCTACGCCGCCGCCCTCACCGACCGGGTGAGCCTCGGCGCACTCGTGACCTGCCCCGTCCACCGCGAGCCCGGCCTGCTGGTGAAGCAGGTCAGCACCCTCGACGCGCTCTCCGGTGGGCGGGCGGTGCTCGGCATCGGCGCCGGCTGGTACGAGCCCGAGTCACGCGGGCTCGGCCTGCCGTTCCCGCCGCGCGCGGAGCGGTTCGAGCGGCTGGAGGAGACGCTCCGGATCGTCCGGCAGATGGGCAGCGACACGGACGAGCCGTACGAGGGCCGCCACTACCGGCTGGGGCGCACGCTCAACGCGCCCCAGGCGAACCCGCCTGTCCTCATCGGCGGCAGCGGGGAGAAGAAGACCCTCAGGCTCGTCGCCGAGTACGCCGACATGTGCAACCTTATGTACGGCGCCGACGTACGGCACAAGCTGGGCGTGCTGCGGGCCCACTGCGAGCGACTGGGACGGCCCTACGAGAACATCGAGAAGACCCTCCACATGCGCATTCCCGACGGCCAGAGCGTCGAGGAAAGTATCCAGCGCTGCGGTGAGCTCGCCGGGCTGGGCATCGACCACGTCATCGTGGTCGTGCCGGACGCGGCCGACGACCGGTGGCTGGCGCACCTGGCCGAACTGGCCGCGAAGATCGCAGGCATCACCCCGCCGGGGCGCTGAGCGTACGGACGGAAAGGGCCCTTCGTCGTATCGCACCAACCCGAGTCAGCTTATTCAGTGGCTGAAGACAAGATTTGCTGATCTGTGGAGTGTTGGGTGGCTTCATGGTCGATCTCATCCTTCGTGGCGGAACGGTGTACGACGGTCTCGGATCTCCGGCTTATGTGGGTGATGTCGCCGTTGCGGATGGGCGGGTCGTCACCGTGGACCGGCGGACCCGCGCGCGGCGGGAGATCGACGTAGCGGGGCTGGCCGTGGCGCCCGGGTTCGTGGACGCCCACGCGCACTCCGACCTGGTGCCCCTGATGGCGGAGCCGCAGCCGTTCAAACTGCTCCAGGGCGTCACCACCGAGATCAACGGCAACTGCGGCTTCTCCTACGCGCCCGACGCCTCCGCGCTGGAGGAACTGACGGGCGAGAACGTGCCCGACTGGACGTTCGCCGGATTTCTGGAGGCCGTCGCGGCGGCCGGGCCGACCAACCACGTGGCCACCCTCGTCGGCCACTCGACCCTGCGCGCGGCCGTGGCCGGGTTCGCCGAGACGCTGCGCGAGGGCGACCTCGACCGGATGCGCGACCTCGCCGCGGCGGCCTTCGACGCGGGCGCGTGCGGGCTGTCCAGCGGGCTGATCTACCCGCCGGGCAGCTACGCCGGCACCGAAGAACTGGTGGCGCTGGCCGAGGTCGCGCACGGGTACGGGGTGCCGTACACGACCCACATGCGCGACGAGGGCGGCGGGCTCGCCGCCGCGCTGGACGAGGCCGTCGAGATCGCCCGGCGGGCCCGCGTACGGCTGCAGGTGTCGCACTGCAAGGTCGCCGGCCGCCGCAACCACGGCCAGGCCGGGATGCTGCTCGGCAAACTGCGCGCGGCCCGCGTCGCCGGGGTGGACGCGCGGGGCGACCAGTATCCCTACCTGGCGGGCGCCACCATGCTCGCCGCGCTGCTGCCGCCGTCGGCGCTGGCCGGCGGGCGGGTGCGGGAGGTGCTCACGCAGGCGGGCGAGCGTTCCCGGCTGCGCGCCGTGGCCGGGTCCGGCGGGACGGGCGCGGGGCTGTGGCAGGACAGCACCCCGGATGGTGTCCTGATCACCGCGCACGCCGAGCCGTCGTTCGCGGGCCGTACGCTGGCCGATGTCACCGCCGACCCGGGGGCGCGCGCCCTGGTGGCGGTCGCGGAGGAGGACCCGTGGGAGGTCGCGTGCGCGCTGATCGCCGCCGACCCCGCCGCCACGATGGTGGTCTCCATGATGGCCGAGGACGACATGACCGAGATCATGGCCGATCCGCTCGTCGGCGTCGGCTCCGACAACGGGGCGCCCGTCGGCCTGGAACACCCCCGCACATGGGGCTGCTTCCCCCGTTTCCTCGGTACGTACGTGCGCGAGCGCGGGGTCGTCTCCTTGGAGGAGGCGGTGCGCAAGATGACCTCGGCCACGGCCGACCAGTTCGCCCTGCGCGGGCGGGGCTGGCTCGGCCCCGGCGCCTGGGCCGACATCTGCGTCTTCGACCCCGGCGCCGTCGGCCACTCCGGCACCTACACCGCCCCCTCCGCCCGCCCGTCCGGCATCGTCCACGTCCTGCTGGAGGGGCACGTCGTGGTGGAGTCGGGGGAGTTCACGGGCGAGCGCAGAGGCCGTGTCCTGCGTCCTTGACCCCGGCGGGCGGCCGGGTCAGCAGCGGGGCGCCACCGCGTCGATGCGGCCGCCGAAGTCGTTGTCGTAGACCCTGCGGTAGTCGCCGTTCCTGACGACGCGCGTCTCCTTCCTGGTGGGCACCTGGATCCAGTTGATGAAGCAGCCGGAGGCGTGGGCCTGGAACGACCCGACGTTGTCGTGCAGGGCCGGCGGCACGTCGACGTAGCCGTTGCCCGGGTTCCAGCACCAGGACGCGCCCGTGTAGTTCCTGCCGCTCCACAGGCAGATGTCACCCGCCCGGGACGATCCGGGCGCCGCCGCGGCCGGGCCGGCGCCCGCGACCAGGACGAGGCCGATGGCGGTGGTGAGAGTGGCGATCCGCGTGCGGGTGGTCTTCATGCGGTTCTCCTCGTGTCGGTGCTGCCGCGGGCTGCTGCCCGGCGGCTCGGTCACATTCTGTAGCAGCATCGACACGGCACGCGTCCGCCTGAGGGATACAAGATCTGTGACCTGGGGCGGGGGAGAACTGACGTACTCGTGACAGCGGCTCAGGGAGGCGTGAGGTCCCCGGTGAGGTGGTGCTGCACGACAGGGGCCACGTACGTGACCGCCGCCTCCCTGTCCAGGGCGGCCAGCGGGGCGACGCCGAGCACGTAACGCGCGCTCGCGACCCCGAACAGGTAGGCGCCGGTCAGGGCGGCCCGCAGCTCGGCCTGGTCGGCGCCGATGGCGCGTGCCAGCGGCAACATCACCTCGTCCGTCATGAACGCCGTCACCATCGCCGAGGCGCTGGGAGCCGCGGTGGCGGCCCTGACCACGGCGAGCATTCGGGGGCCTGTGTGCGGGTCCTCCCACAACTCCAGGTAGCGGGCGGCGAGCCGGGGGCCGAGGTCGGACGGGTCGCCCTCGCCGGCGAGCGTGACGAGCGCGCGGACGGGCGGGTCGTCGCGGAGCGCGGCGTCGAAGAGGCCGTCCTTGCTGCCGAAGAACTGAAGGACGAGCGCCGGATCGACGCCCGCGGCGCGGGCGACGCCCCTGATCGTGGTGAGGACGTAGCCGTGTTCGGCGAAGCTCCGTTGCGCGGCGGCCAGGATGTCGACCCGTGTCCGCGTCGCGCCCGGCCGGCGTCCTCCTGGCCTGGTGGTCACTCCTTCAAGCATAGTCATCGATGTTGAATTTCTCGGACACTCCGGCTAGGTTGAACTCAACGCTGTAGATATCTTGGAGCTCGATCATGGAGTACCTGCTCGTCCGTCAGAGGTTCACCGACTACGACCGGTGGCGCGCGGCGTTCGACAGCTTGGCCGAGGTCCGGTGGGCGGCCGGCATGCGCACGGCGCTCGTCAGCGTCAACGCCGAGCAGCCCGACGAGGCGGTCGTGCTGTTCGAGTGCGAGAACGCGCAGGCCATGCGGCAGCACTACGCCTCCGACGCGCTCAAGGAGGCGCACCGGCAGGCCGGGGTGGTGCCCGAGAGCAACCACATCACGGTGCTGATCACCCGTTGACCCCGGCCCCCGCCGCCTCGCGTACGGTTCCGTCCATGACGGAGCGACGCACGATCCTCAGCGGTTCCACCTTCGAGGAGCGGATCGGGTACGCCCGCGCCGTCGTGGACGGTGACCGGGTGCACGTGTCGGGGACGACCGGCTACGACTACGCGACGATGACCATCTCCGACGACGTGGTGGAGCAGGCCGCGCAGTGCCTGCGCAACATCGGGGACGCCCTGGCCGAGGCCGGCTGCACCTTCCGCGACGTTGTACGCGTGCGCTACCTCCTGCCCGACCGCGCGGACTTCGAGCCCTGCTGGCCTGTCCTGCGCGAGTGTTTCGGCGAGGTGCGCCCGGCCGCCACCATGCTCGTGTGCGGCCTCGCCGACCCGCGCATGAAGATCGAGATCGAGGTGGACGCCCGGCGCGGCGGCGCCGCATGAGCGTCTCGCCGCGGTGGGGGGAGCCGCACCGCGACGGCTGGGCGAGGCGGTGCGCAGGCGCACACCTCCGCCGGCTCGACGTCCTGCTCGCCGAGCATTGGTGACGACCGGTCCTCGGATATCTAAGTGCTGTTACATTTATCCAAGCACTGTTACGTCTTGAGAGGAACCGCCTTGAATCCCTCCATGGAGCCGTACGACCACGGCATGCTCGACGTCGGTGACGGCAACCTTGTCTACTGGGAGGTCTGCGGCAACCCGGAGGGCAAACCCGCTCTTGTCGTGCACGGCGGGCCGGGCTCGGGCTGCTCGACCGGAGTGCGGCGCACCTTCGACCCCGAGCGTTACCGGATCGTCCTGTTCGACCAGCGCAACTGCGGGCGCAGCCGCCCCCACGCCGCCGACCCGGCCACCGACCTGAGTGCCAACACCACCCACCACCTGGTCGCCGACATGGACCTGCTGCGCGAGCACCTCGGGATCGACAGGTGGCTGCTGTACGGAGGGTCGTGGGGTTCGACGCTGATCCTCGCCTACGCCGAGACCCACCCCGAGCGGGTGTCGGAGATCGTCATCCCGAGCGTCACGACCACCCGCCGCTACGAGATCGACTGGCTCTACCGGGGAGTCGGGCGGTTCTTCCCCGAGGCGCGGGAGCGGTTCCTGCAGGGGGTGCCCGAGGCCGATCGTGGCGGTGACACGTTCGCGGTGCTGGCGGCGTACGCGCGGCTGCTGTCCGACCCCGACGAGAGCGTACGGGCGAAGGCCGCCACCGACTGGGTCACCTGGGAGGACGCCGTGATCTCCATGGAGGTCAACGGCAAGCCGAACGCCTACAGCGACCGGCCCGCCGACGCGGTGATGGCCCTGACGCGCATCTGCTCCCACTACTTCTCCAACGGCGCGTGGCTGGAGGAGGGCGCGCTCCTGCGCGACGCCCACAAGCTGGCCGGCATCCCCGGCGTGCTGATCCACGGCCGCCTCGACCTGGGCGGCCCGCTGGAGACGGCCTACGAGCTCACGCGCGCCTGGCCCGACGCCGAGCTGGTCGTGGTGGAGGACTCCGGGCACACCGGCAGCCCCACGTTCAGGGACACGATCTTCGCGGCTCTCGACCGGTTCGCCGGAAAGTGAAAGCGAACCCGCGGCTCGGGGTCATCTGGGGGATCAGGACGGTGCCCCTGGTGACCATCGCCTCCCCGCCGGTCGGGTGAGCCGCGGGTTCGTACGCCCCCCCCGCGTAGAGGTTGCCGAACGGGTCACGCACACGCCCCACCCGGTCGCCGAAGAACAGATGGGTGACCTCGGTGACCGACGTCCCACCCGCCTCGACGGCCCGGCGGTGCACGGCGTCGGCGTCGGGAACGTACAGGCGCAGGAAGGCGGGCGTGTCCGGCCAGTCGGGCCGGGCGTCGAACATCATCACCACCGCGTCGCCGATGCGTACCTCCGCGTGCCCGATGCGCCCCTCGGCATCGGTCACGCGGCCGAGCTCGACGGCGTCGAAGGCGGCCTTCAGCCAGTCGATGAGCCCGGCCGTGTCGTGGCCGATCATCCACGGCGTGACGCTGGTGTAGCCCTCGGGGTCGTCAGGGCGCTCGGCGAGGTCGTCGGCGAGGTCGTCGGCGAGGACGTCGGCGAGGACGAGCGGACCTGCCGGCTGCGCATGCACGCCGACACCCTGGACTGGCTCGCCTTCCGACTGCTCGCGCTGGGCTGCGAGTTCGAGGTACACGAACCGGCCGAACTGACCGCACACCTGCGAGCCCTGTCCGCCCGCCTCACCCGGGCCGCCGGCCATGCCCTGCCTGCCCGGCAGAGCCGGGACGCCCCGACCGGCGAGTCTTGATCCCATCGAGGACTGGACTGCCACGTGGGTGGCCCAGCTCGCCACCCCCGACACCCATCACACGCTGGTCCTCGCCGGTGACCGGGCCCGCCGAGCACCCGCTCACCGACCACGCACCATGGCCGCACTCAGGCCGAGCCGGCCAGGAACTCCAGCACCAGCGGGCTCGCCACCTTACGGAACTCCTCGAAGTACGCGTGCCGCGCCCCCTTCACCATCCGCAACCGCGCGTTCGGGATGCGTCCGGCCAGCAGCGGCGCGTTGGCCGCCGGGTTGAGCACGTCGTCGGTGCCGTGCACGACCAGGGTGGGGGCGGTGATGGCGGGCAGCGCGTCCCAGCTGTCGTGCCCGGCGCTCGCGGCCAGGTGGCGGCGCCGCGCGTACGCCGGCATGTCCGGGTCGCCGACGGTGCGGTGCGGGCCGGGATGCGTGGCCAGCCAGGCGGGTGTGTACATGAGCTCCAGCAGCGCCCGCCCGGCCGCCGCCCGGTCCGGCTGGGCCAGTGACCTGCGGACGTCGTTGCCCCGTTCGAACCCGTGGGCGCCGCCCGGCGAACTGCATCCCAGCACCAGCGCCCCGACCCGCTCGGGATGGCCGGCCGCCAGCCACTGGGCCACCCGCCCGCCCATCGACGTGCCGTAGACGTGCGCCCGCCGTACGCCCAGCTCGTCCAGCACGGCCAGCACGTCGAGGGCGAACCCGCGGGTCGTGTACGGCTCGTCGGGTTTGTCGCTGTGGCCGGTGCCCCGGTAGTCGAAGGTGACCGTGGTGTACGCGGCCGCGAAGTCGGCTCGTACCGGGTCCCACCAGCGGTGGTCGTTGGCCTGGCCCTGCAGCAGCACGAGAGGCGGTCCGGCGCCGCGGACCTGGTAGGACAGCTTGACGCCGCCGATGGTTGCGTATGGCACGCCTTCGATGGTGCCTCAGAGGGGCATGAGCGTGGACGGCGGCGGCGCGCTCGTGTGAATCTTCTCCGGAAGGTGTCCGGTGCGCGGCCTCGGCTCCGACGTCCCCGGCGAGAGGCAACGGAGAAAGGACCCACCACGATGAAGTACATGATCTTGTCGTACGGCTCGCAGCGTGACTACGACGTGCTGTCGGGCAAGGACTCCGGCGACGAGGCCGCCTGGACCTCGGAGGCCGTGGAGGCGATGGTCACGTTCATGACCGAGTTCAACAAGGAGCTGGAGGAGTCGGGGGAGCTCGTCGAGACCCGGGGGCTGGCGGCGCCCGTGCACACCAGGAGGCTGCACTCGAAGGACGGCCGTCCGGTCGTCACCGACGGACCGTACGCGGAGACCCAGGAGGTGCTCGCGGGCTACTGGATCGTCGAGTGCGAGAGTTTCGACCGGGCCGCCGAGATCGCCGCCCGGCTGGGGCAGTGCCCCTACCCCGGCGGCGCCTACGACGACGCCTACGCCGATGTCAGGCCCGTCATCGACTCCGCGGCCGACATGGGTTTCTGAGTGACGGGCGATCCTGCGACCGAGGACCTGCTGCGCGAGCTGGCGCCGCAGGTCCTCGGCGCGCTCGTCCGTCGGTACGGGCACTTCGCCGCCGCCGAGGACGCCGTGCAGGAGGCGCTGCTCGCCGCCGCCCTGCGGTGGCCGGGCGAGGGCGTGCCGGACAACCCGCGGGCCTGGCTGATCACCGTGGCGTCGCGGCGGCTGACCGACCTGCTCCGCAGCGAGCAGGCACGCCGGCGCCGGGAGGAGACATGGACGCTGCCGGAGGAGCGGCTGTCGCCCGCCGCCGACCAGGTCGCCCCGGCGGCGGACGACACGCTGGTCCTGCTGTTCATGTGCTGCCACCCGTCGCTCGCGCCGGCCTCGCAGATCGCGCTGACGCTCCGCGCGGTGGGCGGCCTCACCACGCGTGAGATCGCCCGCGCCTTCATGGTGTCGGAGGGCACCATGACGCGCCGCATCACGAGGGCGAAGGAACAGATCAAGCGGAGCGGGTTGCCGTTCCGGCTGCCCGGGGAGGACGAGCGGTCCGTACGCCTCGGCGCGGTGCTGCACGTGCTCTACCTGATCTTCAACGAGGGTTACTCCAGCTCCTCGGGGCCCCACCTGCAGCGCGCGGAGCTGGCGGCGGAGGCGATCAGGCTCGCCCGCGTGGTCCACCACCTGCTGACCGACGACCCCGAGGTGGCCGGGCTGCTCGCGCTCATGCTGCTCACCGATGCGCGGCGACCGGCGCGTACGAGCCCCGACGGCGCTCTCATACCGATGGCCGAGCAGGACCGCGGCCTGTGGGACGCGGCCGCCATCGAGGAGGGCATCGCCCTCGTCACCGCCGCGCTCTCCCGCCGCACGCCCGGCCCTTACCAGCTCCAAGCGGCGATCGCGGCCCTTCACGACGAGGCGCCCACCGCGGAGGAGACTGACTGGCCGCAGATCGTGGCACTGTACGAGCGCCTGCTGGAGCTGTCCGGCAACCCCATGGTGGCGCTCAACCACGCCGTCGCCGTGGCCATGGCCCGCGGCCCTCAGGCGGGCCTCGACCTGCTCGAACGCCTCCGGCACGACGACCTTCTCGCCGGGGACCACCGGCTGTACGCGGTCCGGGCGCACCTGCTGGAGATGTCCGGCGACGACGTGGCGGCCATCGAGGCGTACGACGAGGCCGCCGGTCGCGCGATGAGCCGCCCTCAGGAGCGTTACCTGCGGGCCAGGGCCGCCCGGCTCAAGCCCGGCCCGCCCGCCTGACGGGCCCGGCCCGGTGGGTCGCTGCCCGTTCCCCAGCCGCTCGGAAAAAATCAGGGTGCCGGGGAATGTCCGGCTGCCTGGCGGGGTTATACATCGCGTGGCCGGTGTGATCAGTGTCCCCGGGCCTCACCTATTGCCTTCGCGGAATACCGTTCGGCTGGAGCCGCGTTGTGCCTTTCGCCGAGAGGCGACCTGCACACCGGTACGCACTCGTGGAACGCCCGCTCTCCTCGGAGGGTGGGCGTTTCGCGCTTCTCAGGCCTTGCCGTAGTAGGGGTCGGTGACGCCGTCCGGCGAGGCCAGGGCGTCGGTGTCGAGCCGGGTCAGCTTGGCGCCCGCCAGGTAGGCGCTGTCGAGGAACTCCAGCACCGCCGCCACCGGCTCTTCCATGCCCCGCACGTCGTCGTAGCGGAGCACGGCCAGGTGGCTGCCCCTGGCGGGCAGCCACTCGGCCTGCGCGGGCCGCAGCGGCTCGCGTTCCAGCCCTTCGGGCTCGGGCGCGGTGTAGGAGTAGAACGCCGGCCATGGCCGTTCTTTGTCGCCGAACCAGAAGCCCGAGCTGATGACCTCCCAGCTGTAGGCCTCGCGGGTCACCGGGTCGGCGTCGGGCGAGACCCGGACCACGCGCCCCGTGAACCGGGTGACGGCGATGTCGAACGTGTGCCAGAAGTGGTGCACCGGGCTCGTCTTGCCGGCGAAGCCGGCGGCGAAACGGTCGAGGAGCTGCACCACCTGCGACAGGACCCGCCAGTAACGGTTGATCAGCACCGGGTCGTAGCGGGCGTGCAGGGTGTCCTCGGGGAACGGCGTGTCGTCGCCCATGTCGAACGGCACAGCCCAGATCTCGGGCCGGATGCCCAGCCCGGCCAGGGTCTCGAACAGCCGGTCGTGGAACGACGCCACCGACCGCCCGATCAGGCTGAACTCGGCGGTGCGCCCGTCGAGCACGTCGATCACCAGGCGGTGGCGTACGAGGTCGAAGTCGACGCAGAACAGCGGCTGCTCGCCCAGGCCGCCCATCGGCCGCGTGGTGAGCCCTCTCCCGGTCGGGTGGAAGGGCACCTGCCACCAGTGGTTGCGCCGGTTGCTCGAAGCCAGCCGGATCTTGCCCACGATCTGCGCGAACCGGTGAAAGGTCTCCTTGGCCTCCGTCCACTCGGCGAGCGGCATGGCAGGGAACAGCTCCATGACGGCCCCCCTTCTCTGTTTCCCCGCTATCGTAGCTACCGTACGTGTTCGAATGGCTCTCCGGGGTCGTGGTCGGAGGCCGGAGCTCACCCTGAGCTGACGTATTTCCTCGGCCGCAGCGCGTGCGCGCGCAGCGCCGCCAGCGCGGCCAGCTGGCCAGGGCGGCGCATCCGCACCGCCAGCTCGTCGCTGTACGCCAGCTCCAGCGCCGTGAGCTGGGCGACCAGATCGGTCACGGGCGCGGAGACGTCCTCCAGGCTCGTCGCGGGATGCCAGCCCTCACCGCCGACCACCTCCGCCACCCGTTCGCGCAGCTCGGCGGGCGACATCAGGGTGCCGTCGGCGAGCAGCATGAGCGCTGCCTCGCGGGCCGACACCTCGAACTCGTGCTCGCCCCTGGCCAGCAGCAGCTTGGTGACCGCCTTCCACATCGTCTTCGGGGACTTGAGCAGCCGCTTGCCGTAATCGGTGATGATCAGCTTGGCGCCGTCGCGGCTGATCGCCCCCAGCTCGCGCTCGGCGAGCTCACGCAGCCTGAGCGCCTCCGGCGACGGAGCGAGCCGCAGTGGCAGGCTGCCTTCCGAGGCGGCGGCCAGGGAGAGCAGCCGGTGCAGGGCGGGCAGGGGCTGCGGGGTCACGGGCGCGTGCAGGCGCACCTCGAACGGCTGGGCCAGCTCCCGCCTGGCCGGGCCGCGGCCCAGCACCCAGCGGTTGAGCCGCTCGCCGTGCACCCGGTTGAGCCAGCTGTCGCCGCCCAGCTCGGCCCGTGGCTCGGTGAGCCAGCGGCGGGTCAGCGCGGTGCGGTCGACGTTGGCGCGGGCGACGATGGCCAGCTCGAGCGCGGCGGAGCAAGCCAGGTGGGCGCCCAGCTCCTCAGGGCCCATGATCATGCTCCACTGGAGTTCCGGCACGTCGGGCGGGAGCACGCCCGTGGCCTCGAGCGCCTGCTGGTAGGCGCTGGCGCCGGAGTCCTCGCCCTCGCGCTCGTACGTGCGCAAAATCTTGATCGTCGTGGGGGACGTGCACAGGTCGGCGTACCGCTCCAGCCCTCCGAGCCGCAGCAGTTGCCCGAGCGAACGGGCCAGGCGCTCGTGGTCGCCTCCTGGTTTGAGCGGCCCCACCTTGATCGGCAGGGTGTACCAGAGAAACTCGCAGACGTCGAGCTGGGTTACCGTCTCCAGCGGCTCCCCACCCGTCAACCATTCGACGGCGGTCCTGGCCTCTTCGGCAAGGTCCGGCTGAGAGCGCTCCAACTCGGCGAGAAGGGCGGTGACATCCGGTGCACTCATGCCTCGAAGTTTGCCGTATCGACCCCGGACCTGACGATGTCCGAATGCGGTGCGTATCGGGTCTTCCACTGCGACTGCCCTAAGAGACCACTATGGAGCCGACAAAAATGTGATCATATCCACCGTTTCTCGAACAGCATGCGGGCCTTCCACTCGGTGTACGGGATCAGCTCACCTGACAGGACGGGGTGCAGCCACCAGAAGTTGATCAGCGCGAGCAGGGCGAAGGCCCCGACGGCGGCTGCCGCGAGAGGACGGCGATAGTGGACGATTCCCGGCAGCCTCCTGCCCGCGCGCCCGATCAGCAGCCCCGCGCACAGCGTGATGGCCAGCACCATGAACGGCACCATCGGGATGGCGTAGAAGAGGAACATGGTGCGGTTGCCGGCGATGGCGAAGTAGAACCACGGCAGCCAGCCCATGCCGTAGGCCAGCAGCACGGCGCCGGCCCGCCAGTCGCGGGAGGAGACATACCACGCGATGAGGGCCACCAGCGCCGCCACCGCGCCGAACCAGATCACCGGCGTGCCCACGCCCAGCACCGCCTCCGAGCAGTCCTTGACGCCGCAGGCGTTCTTCTTGGCCTCGTAGTAGAAGGCCACCGGGCGCAGCAGCAGCGGCCACTGCCAGGGCTCGGACATGTAGGGGTGTGAGGTCTCCAGCCCGCTGTGGAAGGTGAAGACCTGCCACTGGTAGTGGACCCACGACCGCATCGAGTCGAAGACGAAGTAGATCGGCCCGGCCGAGGTGGCCTGGTCCCAGTTGCGGCCGTAGCCGGTGGCGTTGACGAACCAGCCCGCCCAGGTGGCCATGTACGCCACGAACGGCACCGCCACGAACGCCAGCGCCCCCTGCGGCGCGTCCTTGTTGACCGCCCCCATGTACGGGCTGCGCAGCCCCACGGCCCTGCGCGCCCCGAAGTCCCACATCAGCGACATGATCGCGAACGCCACCGCGAACGCCAGCCCCGACCACTTGACCGACATCGCGAAGGCCAGGCACACGCCGGCGGCGATGCGCCACCACCTGATGCCCAGCGACGGCCCCTGCGGCGACAGGGGCGAGCTTTCGTACCACGCGACCAGCCGCTCGCGGGCCTGGTCCCGGTCGGTCACCAGGCACGCGAACGCCGCCAGCACCCAGAACATCAGGAAGATGTCGAGCAGCGCCGTGCGCGAGAGCACGAAGTGCAGGCCGTCGAGGGCCAGCAGCAGTCCCGCGAAGCAGCCGAGCAGCGTCGAGCGGGTCATCCGCCGCGCCACCCTGGCGAGGATGAGGATCGACAGGGTGCCGATCAGGGCGGCGGCGAACCGCCAGCCGAACGGGTTGAGCCCGAACAGCCACTCGCCCGCGCCGATCATCCACTTGCCCAGCGGCGGGTGCACCACGTAGGAGGCGCACTTGTCGAGGCTCTCGGCCGTGCACGACTGCCAGATGCCGCCGGTGTCGCCGGCGATGATCGCCTTGTCGGCGTCCTTGACCGCGACCCGCTCGACCCCCCAGGTGATGAGCGAGTAGCCGTCCTTCATGTAGTACGTCTCGTCGAACACCACGGCCTTGGGATGGCCGAGATCAAGGAAGCGGAGCACGCCGCCGAAGACGGTGACCAGCAACGGGCCGAGCCAGCCCCACATCACGCTGCCGCGCAGGGGAGGAAGCACCCGATCGCGTACGGACCGGGCGGTCTCGTGCTGGCCGTCGCCGGCCTCCGAGTCGTCAAAGGCCTGGTACGAGGAGTCGGTCACCGCCATTCGGCCATCGTACGGGCCCTCAGCGGAAAGCCATGCAGAAACACCGTCTAATAGGGATAGCCTGCCACAATGGCCAGGTGACTGGTGACGGCAGGCTGGTGCTGGCAGGGGCTCCCATAGGCCGGGCGGGCGACGTCTCGCCGCGGTTGCGCGAGGCGCTCGAAGGCGCCGACGTGGTGGCCGCCGAGGACACCCGGCGGTTGCGCCGGCTCGCCACGGAGCTGGGCGTGGAGATCGCCGGGCGGGTGGTGTCCTACTACGACCAGAACGAAGCGGGCCGGGCCCAGGAACTCGTCGAGGTGCTGCGGGAAGGCCGCACGGTCGTCGTGATCACCGACGCCGGCATGCCGGGCGTGTCCGACCCGGGCTACCGCCTGACGAGGCTCGCGGTCGAGGCCGGCGTCACGGTCACCGCGCTGCCGGGCCCGAGCGCCGTCACCACGGCCCTGGCCGTGTCGGGGCTGCCGAGCGACCGGTTCTGCTTCGAGGGTTTCCCGCCGCGCAAGCCGGGCGAGCGTGCCCGCCGCCTGGCCGCGCTGGCGGGCGAGGAACGCACGATGGTCTTCTTCGAGGCGCCGCACCGGCTGGCGAGCTCCCTGGCGGCCATGGCGGAGGCGTTCGGGCCCGGCCGCGAGGCGGCGGTCTGCCGCGAGCTGACCAAGACGTACGAAGAGGTGCGCAGGGGCGGTCTCGGCGAGCTGGCCGCGTGGGCGGAGTCAGGAGTCAAGGGCGAGATCACGGTCGTGGTCGCCGGCCACGTCGCGCGGGCGGAGGAGCAGGACATGGACGCGCTCGTCGCGCAGGTCGACCGGATGGTGGCCGAGGGGACGCAGCGCAAGCTCGCCGTCGCCGAGGTGGCCAAGGGGGCGGGCGTCCCCAAGCGTGAGCTTTACGATCTGGTGCACAGGAGATCAGCGACACCATAAGGTGCGCTTCGTGAGGAATTGGGGGGCAGCACCGCGTCGACTGATCCCTCCCATGCAGGACGGCGTCCTGCTGGGGTGGCTGGGGCCGATCGTGGTGGCGATCTTCGGCGGCATCCTCAGGTTCGTCAGGCTCGGCGAGCCCAAGGCCGTCGTCTTCGACGAGACGTACTACATCAAGGACGCCTACTCGCTGCTGACCTACGGCGTCGAGCGGACCATGCTCGGCGACGCCGACAACCCCGTCGCCGACCGCCGCCTCATCGCCGGCAACCTGGACATCTTCAAGCAGTGCGCGCAGCCGTCCGAGTGCGCGTCGTTCGTGGCCCACCCGCCGCTGGGCAAGTGGATGATCGGCGCGGGCGAGTGGCTGTTCGGGCTCAACCCGTTCGGCTGGCGGTTCGCCGCCGCCCTGATCGGCACCCTGTCGATCCTCATCCTCGCCAGGGTGGCGCGGCGGATGACCCGCTCGACGCTGCTCGGCTGCCTGGGCGGCCTGCTGCTGGCCCTCGACGGCCTGCACCTGGTGTTGTCGCGCACGGGACTGCTCGACATCTTCCTCATGTTCTGGGTGCTGGCCGGGTTCGCCTGCCTGGTGGCCGACCGCGACCAGGCCCGGGAACGGCTGGTCGCCTGGTACGAGAGCTCGCCCGCCGCCGGCGTGGTGCCGCGGCTCGGGCTCAGACCCTGGCGGATCGCCGCGGGCCTCTGCATGGGCGCGGCGTGCGCCGTCAAGTGGTCGGGCGTCTTCTTTCTGCTCGCGTTCCTCGTCATGAGCCTCATATGGGACATCGGGGCCAGGCGGGCGCTGGGCGAACGCCGGTCGATCCGGGCGGCGCTGGCGCACGACCTGCCCGGCGGGTTCGGGGCGATGGCGCTCGTGTCCGCGGCGACGTTCACGGCGTCGTGGGCCGGATGGTTCGTCAGCGCGGACGGCTGGGGACGCAACTGGGCGCAGGCCACCTCGTCGGGGCCCGCGTTCTTCGTGGTCGACTCGGTGCGGTCGTGGCTGCAGTACCAGCTGCAGGTGCTCGGCTTCCACAGCGGGCTGGACACCTACCACCAGTACATGTCCGAGCCCTGGCAGTGGCCCTTGCTACTGCGGCCCGTCACCTTCCACTACGACGGGGACCTGCCGCCGGCGGCGTGCGGGGCCGACAAGTGCTCGCAGGCCGTCATCGGGGCCGGCACCCCCGCCATCTGGTACGGGGCCGCGCTCGCGCTGATCGCCCTCGTCGTGTGGTACTTCAACACCCGCGACTGGCGGGCCGGGGCCGTGCTGACGGGCTACGCGGTCGGCTGGCTGCCGTGGTTCTACTACGCCATCGCCGACAACCGCACGATGTACCTCTTCTACATGATCCCCGTGGTGCCGTTCATGGTGCTGGCACTCGTGCTGGTCGCGGGGCTGATCCTGGGGAAGGCGGCGGCCCCGCCCGCCCGCAGGGCGTTCGGGACCGCGGTCGTGGGCGCGTTCGCGCTCATCGCCCTGGTCAACTTCTGGTGGCTTTACCCTGTGCTGACCGCCGAGACCATCGCACACGCAGAGTGGTGGGCCAGGATGCTGCTGCGCTCCTGGGTGACCGTCGCGCCGAAGTGACCCCCCTGCGCAGCGTGATCGCCGCCGCGATGCAGGCCAGCGGCACGGCCGGAAGCACATAGCGGTAGTCGAACTCCGCCGTCGCGGCCGGGGCCAGCAGCAGCCCGAACGCGCCGAGCCACGGCAGCACCACCGGGCCGCCGAACTTGCGCCACCGCACCACGACGCCGTACAGGCCGATCAGCAGGATCCCGCCGAGCACGATGCCACGCAGGTAGAACACCTTCTGGTAGCCGCTCATGATGTCGGCCCACGGGTGCACGATCCTCGTCTCGGGCGGGCCCTGCTCGTAGCTGAACGCGTCGGTGTCGGTGCGGCCGCCCTGGTACGACGACCACCTCGGCAGCCGCTTGGGCTGGCCGTTCGCGTCGATCTCGTAGTAGGGCTTGAACTGGTACATGTTGTACGTCGACTCGTCCGGGAAACGCGGCCGGGCCCAGTGGAACGAACGGAAGAAGTCGCGCACCACCACCTGCAGATAGTCACCCGGCTGCGAAAGGATGGCCCGCGTGGCGAACTTGCTGGCCGCCTCGTTGGTGATCTCGCTGAACTTCTTGTTGGTGCCCCAGCGGTGCAGCACCTCGCCGGTGCCCGTGCCGTCGCCGTTGCCCTGACCCCACAGATACCACTGGGCGTAGTCTTTGCGCTGGTTGACCGGGTCGTTGATGCACAACAGCAGCAGCTGCACCTCCTTGTACTTGTCGATGTCCATCTTGTTGCAGTCGGCGAAGATGGCCGTGCGCATGTAGAGGATGAGGCCGTCGCTGTTGGTCATGGCGAATTTGCCGTACGCGGAGGCGAACCAGCCCATGTAGGCCAGCACCGGGATCGCGCAGGCCGTGATGACGGCCGTGATGGGCCGCCAGCCCGTGCGCATGACCAGGAGATAGAGCACCACCAGTGCCAGGATGGGCAGCCCGATCGAGCGAGTCAGCCACGTCAGCGCCAGCAGCAGGCCGATGACGACCCCCGCCTTCCACGTCAGCCGCCGCTTCCACAACACCATCGTGATGACGCCGACCACGAGCAACATGAACGTCGTGTCGGACATCACCAGCTGCTCAAGCTGGATCTGGTAGGCGTCGAACAACACCGGCGCGGCCGCCAGCGTGGCCCCCCACTTCGGCAACCTGAACTTGATGCGCAGCAGCGCATAGATCATGCAGGCCGTGGCCAGGCCCATCAGGTGCTGCGTGAGAACCACCAGGGTGAAGCTGTGGAACGGCTTGAGCAACATCAGCCAGAAGGCGTAGCCGTCGGGCCGGATCGGGTGCGGCCTCGGGTGCAGGGCCACCGATACGTACTCGTACGAGTCGTTGAACCACATGGCCGGGCCGTAGCCGAGCATGGTGATGAGCCGCAGCACGGCACCCACGCCGAAGGCCGCGGCGAACACCCGATGCCGGCGCAACATGGACAGCGCACGGGCTGCCGGGCCAGGAGCGGAGTGGTCCACAGGGGTAATCTCCGCGACGCTCACCATGCTGTAAAGAATGCCAGTCGTTTTCGGGTCTTGACCCGACCACACTCGGGCACAGGGCATGATGGTTGACTGGAACAGCCTTAACTGAAGGGTAGACACGTGGAACTGACGGTGGTCATGCCCTGCCTCAACGAGGCGGAGACCGTGGAAGTCTGTGTGCGCAAAGCACTGGCGTGCATGGAGGAGCACGGCATCGAGGGCGAGGTCCTGATCGCCGACAACGGCAGCACGGACGGCTCACAGCAGCTGGCCCGTGATGCCGGCGCCCGCGTTGTCCACGTCGATGAAAAGGGCTACGGCAACGCCCTCATGGGCGGGATCCGGGCGGCGCGCGGCAAGTTCGTGATCATGGGCGACGCTGACGACTCCTACGACTTCACCTCACTGCTGCCGTTCGTCGAGCAGTTGCGCGACGGCGCCGACCTGGTGATGGGCAACCGCTTCAAGGGCGGCATAGCCCAGGGGGCCATGCCTCCGCTCCACCGCTATCTAGGAAACCCGGTGTTGTCGTTCATCGGCAGGCTGTTCTTCCCGTCGGCGATCGGCGACTTCCACTGCGGGCTGCGCGGCTTCAGGCGCGAGTCCATCCTGCGGCTGCAGCTGCAGACGGGCGGCATGGAGTTCGCCTCGGAGATGGTGGTCCGCTCCACGCTGGCTGGCTTCGACGTGCGCGAGGTGCCCACGACGCTCTCGCCCGACGGCCGCTCCCGCCCGCCGCACCTGCGCTCGTGGCGCGACGGCTGGCGTCACCTGCGTTTCCTGCTGCTCTACAGCCCCAAGTGGCTGTTCTTCTACCCCGGCGTGCTGATGATGATCATCGGCCTGGTCGCGAGCACCGCGCTGACGTTCGGCCCGGTCGAGATCGGCGAGCTGGCCTTCGACGTCGACACGCTGGTCGGCACGTCCGCGCTCATGGTGATCGGCTTCCAGGCCGCCCTGTTCGCGCTGTTCACCAAGGTCTACGCGGCCGAGGAGGGGTTCCTGCCGGAGTCGCCGCGCATCCGGAAGATCATCGACATCGTGACCCTGGAGAAGGGGCTCGTGGTGGGCGGCCTGCTGGCACTGGCCGGCCTGGTCGGGCTGGTGATGTCGCTGGTGCACTGGCAGGTGCGCAGCTTCGGCGAGCTCAACCCGCGCGAGTCGCTGCGGCTCGTCGTTCCGTCGGCGACGGCGCTCATCATGAGCTTCCAGACGATCTTCGCCTCGCTGTTCATCAGCATCCTGGGCATCCGCCGCACCCGCGAGAGCTCCATCGACGTGGCCGCCAAGGCAGCCGAGGAGGCCGCAGAGGCGATCTCCCTCGAAAAGTCCAAGCAATAACCCCCGCCCGACCGGCCTCTGTTCAGGGAGGCGCCCTCTGGCCGGTGTGGGGGTTCGGGTTTTCACGCGCTGTCGTGGTCGGCCATCCGCCGTCGCGGGCGGGCCTCTGTCCAGGGAAACGCCCTCTGACAGGTCAGTGGCGCGCCGCCGTTACGGAGCGCCCTGCCGGCCCGTGCCGTGGATGAGGCGTGGACCACGGAACACGGTCAAGGTGGGCTCGCGTTGCGGCGGGTAGCGGTGAAGGGTCAGAAGCCGTTTCCTGGAGGGCCCTCAGCCGAAGTGCGGCGGGTGGTGGACCGCCGGTGACCGTAACGAAATTCTCGAAGGCGTGCGGTGGCGGAACCACTGGCGACCGTAACAAATGATCTTCATAGACCCCGTAGGCTTAGGACCATGTCCCAGCACATCTTGACCGCCGTCGCGTGGCCGTACGCTAACGGCCCTCGCCACATCGGGCACGTCTCAGGTTTCGGCGTGCCGTCCGACATCTTCAGCCGCTACCAGCGGATGGCGGGCAACAAGGTGCTGATGGTCTCCGGCACCGACGAGCACGGCACGCCGATCCAGGTGCAGGCCGACAAGGAGGGCGTCAGCGCCAAGGAGCTGGCCGACCGCTACAACCGCGTCATCGCCGAAGACCTGACCGGGCTCGGGCTCGCCTACGACCTGTTCACCAGGACGACGACGAAGAACCACTACGCCGTCACGCAGGAGATCTTCAAGGGCCTCTACGACAACGGCTACATCTTCCCGAAGACCACGATGGGCGCGATCTCGCCGTCCACCGGCCGCACGCTGCCCGACCGCTACATCGAGGGCACCTGCCCGATCTGCGGTTACGACGGAGCGCGCGGTGACCAGTGCGACAACTGCGGCAACCAGCTCGACCCGATCCAGCTGATCAATCCGGTGAGCCGCATCAACGGCGAGACGCCGGTGTTCGCCGAGACCGAGCACTTCATGCTCGACCTGCCCGCCTTCGCCGAGGTGCTCGGCTCCTACCTGCAGTCCAAGCAGGGCGAGTGGCGGCCCAACGTGCTGAAGTTCGCGCTCAACCTGCTCGGCGACCTGCAGCCGCGGGCGATCAGCCGCGACCTCGACTGGGGCGTGCCGATCCCGCTCGACGGCTGGCGCGACCAGCCCAACAAGCGGCTCTACGTGTGGTTCGACGCCGTCATCGGCTACCTGTCGGCCTCGATCGAGTGGGCCAGGCGCTCCGGCGACCCCGACGCGTGGCGTCAGTGGTGGCAGCATCCCGACGCCCGCGGTTACTACTTCATGGGCAAGGACAACATCGTCTTCCACGCCGAGATCTGGCCGGCGATGTTGTTCGGCTACAGCGGCCGGGGCGACCGTGGCGGCACGCCGGGTTCGCTGGGTGCGCTCAACGCGCCGTCCGAGGTGGTCTCCAGCGAGTTCCTGACGATGGAGGGCCGCAAGTTCTCCTCCTCCCGCCAGGTCGTCATCTACGTGCGCGACTTCCTCGAGCGCTACGACGCCGACGCCCTGCGCTACTACATCGCGGTGGCCGGCCCGGAAAACCAGGACACCGACTTCACCTGGCAGGAGTTCGTCAACCGCAACAACGGCGAGCTGGTCGCGGCCTGGGGCAACCTCGTCAACCGGTCGATCTCGATGGCGGCGAAGAACTTCGGGGCCGTTCCCGAGGCCGGTGACCTCACGGACGCCGACCGGGGGCTGCTTGAGCGTTCGCGCAACGCGTTCGGCCCGGTGGGCGCGGAGCTCGGCAGGTCGCGGTTCAAGAACGCGATCACCGAGGCGCTCGACGTGGTCCGCGAGGCCAACAAATACCTGGCCGAGCAGGAGCCGTGGAAGCTCAAGGGCGACCCCGAGCGGCAGAAGTCCATCCTGCACGTGGCGCTCCAGGTGGTCGACGACGCCAAGACGATGCTCACGCCGTTCCTGCCCAGCTCGTCCAACAAGGTCCACGCCATGCTGGGCGGCGAGGGCGTGTGGTCGGGCATGCCGGAGATCCGTGAGGTCGACGAGGACGGCGGCGACCCCTACCCGGTGATCACCGGCGACTACGACGACGCGGCCCGGTGGGAGCACCGGCCGATCAAGCCGGGCACGCCGCTCGCGCCGCCGGTGCCGCTGTTCAAGAAGCTCGACCCGAAGGTCGTCGACGAGGAGCTCGCCCGGCTGGCGGAGTGACCGTCCGGCAGGCCGCACACGCGAAGGCGTCGTCCCTGTGGGCGGCGCCTTTCGTGTGTGCCGCCCTCGTGGGCGGCGCCGGGGCCGGGGAAGGCTACCTTGGATGCCGTGAGCAAGATTCCCGCCGCGCCTGAGCCGCTTTCCTCGCCCGTGTTCGACAGCCACTGCCATCTCGACATCATGGTGGGCAACCGGCAGGCGTCGTCAGGCGATCCGGTGGCCCTGGCCGCGCAGGCCTCCGCGGCCGACGTGCGGAGCATCCTCGCCGACGCCCGCGCGGTGGGCGTGACCCGGCTGGTCACGATCGGCTACGACCTGGCCTCCTCCCGGTGGAACGCGGAGGTGGCGGCGGAGCAGGAGGGCGTCTACGCCGGCGTGGCCGTCCACCCCAACGAGGCCCACGAGGCAACTCCCGAGGTGCTGGCCGAGATCGAGGCGCTGGCCCGGCGGCCGGAGGTGCGCGCGGTGGGGGAGACGGGTCTCGACTACTACCGCGACTGGGCGAGCAGGGACGACCAGCACGCGAGCTTCCGTGCCCACATCGAGATCGCCAAGCGCACCGGCAAGGCGCTGGTCATCCACGACCGCGAGGCGCACGACGACGTGCTGAGGGTGCTGGCCGAGGAGGGGGCGCCGGACAAGGTGGTGTTCCACAGCTTCTCCGGCGACGCCGAGATGGCGAAAAAGTGCGTTCAGGCCGGATATTTCATGTCGTTCTCCGGCCCGGTGACGTACAAGAACGCCGCCTACCTACGTGAGGCCGCCGAGGTCGCGCCCGAGCAGCTCATGCTGGTCGAGACCGACGCCCCCTACCTGCCTCCCGTCCCGCACCGGGGCAAGCCCAACGCCCCCTACCTCATTCCCCTGACCCTGCGTTGCCTGGCGAAGGTCAAGGCCGCCCATCCTGACCGGTTGTGCGAGGCGATCAGCTCCAACGGAGTCACGGTCTTCGGCGAGTGGTGACCATCGTTTGGTGAACCGGCGGATGCCGGAGCACGACCACGGCTAGCGTTCGGGCGTTTCCCGCCCGTAACCGGAGGTGGTCCGTGCGAGGCAAGAGGCGCGCGCCGCGCCCGCCCATCCCGTGGCGCTCCCCGTGGACGCCCGTCGTGTGCCTGGCGGGCGCGGTGGCGCTCGGCACGCTCGTGGCGACGTCCCTGCTGGTCAAAGAGGTCGTCGTGGTCGTCGACGGCGAGCAGGCGGCCGTGCGTGGCTTCGCGGGGACCGTGGAGGAGGTGCTCGCCGACGCCGGGATCTCGGTGGGCACCGGCGACGTCGTACGCCCGGCCGTGCGGGAACGCGTCGCCGACGGGGGCGTCATCGAGGTGCACCGCGCCCGCCCGCTCACGGTCACCGTGGACGGCCGTACCAGCACCCACCTCGTCACCGCCACCAACGTCGCCGACGCCCTGACCGAGCTGGACATCGAGCCGGCGAACGGCACGCTCTCCGCGCCGCCGGGCCGCGCGGTGCCGTTGTCGGGGATGGCGCTCACCGTCCACACCAGGCGCGAGGTCCACGTCGTCGCGGGCAACCGGCGGCTCACCTCGCGGACGACGGCCATGACCGTACGGGAGGTGCTCAAACGGGAACGCGTCACCCTGGGCCACGGACACCAGGTGACGCCGCCGCTGGACAGCTTCCCCGGGGACGGCACGGTCATCACCGTCACCCCGCGGCATCCCGAACCGGTCAGGCCCGCCGTGGCACGGCTCGACTGGCCGGCCCTGGCCGAATGCGTCGCCCACGGCGACCCGCTCGCCTACAACCCCGACGGGCCCCACTACGGCATGTATCAGTTCAGCACGCGCATGTGGGAGGCCGTGGGCGGGATCGGGCTGCCGAACGACTGGCCCGCGGAGGAGCAGACGTACCGGGCCCAGGTCCTCTACCAGCGGGTGGGCGGCGACTGGGCGAGCCAGTGGCCGACCTGCGGCGACCGCCTGCTCCGCTGACCGCCCTCCTGACGCCGGCTGCCTGTGCGAGCCGCTAACCGGCCACCGCCACCCCGAAGTCTGCGCCCTTCGGCGGCTGCAGCGGGCGCGGCGTCTCGGCGTTGCGGCCCGTCACCGCCACCCTCCCGTACGGCTGCGCGTCCGGCTGCCCCACGAAGAGTTTGTTGCCGCTGAAGGCCACCGACCAGCCGAACAGGCCGTCGCTGGTCGGCAGGACACGTTCCTCGGAGGGGTCCTGCCAGGACACCACCCGCACGCCGCCGCCGTAGGGTGCGCCGATGGCCAGCCTGCCGTCGTCCGACGTGGCCAACGAGAAGCCGAACGCCTGCTTGCCCGCCTGTGTCACCGTACGCACCGGTTTCCTGGCCTCGTCGAGCAACTGCACGTTCCCCGGGCCCGGCGAGCTCACCGCGTACCCGGCGTCGTCGGCGTAGGCCACCGCGTAGCCGTACCTGTCGCCTGAGGTGTCGGTCGGCGAGTCCAGCTTCGCCGTCGTCAGCTCGGCCGCCAGCACGTCGTCGATGAAGACGACCGAACCCGAGTCGATCTTGCCGTCCTCGACCTGGCGGCCCACGCCGTCGTCGTTCTCGTACGGAACGCCGACGAGCAGCCCGTTCCCCGGCCCGAACGCCATCGACCAGCCGAACTGGTCGCCCACCTCGCTGTTGCCCCGCACGTCCACGGACTCCTGGCTGATCCTGCGCAGTTCGCCGGTGCCCTTGCGCACGTAGACGGCGCCCACGTCGAGCAGCCGGTTCTCGTCCTCGTACGGTGCGCCGACCGCCACCAGGTCGTCCCGCGCCGCCAGCGACCAGCCGAAGTGCGCGAACCGCTGCGGTCGCGCCGCCGTCAGCCGCTGCGGGGGCAAGGAGCGGGCGCCGTAGACGACGTACGCGGCCCCGGCGTCCTCGGCGCCGTCGACGTCCGCGTAGGGGGCGCCGATCACGAGGTCGGCGCAGGCGTCCCCGTCGACCTTCGCCATCCGTACCGACCAGCCGAACGCGTCACCCCTGGCCAGACCGGGAACGGCGACGGGTAAGACCTTGTCGCCCGACAGCACGTGCACGGCCCCCTTCTGACCGTCGCCGAACGGGTCGCCCACCACCACGTCGGCCACGCCGTCACCGTCGAAGTCGGACTCTCCCGCGCAGGCCGTCCCCGAAGCGGACACGAGCGGCATTCCGGCAGCGAGCAGCAGCGCGACGAGAGTGGAACGTATCGTCACAGCGTGACCTCGATCTGTTTGCGGTCATCCGGCATGGTCGCCGTCATCTTCACGGGTTTGCGGTAGTTGGGCAGGTCGAACACGAACGCGCTGTCCACCCGCCCGCCAGGCGGGACGGCAGGGGGGAGGGTGACGGCCGCCGGATCGTGTTGGGCGCCACGGTCGTCGACCATGGTGACGGCGGGTTCGGCCAGCGGCACGCGTTCGCCGCCCGGGTTGATCACCGTCCAGCGGATCACGCAGAGCTGCCCCCTGGACGCCGCCGTACCCTCGTACGTCCTGAGCCCGCACTCCGGGACGGAGGCGACGACGGCGACGGGATCGTCGAAGTCCGGGCCCAGCGCGAACCTGCGGCCCACGTCGTTGGGGCGCGCGCCGGTGGCCCCCGGCGATACAGCGCCCGCGTCGCCCGGGGTGGTGCCGGTACGGCCGGAGGTAGCGATCAGCACACCGGCCGTCACGACGATGGCCAGCACGGCGGCCGCGGCGGCGATGAGCCAGCGGGTGCCGGACGTCCTGGCGCCGCCGAGCGTGGCCGGCACGTCGGCGGGCGCGGGGGTGCCGCGCTCGCCGGGCCAGGTGTCCGTACGGGTCGCGCTTCGCGACTTCGGCGCCCGTCCCTCCGGCTCCCCGCCCGTCCGGCCCGTCTGGGCGGGTCGCGGTGCTGCGGCCTGGTTCCGTGCGTCCCACCGGGCGAGATCCTCCCTGGCGGCCAGATCCTCACGCCGCGCCCGCTCCTCAAGGGACGCCGCACCTGGTTGCGCCCGCTCCTCGACGGGCGTCGCGCCCTGTCGCGCCTCCCGCGTCCCGCCCGGCGAGCTCTCGCGAGGGCTTTCCGCACCGGGTTGCGGCCTGTCGTGAGGGACGTCGTGACGGGTGTCGTCCTGAGGCGGCTCGGAGCCGGCCGGGGCGCCGATCGCCTCCCGCCGCGTGTCACCCGGCGAGGAAGTCGTGAACGCGGCCGTCACGTCCGTATCGTCCGGTTCTTTCTGCGGGGGCCGCCAGTCGTTCAGCATCCCGGACGCCACCAGCGTCGGAGGGTTGATCGACGGGACGGGTGTGTTCCCGCCCACCAGCGCGATCAGCAGGTCCTGCGCCGTCGGGCGCTGTGCCGGATCCATCGAGGTGGCCAGCCGGACGAGGTCGTCCAGCGGCGGGGGCAGCGTACCGAGGTCGGGCTGGGTGTTCAGGACGCGGTGGGCCAGCGTGATGGGGTCGCCACGGCCGAACGGGTGCCGCCCGTTGCCCGCGTAGGCCACCAGGCAGCCCCAGGCGAAGATGTCGGCCGCCGGGCTGACCGGCTCACCGCGTACCTGCTCGGGCGCCCACCAGCCCGGACTTCCCAGCAGTTCGCCGGAGAGCGTGAACCCGCTCTCCCGGTCGAGCGCCCTGGCGATCCCGAAGTCGATCACGCGGGGACCGGACAGCGAAAGGATCACGTTCGCCGGTTTGAGGTCCCTGTGCACCAGTTCGGCCACGTGGATGGCCGCGAGCGCCGCCGCGACCCCGAGCGCGACTCCGTGCAGCGGCCCTGGGTCTAAGGACCCGTGCCTGGTTATCTGGTCGGACAGGGGAGTGCCCGCGATGTACTCGGTCACCATGTAGGGCCTGCCGTCCCCGGTGTTGCCGTTGTCCAGCACCTGGGCCGTACAGAACGACGCCACCCGCCGGGCGCTGTCGACCTCCGCGTGGAACCTGGCCGCGAACCCCTCCTGGTTGGCGAACTCCGCCTTCACCACCTTGAGCGCGACGAACCGCCCCGTCGGCGCCCGCGCGAGGAACACGGTCCCCATGCCCCCCTCGCCGAGCCGGCCGAGCAGGCGGTATGGTCCCACCTCCCGCAAGTCCGTCGGGCGTAGGGGCGCGGCGCCCGTTGGCTCCATCAGGGACGTCCCTTCCTGTTCCACGCCATCCTCTCCTCTGGTTCCCCCGTACGCCATCTCAGGTTCTTCGATGCGGGAGACTAAGGAGATGATGAGGCTGTTGGGCCCTGCAGAAATACGTATTTTGGCGAACAAGCTAGATCTTCGTCCGACAAAAAAGCTAGGGCAGAACTTCGTGATCGACGGGGGCACCGTCCGCCGCATCGTGCGCGTGGCCGACCTGTCCCCCGATGACGTCGTCATCGAGGTTGGCCCCGGCCTCGGCTCACTCACCCTGGAGCTCCTGGCGTCGGCCGCGCATGTGGTGGCCGTCGAGATCGACCCGGTGCTCGCCCACCAGCTTCCCATCACCGTCACCGACCGCGGGGTCTCCGAACAGCTTACGGTGATCAACGCCGACGCCATGAGAATCTCCGAGACAGACCTGCTGGGCTTCACCCCCTCCGCCCTCGTGGCCAACCTCCCCTACAACGTCGCCGTCCCGGTGGTGCTCCACCTGCTGGAAGCGCTGCCGTCGCTGCGCAAGGGCCTCGTCATGGTGCAGTCGGAGGTGGCCGACCGCCTGGCCGCCGGTCCCGGCTCCAAGGTGTACGGGGTCCCGTCGGTCAAGGCCGCCTGGTACGCGGACGTGCGCAGGGCGGGCCCGGTCGGCCGGTCGGTCTTCTGGCCCGCCCCCAACGTGGACTCAGGGCTGGTGTCCCTGGTCCGCCGTGACCCGCCCGCCACGACGGCGTCGAGGGAAGAGGTGTTCGCGGTGATCGACGCGGCCTTCGCACAGCGCCGCAAAACCCTGCGCGCGGCCCTGGCCTCGTGGGCGGGCAGTCCGGCCCAGGCGGAAACCGCGCTCAGAGCGGCCGGTGTCGACCCGTCGGCCCGCGGCGAACAACTTGACATCCACGCCTTTGTCCGCATAGCCGAATCTCGCCCCTGATCGCCGCGCGGTGGCTGCATCACGATGCGTACGCACTGCCTGCCGGCGCCTGCACGGGCCTGATGGAACGGGCCTGATCGAGACATTGCCGGGATCGCCGCTCGCGAGCCGCCGGTCGGGGGCGGATCAGGACTTCGGCCGGCGATGCCGAGCGAACCAGGCTCGTGACGACCGCGGCAGAAACAGCAGCACGATGGTCGCGCAACCGGCCGGGGCGAGGGCGGCCATGGCCACGGCGATCACCATCGTGAATCCGCCCGCCACGGCTCCACTGGACGAAAGCGACCAGCACACTCCCGCCTTGGAACACCGCGACGGCGCTGAAGACGATCGCCGGCAGCCTTGGGCCTCGCCAGCCCTGCCACAGTCCCCACGCGACCGCCGCACACCGAGCAGGCCGAGGAGCGCTAGGGGCGTCCGGGTGGCGATCAGCGCGGCAGAGACCAGGCCGACGACTGTCCCGGCCGTGATGACAGGGATGGGGGCGTGCATGCTGCTGGAGGGTTCACGGCGGACACCCTAGGGCCGCACTTCCCGGACCCCTCCCGTACATCGTGCGGCCGGGGAACGAAAGCGGCCCTTGACCCGGCGTCCACACAGTCATAGGCGAGTCCCCGGGCTGTGTTCGTCCACGGTCCGGCACCGTCGCGACCCCGTCGTCCACAGAGAACCAAGGACGGCTGCGGACAGGGAAAAGAGATCGTTGAGGCCCTGGTCAGGGGGTTGCCACGTGTCTGACCTGCGAATACGCGAGGGAAGGTATCCGGGTGTCTCGTAGAGACTCACTGGTACTTACTGTCGCTGACTGTTCGCGGGCCATGCACGGGCCAAGCTTTCGGGTTGTGAGCTGGGGTTTTCCCGGCTACATGCCTCTCCCTCTGTAGCGTTCCCGTCTGTCGTCGGCCCGCATGCTCGGCTTGGTGTGGGCGATGCCAGGCGGGACGGCGGATCCGCGGCAGCCCTCTCATGGTCGTCGGGTCAAGATCATCACTATCCCGGAGTCTGACCCCCGCCGGAGGCGGGTCCTTCTATACCGGAGTTACGGCGAGTCCAGCGGGCCGTAGGCACGCAGTGCGGTGTCTGGCCCGAGGGGTTTCCCAAAAGGTCTTTGTCCTGCCTGATGGGGGCTCCATCAACGACTTGCAGGTAGCCGGTAGATCTCCGTTCCCTGGACATCGCGAAGGACTCGTGTGTCCACCAAGGGCAGGGTAAGAACTGGTTACTGTCGGCTAGCCTGGTGAACGCCACTAAACGCGGTGGGAGGGTGATGCACGGTGCCAAGTCACGAGGCCATGGGTGATCGTCTACGTGAACTTCGTAGAAGGCGGGGGATGACCCAAGAAGAGGTCGCCCATGCGGCTGGTCTAAGTGTCCAGGTGGTCAAGAAGATCGAACAGGGTGGTAGCGCCCGGCTTGAGACGCTTCATCAACTGGCGCGCACGCTAGGTGTAGTGACCCTGACCTTCGTCGGTTCCACGTCGCCGGAACCACGGGAGGCAGATCATGACGAGGCCGTGCTGAGCGATATTCGGTCAGCGATCAACCCGCCAATGGGTCTGAGCGGTCGTCCGGTCTACGGAACGGCTGACGGCGATGAGCTTGATCTCGCTCGTCTGAACAAGGCGGTTAACGCTATGACGGCCGCGTATCACTCAGACCGCTATGACAGCCTGGCAGGCTTTCTGCCTGCCCTGGTTCGCTCAGCACATCACCATGTCGAAGCGTATTCGGAGCGGCGAGACGCGCTACGGACGCGGGCGAACATCGTGGGACTAGCTGGCCGTTACCTGATTCAGGTGAGGGCTCATGACCTGGCGCTGGTCGCGCTTCACATGTCTCTGAAGGACGCGCTAGAGATAGGAGACACGCCGCTTGCGGCGGCGGCTGTGAGCGGCCAGGCGCACGCAATGCTTCGCCAGGGACGTTTCGACGAGGTCGAGAGGCTGTGCGCCGAGACTGCGCAAGAGCTTGAACCTCAGCTGTCGAAAGCAACACCGGACGAGCTAGCGGCCTGGGGCTGGATGCTTTTGAGAGCGAGTGCAGCAGCAGCGAGGAACAACCGTCCGCAAGAGGCGCGCGAATACATAGGGATGGCAACGGCGGCGGCTGGTCCGCTACAGCGCGAGCACAGGACGGTGGACAGTAAGACCTTCGGCCCGGTAACAGTCGCGCTCAAGGCGGTTGAGAACGCTGTGGTTGGTGGAGACGCCGCGAAAGCACTAGAACTCTCAGCGCCGCTGAGGCGAGGCGACGACATGACTGACGAGGAGTGGGACCGTCACCTGCTGGACGAAGCGCGGGCACATAGTGAGACAAACAACCCAGACGGGGCAGTAGATATCCTTTTGGGCATTCGTGGACGGAGCCCTCAGTGGCTCAGGTATCAGCAGATGGCGAGGGATACGCTTCGTGATGTGATGAGCAAGAGGGCGCGGACGCTCACTGGCGACCAACGAGTGTTGGCGGACTACATGGGCGTCTCAGAGTAGAAGGGCTACGTTACGTAGCCCTTCTGAACGCGGCACAGTCAAACGGCTGTGCTGCGTTTCTGTTTACCCAGGTATCTCACTCTTAACCTCGCACTAGTCGCACAGCGAGGGATGAGGAGATGAGACCCGACAGAGAACGAGTCGAAAGCCTCCACGGACCGTGGCCCAGCTCGATTGAGGAGCTGCAAGGTCGATATATCGAGCGCTGGAGGATCTGGCGAGAGCAGAAACCTGACGGGAGCCACTCGGAATGGGTTGCTCAGCAGGTGGGGAATGAAGCGGTCGAACTGCGCGCCCTCAATGGCGAGATGCTTGAGGAGCAGCTGAAGCAGTATGAGCGGCGCAATATCGCTGCCACTGCATCGTCGTCGGACCGCGAATCGTCCGTAGCTGGGGAAAAGACCAAAGGCATCCCAGATATCGAATCGTCGTCAAGCGAGCCGAAGAATGTCAGCAACCCCAGCTCAAATCTTCCCGCCCCGCCTGGGGAACAGGCGGTGTCGGTGGATGCGGATCTTCTGGGTCATCGGCGCAGGTTCCCGACAGGCAGTCCGCCCGTTGGCGCGGCGGTGCCGAATGTGGCGCGTATGTATGACTTCTGGCTGGGTGGTAAGGACTTCTACGAGGTAGATCGTGAAGCGGCTGCCATGGTGGAAGTGCTCCTTCCTGGTACGAAGAGGTACGCGCGGGCGAACCGGGCTTTTCTGGGTCGGGTGGTGCGGTTCCTGGCGGGTGAGCAGGGGATCGGTCAGTTCGTGGACTTCGGCACGGGCTATCCGAGCATGGGCAACGTGCATGAGGTGGCGCGGGAGTTCATCCCGGACGCGCGGACGGTGTACTGCGATTACGACCCGACGGTGTGCACGCATGGGCGGGCGCTGCTGGCCACCGACCCGTTGACGCAGATGGTTGAGGCTGACCTTCGCGAGCCGGAAGAGTTCCTAGAACATCCGGTGGTGAATGCGCTGCTGGATTTCGAGGGGCGGCGTACGGCGGTGCTGTATGTGGCGTCGTTGCATTTCGTGGCGGAGGAGTACGGGCCGCACGAGATCGTCAAGACGGTGATGGATGCGATGGCTCCGGGGTCGTTCCTGGTGGTGTCGCATGCGCTGGAGTCGGCGGAAACGCTGGCTGCGGCTGGCTCGGTGTACGGGCGGGCGTCGGCTCCGGGGGTGGTGCGCTCGGCGGAGGAGATCGAACGGTTCTTCACGCACGCGGGCTTGGAGTTGGTGGATCCGGGGTTGGTGCGGGTGCCGCTGTGGCGTCCGGAGCCCGGCGATCGGTTCTGTGAGGTTGACGCGGAGAACATGCATTTCCTCGCGGGCGTCGGGCGGAAGGCATGGTGAGGCCTGCGGCGCCGGTGTTGAGTCCGGCCGGGGCGTTGGCGCGCAGGCTGGCGGATCGGCTGCGGTGGTCGGGGATCGAGTCGCAGACCTCGGAGGTTGACGGGGTGGCGCTGGTGGGGATCTGGGTGGTGGATCTGACGGTGTGGTGTGAGTGCGGGCCGATCGGGTGGCGTTACCGGTGGCGGTTGGGCGCTGCGGTGTCGAGCGGGGTGTCGGGGTACACGTCGTGTCCGTGTTCGGCGCTGGAGACGGCGGTGGGGCGGATCGTGCGGCTGTATCGGGAGCGCTATACGGCGTTGTACGGGTCGGCGGCACCCGAGGAGCCCGCATGACCGGGGATGAGCGGGGTGATGAGTGGGGTGATGTGCAGGCGCGGCGGGATCGGTTCGGGCCGTTCGTTGAGGTGCGGTGGCGGCAGTCGCGGGTGGTGGTGCGGGAGCGGGTGTGGGTGGATTTCGTGGCGGCGGTGGGGTCGGGGGCGTACCGGCC
>NZ_SMJZ01000160.1 GCF_004348345.1 Nonomuraea longispora
GGGCGTCGGTGGCGGGCCGGGTGCGGGGAGCGGGCACGGTGACTCTCGTGCACGGCCGCGCCTCCCGGGCCGGGTCAGGTCGTGACGGACGCGTCGGGTCAGGTCGTGACCGACGCGTCGGGTCAGGTCACGACGGCAGGACCGGACCAGGTCGCGACCGACGCAGCCGAAGCCGGTACGCGACGGCCGCGGAACCAGGTCGCGACGGCCGGGCCAGGTCCTGACGGTGGCCGCGTACGGCGCGTCAGGCCCTGACCGGCTGCGGCACGGGTCGCCTGAGCATCGGGCGGTGGCGGCGCGAGGCGGTGCTGGAGGCCATGACGATGGCGGTGAGGATGAGCCCGTCGCGGGCCATGTACTTGCCGGTGAATCCCGTCAGCTGCTGGCCGCCCACGTGCGGGCCGGTGACCAGGAGCCGGGCGGAGAAGGCACCCAGGACGGGGTTGAAGGTCAGGATCGCGTCCTCGAAGTCCAGCCACCGCTTGGCCAGCGGGAACCAGGCCTTGTAGACCGACTCCTTGGCGGAGAACAGCAGGCGGTCCCAGGAGACCTCGGGGTGGTCGACGGCGAGGGCGCGCAGGGCTTTGCGCTCCTCGGCCAGCGAGACGGCATCGAGGACGCCGTTCGACAGCGGCTCGTTGGGTTCGGCGTCGATGCCGATCGTGATGGTGTCGCTGCCGGGGCTGACGACGGCGCCGCGGTATCCCGCGCAGTGCGTGATGCTGCCCACGAAGCCCCTGGGCCACTGCGGTTCGCCGCGCAGGCCGGGCAGGAGCGGCTGCGGCGGCAGGCCGAGCAGGCCCATGGCCTGCCTGGCGCACATGCGTGCCGTGGCGAACTCCTTGCGCCGGGTCTCCACCGATCGGCTGATCACCTCTTCTTCAGCGGGGAAGAGCATCGCGTCGTGGTCGTCGAAGGTGTCGACGGCCACCACCCACGGGGGGAGGATGCTCCCGATCAAAGCATTGGTGTTCACCATTCCAAGCTAGGTTCGGCCTCGCCCCGAGAGAACGTTTGCCCAGGTCTTCTCGGGCTGTCCGGAGCCGGTTGCGGGGTGAACCTTCCCCTGGAAGGGGGTACGACCTGGCCGAAATGTCCCTATTTATGGTTAGTTATCGGATCGTGCCCGCGACGGCGTGATCAGGGAGGCGTCGATCGCCCGGTTGACGGCGTCGATGCGCGACGCGGCCCCCAGTTTCACGAAGATGTTGCGCAGGTGGCGCTTCACCGTGGCCTCGGTGGTGTTGATGCGGGCGGCGATCTGCCGGTTGCTGAGCGCCTGCGCCGCCAGTTCGAGGACCTCGCGCTCCTTGCTCGTCAGCACCTCCGTGGGAGCGCTCTCCATCTGGGCAAGACTTTCCCGGGAGACGGCCAGGACGATGCGGTCCGGCTCGTCGTGCACGCTCCGGATCGCCGACACCAGCTCGTGCCAGTGCACGCTCTTGAGCAGGTAACCGCGGATGCCGGCGGCGAGGAGCCTGCGCAGGAGCTGCGGGCCGTCGTACATGCTGAGGATGATGATCTGCGTGTTCGGGACCTCGCTGCGCAGCCGCGTCACGGTGTCGGTGGCCGAGTCGCCGGGGATCTCCACGTCGAGCAGGAGGATGTCCGGCTTCTTGTCGGCGACCAGGCGGAGCGCGTCGTCGGAGGTGCCCGCCTCGCCCACCACGACCAAGCCGTCCTGGGCGTCCAGGATCTCCCTCAGTCCCTCGCGGAACAGGGCGTGGTCGTCCACGATGGCGATCGTGGTGGGCGGGTCACTCCTGATCATCGGGGCGCCTCTGGATGGGCACGGCGAGGTCGACTCTGGCGCCCATGCCAGGTTTGCTGGCGATCGTCACCGTGCCGCCGAGTAACTGGGTGCGTTCCCTGATGGACGACAACCCGAGACTGCCCTTCGGCGCCTGCCCGTCCGGGTCGAAGCCGCACCCGTTGTCGATCACGCTCGCGACCAGCTCGTGCGGCGCGACGTCGATCCTGATGAGGATGGCCGACGGCTCTCCGTGGGTGAGCGCGTTGCGGGCCGCCTCGCGCAGGATCAGCAGGCACTCCTCGCTGACGGTCGCGGGCGCCCAGGTCTGGTCGCCGTTGACGATCAGCTCGATCTGTACGTCGTCCGTCCCGATGACGTCCAGGTAGTTGAGCAGCCCCTTCTCCAAGGTGCTGCCCCCCGGGGGATGGAGGTCGGAGGTGACCTGGCGCAGGCTGTACATCGTCTCCTGGATGGCCTGCTGCGCCATCTCCAGCTTCGCCAGCGCCTTCGCCGGCTCCCCCGGGCGGTACATGTTCGACAGCTCCAACTGGCGCTGGGCCACGCTGAGGCTGTGGCCGATGCGGTCGTGCAGCTCCCTGGCGATCCGCCGGCGCTCGGCCATCTGGGCCTCGGTCACCTTGTTGAGCAGGATGCCGGTGTAACTGTTGGCGGCCTCCCTGATGCGCAGGGAGATGCTCTGTTCCAGTGCCGTCACCACGAGCCTGAGCATGCGAGCTGCCTGGGTGTCGTCCTGGAGCCGCTGGCTCAGCGTGGTGAACGCCGCGCGGAAGAACACCGAGGCCGCCATCAGCGACTCTCTCGGATGGACGCCCGCCGACGCCCTCGCCACGCCTATGTCCCAGGCCAGGAAACGGGACGTCTCGTCGTCGTCCTGCAGGCGTCCCGCACGCAGTGCCCCCGCCATCTCCGTCAGGATCTGGCCTGCGTTCGTCATGACCTGGGTTTTCGTAACCTGATCATTGATCAACACGCTACCGATGGCCGCAAGTCCCTGCTCGTACTTGCTCAGTATGTCCGCTCGGCACTCCTCGATAAGGCTCGCCGGCCCCGTAGCGTCTTGCTCACCCGTATGCGCAATTTCTCCCACCGTGTCCCCTTGGAGAGTGCACGAATGCTTACATCTTGGGTCAACACTGGTGAGTAGGCAACTGTATGCCAATGACCGGCATACGCGGAGTGGTGCCCGAGCAGCCGCTGTCGGCCCTGTGACCTGCTGAAACAGGGTGCGACATGCAAATGTCAATATTCCGTGAACAGCGTGTGCCGGGCCGGAGCCGGCGCACCGGCTCGTCCGGATGTCCGGCGAGACGGCGGGCCGACGTGAGCGTGGCTCGCATTAGCGCGATTCACGTTAATAAGTGATAACGATACTCGTCAGTAAGGTTTGGGCCGCCCTCCACCCCCTCCCGCGTGCGCCGGCAGCGTGGGCCGGGGTCCCCGCAGGGACCCGCCCGGGTGCGCCGCCCGGCGCGGGCCCGCGATGACTCGGACCTGCGTCTGGTCCGAAAGGTGAAGACCATATGGTCCGTACGGCGCGACCCGCGTTATTAAGGATAAGTCGTATTGTGAGCCCCCAGAGCCGCACCTAACGTGATGAGCGTCAACCCAGTAACGGGTGCGGAAGGGGTTGAGGTCATGCGGCAGGTTCGCCGAACCAAGACATCGAAGCCGAGAAAAGAGCAGAAGAGCTCGTTGGACCTCAGAACTCCATCCGGTCGTGAATTGCCTTTCTAAAAGGGGTGTCCAATCATGGGGCTGTTCGAGAGAGACGCGGCCATGACCTCCATGCAAGGCCTCCTCGCCGAGGCCGTTGGCGGCAAGGGCAGGGTCGTGATGGTGACGGGGGTCGTCGCGACGGGCAAGAGTGAGCTTCTGCATGCCTTCGCCGAACAGGCACTCGAACGGGGTGCGCTGCCGCTTGTGGCCTCCGCCACCCAGGCGGAGAGCGATATTCCGCTGGGCGTGCTCGGCCAGCTCTTCCAGAACGCGCCGCTGCGCGAGGACGTGCGCGCGGTCGCGGCCGATCTGCTGCGAGAAGGCGCGGAGATGGCCTCGCCCGCGAAGGGCGACCGCGTGGAGCAGGTGGACGTGCAGATCGTGCACTCGCTCTGCGCGGTCCTGCTCTCGCTGGCCGAACGCCATCCGCTGGCGATCGTCGTCGACGACGTGCACCTCGCCGACCGGGCCTCGCTGCTCTGCCTGTCGTACCTCGTCCGCAGGTCCAGGTACGCGCCGCTCGTGGCGGTCTTCAGCCAGGCCGAGTACCGCCGGCACATGCACGGATTCTTCGCCACCGAGCTGCTCCGCCAACCCCACTGCACCGCCGTCAGGCTGGCGCCGCTGTCGTACGGCGCCGCGCTCGGCATGACGGCCGAGCGCCTGGGCGAGGCGGCGGCCGAGGAACTGACACCGGAGTGGCACACGCTGAGCGGCGGCAACCCGCTCCTGCTCCGCGGCCTGATCGAGGACCACGAGACCGGCGGGAGCGCTCCCGCCGAACGCTACGGCGAGGCCGTGCTGTCGTGCCTGCACCGGGCGGACCCCGGGCTCATGCAGGTCGCCGGCTGGCTCGCGGTGCTGGACGACCCGGCGCTTCTCGAGCGGCTGCTCGGCTCCGGCACCGCGTCGGTGTCGGACGCCATGCACTGGCTGGAGACGGCCGGGCTGCTGGAGTCGGGCCACTTCCGGGCCGAGATCGCCAGGCGGACGGTGCTGGCCGAGCTGAGCGACGAGGTGCGCCGCAGTGTGCACCGGCGGGCCGCCGAACTGCTGCACGAGGAGGGCGCCGCCGACGTCGTGATCGCCGAGCACCTGCTCGGCGCGGACGCGACCGACCTGCCCTGGGCCGTGCCCGTGCTGGAGACGGCGGCGCTGCACCGCCTGGACGACGGAGCCGTCACCGCGGCCGTCGACTACCTCAAGCTCGCCTGGCGCGGCTGCACCGACGAGCGACGGCGCACCACCATAGCCACGGTGCTGATGCGCGCGGAATGGCGCATCAACCCCAGCTCGCCCGCCGAGCACCTCGCCGAACTCACCGACGCCCTGCACAACGGCACCCTGCGGGGCAGCGACGCGGTCGTGCTGGCCAGGGCGCTGCTGTGGCACGGCAAGGTCGACGACGCCTGCCAGGTGCTCGAACACCTCAAGGAGAGCGGCGACACCGAGCCTCAGACCGTGGCCGAGCTCATCGGCACGCGGCTGTGGTTGCGCTGCTCCGCGCCGCCGCTGCTGGCCCACGTCAACAGGTCGACCAGCGAGCAGGCCAGGGAGGCCGTGCTCCCCGTACGCGTGAGCCGGCGCCTGGAGTCGATCAAAGCGCTGACCTCCGTACTCACCCGAGGGCCGCGCGAGCGCATCCTCGGCACGGTCGAGCGCATCCTGCACAGCTCCCGCCTGGACGAGATGTCCATGGACACCGTCGAGAGCTCCCTGCTCGCGCTCACCTACGGAGGCTGGCCGGAGAAGGCCGCGCCCTGGTGCGACGCCTTCATCGAGGAGGCGCAGTCGCGCAGCGCCCCTGCGCGGCGTGCCCGGCTCACCGCGATCCGCGCCGAGATCGCCATGCGCCGCGGCGACCTGGAGACCGCGGCGTCGTGCGCCAGGCAGGCACTGGAGCTCATCCCGCCGGCCAGTTGGGGTGTCACCGTGGGCGGCCCGCTGGCGAACCTGATGCTCGCCAGCACGGCCATGGGGCAGTACGACAACGCGCTCGCCCAGGTCAACACCCCGGTGCCGGACGCCATGCTGCAGACCCGCTTCGGCCTGCACTACCTGCACGCCCGCGGGCGCTACCACCTCGCGGTCGACCACCCCGCGGCGGCGCTGCGCGACTTCCGGTTCTGCGGCGAGCTCATGGCCGAGTGGGAGATGGACACGCCGGGGTTCATCGCCTGGCGTACCGACGCGGCGGAGGCGCTCATCAGGATGGGCGAGCAGGCGGAGGCCCGCGCCCTGATCAAGGAGCAGTTGTCCCGCTGCGGCCCGACGGCCTCGCGCACGCACGGGATCGCGCTGCGCCTGCTGGCCGCCACGAGCGAGCTCCGGCACCGGCCCATGCTGCTGCGGCAGTCGACGGACCGCCTGCAGACCTGTGGCGACCGCTACGAGCTGGCCCGGTCGTTGTTCGACCTCACCGAGGCCTTCCACAGCGTCGGGGAGTTCCGCAGGGCCGGCATCATCGCCAGCCGTACGCGCACCCTCGCCCAGGAGTGCGGCGCCCAGCCGCTGAGCCAGGCGCTGGACGGCGACGGCGCGGCCACCGCCGAGGGCCAGGGCTCCGAGATCAGCAAGGTGGTGGCCATCCTCAGCGACGCGGAGCGGCGCGTCGCCGGCCTGGCCGCGGTCGGCTACACCAACCGTGAGATCGCCGCCAAGCTGTTCATCACGGTGAGCACGGTCGAGCAGCACCTGACCCGCATCTACCGCAAGCTCGGAATCACTCAGCGTTCCGATCTCCCTCCCAACCTGGAGCTCAGCCCCTCCATGCGCTGACCTGTCGAGCTCCCCGAGCTGCCCACCGTGCGAACCGCGCGGTGGGCAGTGACATTAACAATGTGTATAACGAAGTGTTGTGCACAGTGTCAAGGGCGGATAAAACGCCGAGATGTTTCCATATTAGTTCGTTGTCCCCAGGGGATAGGGGTTGTGGCGAGAACTGCCCCCACAGATCGTATGTACGGACGGTGAGGGTCAATTGGAGGGAGTGTCGTGGACAGCAGAAGGCTGGGTGACACGGGGCCGATCACCTCGTGTCTGGGCTTCGGGTGTCTGGCTCTCTCCGGCGTGTACGGCGAAGTGGACCGCGTGGAATCGCTGGCGTTGCTCCACAACGTGCTCGACACCGGTGTGACATTGCTCGACATGTCCGACGACCACGCTGACGGTGAGGTCGAACGGCTCGTCGGCGAGGCCGTCAGGCCCTGGCGCGACGACGTCATCCTCTCGACGCGCACCCACCACCGCCGCTCCGGAGGCATGAGCCTGCGGCAGGCGTGCGAGGCCTCCCTGAAAAGGCTCGGCGTCGACCACGTCGACCTCTACATCGTCGGCAGGGCCCGGGACGCCGCGCCCGTCGAGGAGATGGCGGGCCGGCTCGGCGAGCTGGTGACGGCGGGCAAGGTGCGCCACGCGGGCCTGTCAGACGTGACGGGGGACGAGCTGCGCCGGGCGCACGCGGTCCACCCGATCACCGCCCTCGGCATGGAATATTCCTTATGGCACCGCGACGCCGAGCTCGACCAGCTCCCGGTGGCGCGCGAGCTGGGCATCGGCCTGGTCGCGGGACGGCCGCTCGGCCGCGGCTTCCTGGCCGGGCGCGGCGGCTCCGCCCGCGAGCTCGACCCTGGAGACGCCCGCCGCGCCGACCCCCGGTTCGACCCGGCCAACCTGCCGGGCAACATCGCCAGACTCAGGAAACTGGAGGCCGAGGCGGCGACCATGGACGTCAGCACCGGCCGGCTGGCGCTGGCCTGGCTGCTGGCCAGGGGGCCCGACGTCGTGCCGGTGCCCAGCACCCGCGACCCGGTCCACCTGGAGATGAACGCGGGCTCCGTCAGGCTGCTGCTGACCGACGCGACGTGCCGCCGCCTCGAAGCGGCCTTCCCGTACGGCGCCGCCACCGGAGCGCCCCTTCCCGGTTGACCCGGGCCGGGGCGGGGGTTTCGGCGGGGTTCAGACGAGAGCCAGGATCACCAGGCCGTGCAGGGCGTACTGGGTGGCCATGAAGGCGCCGTACGGCTCGCGGCGGCGCCCCCTGAGGCACAGGACCGTGATGGCGAGCGCGCCCGCGACCATGGCGATGGCGCTGGGCCACAGCGGCAGCTCCAGGAGCAGCACGGCGGCCGTGAAGGCGAGCGCCAGGCCGATGGCGACGGCGCAGATCGTCCACCGCAGGGTGCGCTCCCCGTGCGTGACCGCGAAGGTCGTACGGCCGGCCTGCGCGTCGCCCTCGATGTCGGGCAGGTCCTTGGTCGTCGACCCCACCAGCGCGGTCCAGAGCGACGCCGCCGGCACGAACACGAGCAGCATGAGCGACACCCTGAACTCGCCGGCGTAGGCGAGAGCGCCCGCGCCGTACGTGAGCACGGTGGCGACGCCTCCGGTCAGGACCGTGCCGCCGGAGCTGCGCTTGAGAGGGAACGGCGGGCCGGAGTACAGGTAACCGAGCACCAGCACGACCGTGAGCAGCAGACCCATCACCGGGTCGAGCGCGAAACCGCTGAGCAGGCTCGCCACGGCCGCGGCGAGCGCCACCGCGGTCGCGAAGGCGGGCGGCAGGTCGCCCCTGCAGATGGGCCTGCGCGAGCCGTTGAGGCGGTCCTCGGACACGTCCATGACGCCGTTGAAGAGGTAGACCGAGAAAATCATCAGCACCCACGTCAGTGCGCCCCAGGCCGTTCTGCCGAGATGCCCGTCGGCGCCGGCCACCTGCGCGCACAAAGCGGTGCCGGTCAGAAAACGCAGCAAGAATATTATCTGCACGGAAGGGCGAGACTCTGCCAGACACAGACCGCCGCGCCGCAGCGCCACGGTTTCGATGGTCGCCATGATCGGATTGTGCTCGACCGCCGGATGGCGGAGAAGGGGGGTGCGTCTAAAGATACCGGGGTCCGCACTCTCGATACCCGGGCGGATATCTATGGGTAGGGACCGGCACTCTCATGATCCCCGCCCTGTTCGGGGGCGCCCGGCCGATTGTACGTTGTGATCGGAGATCTCCTGCAAGCAGACCATGACTCAGGCGAAGGAGATTGAACCATGGTCACGACCCGACCCGTAGAGCGCTATTCGGACTTTACTCCGTTGGCCCTGCCCGACCGTACGTGGCCGGACAGGAGGATCGTTTCGGCGCCGCGCTGGTTGTCGACGGACCTGCGCGACGGCAACCAGTCCCTGGCCAACCCGATGTCGCCGGCCAGGAAACTGCGGATGTTCGAGCTGCTCGTCGACATCGGCTACAAGGAGATCGAAGTCGGATTCCCGGTGGCCAGCCAGGACGACTACGACTTCGTGCGGCTGCTCATCGAGGAGAACCGCATTCCCGACGACGTGTGGATCTCGGTGCTGGTGCCCGCGAGGGACGAACTGATCGAGCGCTCGGTCAGCGCGCTTTCCGGTGCGCCGCGCGCCACCTTCCACCTTTACAACGCGACCGCGCCGCTGTTCCGGCGCGTGGTGTTCAACATGGACCGCGCGCAGTGCAAGGACCTGGCCGTGCAGGGCACGCGCATGATGATGAAATACGCCGAGCGTGATCTGGCCGGCTGCGACCTGCGCTACCAGTACTCGCCGGAACTGTTCAACGAGACCGAGCCGGACTTCGCCCTGGACGTGTGCGAAGCGGTCATGGACGTGTGGAGGCCCGGCCCGGGGCGCCCGATCATCCTGAACTTCCCCACCACCGTGGAGCGTTCCCTGCCGTCGGTGTTCGCCGACCAGATCGAGTGGCTGGACCGCAACCTGTCCCGCAGGGAGCACGTGTGCCTGTCCATCCATCCGCACAACGACCGCGGCACGGGGGTTGCCGCGGCCGAGCTGGCGATGCTCGCCGGCGCCGAGCGGATCGAGGGCTGCCTGTTCGGCAACGGCGAGCGGGCCGGCAACGTGTGCCTGGTGACGCTCGGCATGAACATGTTCACCCACGGCGTGGACCCCGAGATCGACTTCTCCGACATCGACCGCATCCGCGGCACGGTCGAGCACTGCAACGAGATCCCGGTGCACCCCAGGCACCCGTACGGGGGCGAGCTGGTCTACACCGCCTTCTCCGGCTCCCACCAGGACGCGATCAAGAAGGGGTTCGACGACCTGGAGCGGCAGGCGTCCGAGTCCGGCGCCGCCGTCGACGAGATGCCGTGGACGATGCCGTACCTGCCGGTGGACCCCAAGGACGTGGGGCGCACGTACGAGGCGATCGTGCGGATCAACAGCCAGTCGGGCAAGGGCGGAATCGCGTACGTCATGAGCGCCTGGCACGGCATGGACCTGCCCCGCGAACTGCAGCGGGAGTTCGCCGGGCTCGTGCAGGAGCGGGCCGACCTGCGGGGCAGCGAGCTCTCGCCCGACCAGGTATGGGAGCTGTTCCAGGAGGAGTACCTCTCGCGCGACGAGCGGCCCGGCGTGCCGGCCGCCGGCGGTGAGAGGATCACCGCGATCCTCCACATGGACGGCCAGCGCGAGCAGGCCGTGCGGGCCATCGGAGCCACGCTGGCGCCCCTGGGCGTGGACGTGCGCGCGGTGCACCGCTCCGGCTGCGCCGAGCAGGTCGCCAGCATGGAGACGACGGTCTACGCCGAGTGCAAGGTGGACGGCGAGACGGTCTGGGGCGTCGGCGTCGCCACCAACGTGGTGGACGCGACCCTCACGGCGGTCGGCTCGGCCGCCAGGAGGAGCGGGCGGACGGAGGTCAGGCTCGCGAATGCCAGCTGACGCCCGGCGCACGACAGCGCACGGCAGCGGCCGTCCTCCGGGCGGCCGCTGCGGCGTTTCCCGGCCACGCCACCCCCTGCCCGCCGTTCCGCGCCCCGCCTGATTCCCGGGCACGACGAAAGCCACCGCTCATTCTCTCGAAGAGCAGTGGCTTTCGTTCTGTCGGAAGGCCTCGCAAAAGGGGTACGACGTCTAGCTCAATGCCTCACCTCACCGGCGGGATAAACACCTTCAAAACCGTGTTGCTTGTATTCAAGCGCGGCCCGGATTCATTTCCCACCCCTAGCTCACCCTTAGGGCGAACGCTAATTCCCCGGTCAGCTTATTCGCCGCAGGCGGCCCGGCTCGGTGGACCTCGGGCGCCATTCGCGGGGATATCCCAGCGAGACCTCTTCGAACCGCACGCCGTTGTGCCAGGTGGTGCGGGGAATGTGCAGGTGCCCGTAGACCACGGTGCGCGCGTTGAACCGTACGTGCCAGTCGGCGGTGCGCTCGGTGCCGCACCACAGCGCGAAGTCGGGATAGCGCAGGACGTCGGTCGGCCGGCGTACCAGGGGATAGTGGTTCATCAGCACGGTCGGCAGGCCGGCGGGCAGCTCGCTCAGCCGCCGCTCGGTCAGCTCGACCCGGGCCGCGCACCAGGCCTGCCTCGACGGGTACGGGTCGGGGTGCAGCAACATCTCATCCGTGCACACCACGCCACGTTCGTACGCCTGGGCCAGGGCCTCCGCCCGGGAACGCACGCCGGGGACGCGGAAGGAGTAGTCGTACAACACGAACAGCGGCGCCACGACGAGGGAGTCCTCCCAGACCGGGTAGGGATCCTCGGGCGTGACGACGCCCAGGTCGCCGCAGAGCCGCACCAGACGGTCGTAACGCTCGGCGCCCCGCAGCCGCACGGGGTCGCTCGGATGGGTCCACAGCTCGTGGTTGCCGGGGGTCCACACGACCTTGGCGAAGCGCCCGCTGAGCAGGCGCAGCGCCCATTCGACATCGGCCATGAGCTCGGCGACGTCGCCCGCGATCAGCAACCAGTCGGCGGCGGACCGGGGCCGTAGGGCCTCCACGATCTCCCGGTTGTCCGCATAGCCCACGTGGAGATCGCTGATGGCGAGCAACGCCGACATTCCTACTCCGCGATGGCCGTCCGCATGATCCAGGTGTAGACGGGAAGCTCCTGCCCGTCCACGCGCGTTCGCTCACCTCTGTGGAGGAAGTGCTCGTACCCACTGCCGAAAGGCAGTTTGATCTTCTCGCAGCCCGGCGCGACGGTCAAGAACCGCCGTTCGGTCGGCAGGTGGTTCGGTCCCCCGATGAGCATGACTTTGACGTACGACATGGGTCACCTCGTTTCAGAGCGGGATGTTGGTGTGGCAGCCGCGGGACTGCGGCGCCCGTGCGAGTGCTTCTGCCAGGCGGAGCCGGGTCTCGAGGGGGGAGATCACCTCGTCCACCACGCCGAGTGCCATGGCCCGGTCGACGCCGCCGGCCGTCCGCTGGTGCTCCTCCACCAGACGGGCGTGCAGGCCGGCCCGCTCGGACTCGGGCACCGCGGCCAGCTTCTTGCGGTGCAGGATGCCCACCGCCGCCTCGGCCCCCATCACCGCCACCTCGGCGTCGGGCCAGGCGTACACCGCGGACGCGCCCAGCGACCTGGAGTTCATGGCGATGTAGGCGCCGCCGTACGACTTGCGGGTGATCAGCGTCACGCGGGGAACGACCGACTCGGCGAAGGCGTGCAGCAGCTTGGCGCCCCGCCTGACGACGCCTCCCCACTCCTGCTGGACGCCCGGCAGATAGCCGGGGACGTCGACCACGACCACGAGCGGCACCCCGAGCGAGTCGCACATCCGCACGAAACGCGAGGCCTTCTCCGCCGACAGCGAGTCCAGGCACCCGCCCTTGCGCAGCGGGTTGTTGGCGATGACGCCGACCGCCCGACCGCCGAGCCGCCCGAGCCCGACCACCATGTTGGGGGCCCAGCGTGGTTGCAACTCCAGGAAGTCGGGGTCCAGCACGGCGCGGACCAGCGGCCGGACGTCGTAGGCGCGTCGCGGCATGTCGGGGAGCAGCGCGCGCAGGTCGCACGGCTCGCTCAGCGCGGCGAAGTCGTGCTCGCCCGGCCGGGTGAAGAACCCGGTCAGCAGGCGGGCCCGGTCGTACGCGGCTTCCTCCGAGTCGACCGTGACGTGGGCGACGCCCGACTTGGGGCCGTGCGCGTCGGGGCCGCCGAGCCCGGCCATGTCGATGTTCTCACCGGTGACGGTGCGTACGACGTCGGGCCCGGTGATGAAGACCCGGCCGGCGTCCGACATGATGATCACGTCGGTCAGCGCGGGCCCGTACGCGGCCGCCCCCGCGGCCGGCCCGAGCACGACCGAGATCTGCGGCACAAGGCCGGAGGCGGCCGTCATGGCGGCGAACATGCGCCCCACGCCGTCCATCGACTCCACGCCGTCGGCCAGCCGGGCGCCGCCGGAGTGCCACAGCCCGATCACCGGGCAGCGCCGGCGCACGGCCAGCTGGATGGCCTCGACGATCCGGTTCGCGCCCGCCCAGCCCAGCGCGCCGCCCATGATTGTCGCGTCGGTGCAGTAGGCGATGACGGGCGAGCCGTCGATCAGCCCGTGCACGGCCTGCACGCCGCTGTCGTCGTCGCCGTGTATCGGCACCACCGAGTCGGGATCCATGAGTCGCGAGAAGCGCACCGATGGAGTCCTCGGATCGAGTATTGCTTCCGTGGGAAAAGCGGTCAGGACCGTCATCGTTGTCCTTTCGCCGGAATCTGTCCTTCGAAATGTCCCGGGTGACCCCTATCGCGAACAACCCCTATAGCCTCGTACCTCTAGCAGGGGAGCTCTCGGACGTAGGGGGGTCGTGGGGTGACCGGTAAATGAACGCCGTGTGACACTCGGGCTTGTGTTGTTCTTTCAGCGTGCCGGCCGGTCACGGCAGGCGCAGAAAGGTGCGGAAATCATGCAACGCACACAGCTCAAGAAAGCCCGGCAGACCGCACGTCATCCCAAGGTGGAGGCGCCGGACACGCGCACTCCGTCCGGCCGGCTGCTGCGGTTCTAGGAGCCCGACATGACTACCGAGATCACCGCGCCGGCCATCGGCCTCGCCGCCCTCCTCGACCAGGACCCGGCCTTCCGCCTGCACGAGGGCGGCAAGCTCGAGACGCGCCCGTCCGTTCAGGTGCGCGACCTCGACGACCTCTCCCTCGCCTACACGCCGGGCGTGGCCCGCGTCTGCACCGCCATCGCCGAGCGGCCCGAGCTGGCCGACGACTACACCTGGCGCTCCAACGTCGTGGCGGTCGTCACCGACGGCACCGCCGTGCTCGGCCTCGGCGACATCGGGCCCACCGCGGCGATGCCGGTCATGGAGGGCAAGGCGCTGCTGTTCAAGCAGTTCGGCGGGGTGGACTCCGTGCCCATCTGCCTCGACTGCACGGACGTCGACGAACTGGTGGAGACGATCGTCCGGATGGCCCCGTCGTTCGGCGGCATCAACCTCGAGGACATCAGCGCGCCGCGCTGTTTCGAGGTGGAGCGCCGGCTCAGGGAGGTGCTGGACATCCCCGTCTTCCACGACGACCAGCACGGCACGGCCATCGTGGTGCTGGCCGCGCTGCGCAACGCGGCGCGGGTGACCGGCCGTCGGCTGTGGGACCTGCGCGCCGTCGTGGCGGGGGCGGGCGCCTCCGGCCTCGCGGTCGCGAGCATGCTGATGAACGCCGGCATCGGCGAGGTCGCCGTGTCCGACAGCAAGGGTGTGCTCCACACCGGCCGCGACGACCTCAACCCCCACAAAGCCCTCATCGCGGGCTGCACCAACCAGTCCGGGCACACCGGCACGACCGAGGAGGCCCTGGCCGGGGCGGACGTCTTCATCGGACTGTCGGGCTCGACGATCAAGGAGCGCGCCATCGCCTCCATGGCGCCCGGCTCCATCGTCTTCGCGCTGTCCAACCCCGAGCCCGAGATCCACCCCGGGATCGCCCGGGAGCACGCGGCCGTCGTGGCCACCGGGCGCAGCGACTTCCCCAACCAGATCAACAACGTGCTGGCCTTCCCCGGAGTCTTCAGGGGCGCCCTGTCGGCCCGCGCCTCGGCCATCACCGAGAACATGAAGATCGCCGCCGCGCACGCCCTGGCCGCCGTGGTCGAGGAGGAACTGTCGGCCGACCGGATCCTGCCGGAGGCGTTCGACCCCCGCGTCGTGCCCGCCGTCGCCGCGGCGGTCGCCGACCAGGCCCGCCGTGACGGCGTGGCCCGGCTGCCCGGCCTCTGAGCCGGCGCCGGTCAGCGGTAGTAGCCCTCGACCGGTACGCGGGCCTCGGTGTAGAGGGCGGGACCCTCGCTGGGCGGGTCGGTGAAGGCGGTGCCGGGCGGCTTGAGCCCGTCGAGCTGCTCGCCGGACAGCGCGTAGACGACCCGGCCGAGGCCCGAGCGCGCGATGGCGCCCGCGCACATGCCGCACGGCTGGCAGCTCGTGTACATCGTCGTGGCGGCGGCGGTCGCCGGGTCGAGCTCGCGCCCGGCCCAGCGGGCCAGCTTGAGCTCCGGATGGGCGGTGATGTCGCGGTCGGTGAGCGAGGAGTTGCGCTCCTCGGCCAGGACGGTCCCGTCGGGCCCGGCCAGCAGCGAGCCGAACGGCGGGTTGCCGCCCGCGCGGGCCTCGCCGGCCAGCGCGATGGCGCGGCGCAGGAGCTTGTCGTCGTCGGGTGTCATCGGTTCTCCCTGGCCTTGGCCTACGACTCCTGCAGGCGGCGGATCACGGCCTGCTTGGCCGTCCCGAACTCGTCGTCCGTCAGCACTCCGGCCCGGTGCAGATCGCCCAGCTCGGCCAGGCGGCGCAGCACGGCGTCGTGCACGTCGTCGGCGACGGACGCGGGAGCCGGCGGCAGCTCGGGAACGTCGCGCGGCAGCCGGGCGAGCACGGCGGCGGCGACCAGGGCGGTCGCGCCCCCGAAACGCTGGATGCCCCAGGCCACGCAGCGCGTGTCCTTCTGCGGCGACTGCTGGGCGGGCCGTTCGCCCTTGATGCGGAAGCGCAGCGTGCCGTAGCCCATGCCGGACTGGGGCTTCCACTCCACCCCGGCGATGTCGGACAGCGGGAACTCCTGCGAACCCGCCTTCTCCTTGTCGGTGCTCGCGAAGCCGGTCCACTCCAGGCGCACGCGATCGCCGTCGAACAGCGCGGTGCCGTCGCCGGCGGTGGCGGAGATGGGCACCGGCGGGGGCGGCAGCAGGTAGTCCTCGCAGGGGCCGCTCGGCGTCTGGTAGACGAGCAGGGTGTCGCGGACCTCGTCGGCGAAGTATTCGCCCGCCCCCGCACGGTTCTTCGGGACCGCCAGACGGTAGGGGTCGGCGGGCGGCACCAGCAGGCCGGCGACGACGTCGGACAGCGCGTCGGCGCCCTTGCGCAGCCGCAGGCGCACGTGCCCGCCCTTGCGGCCCGGCTCGTACGTCACCCCCGCGATCGCCGCCAGCGGGACCACCACCTCGCCCAGCGTCCTGCGCAGCTCGTGGACGTCCTTGTCGCTGCCGGGCACGATGCGCAGCACTTCTCCGTTGAACGTCCACAACCCGTCGGGGACGGCGATCTCGGCCATAGTCTTCAGCGTAGGACAACTTGGGGCCCGGGCCATAGCGGGAGGAAAGGCATGCAGACCTTCACGAGCTGGACGTCCTGGAAGCAGGCGGAAGGCCCTCTCGGCAAGGTGCTCCCGCCACAGACCGTGGCCGTCCTGCGCGACGCGGTGGTGTTCGCGCGGCGCTGGCACGGGGCGCAGCAGCGGCCCACCGGGCGGCCGTACCTCGATCATCTGCTGGAGGCGCTGGAGGTGGCCGTCGCCGGCGCCGGGGTGGACGAGCGGGACGTGCTGGTGGCGATCGTGCTGCACGACGTGCTGGAGGACACGCCGTGCACCGAGGCGGAGATCGCGAACCGGTTCGGGCCGCGCGTGGCCGCGCTGGTGCGCTGGGTGAGCAAGCCGCGCGGCGGCGTGAAGGCCGACTATCTGGCCTCCCTGGCCAAGGCTCCGCCGCAGGCCGTGCTGGTGAAGCTGGCCGACCGGGCGAGCAACGTGCAGGAGCTGCAGCGCATGCCGTGGCGCTTCCAGCGCAGCTACTACTTCGAGACGGTCGCCTACATCATGCCGCTGGCGGGGGTCCATCCGTGGTTCGCGAGGTGGTTCGCGCAGTGGCGCGAACACTGGCGCCGCGTGGAGCGCTGGCCCGCCCGCTGACGGGAGTCGCGGGCCCCTGACCGTGGCCCCTGACCGTGGCCCGCACCGGCCGCGCTATTCGTCGATCCGGCCCACGCGGTTGCGTACGCCCTTGAAGTGGGCGTGCACGGCTGACACCGCGCCGGCCCGGTCGCCCGCGAGCACGGCGGTGTAGATGTCGCGGTGCCGCGTGACCACGTCGCCGGGCGGCTCGTCGGGCACCCCGAGCTGGTCGCGCAGCTGGTAATAGACGTCCCAGAACGCCCCGAGCAGCTGGCCGACCAGCGGGTTGCCGAGCGGCCGGTAGAGGAGGTCGTGGAAGAGGCGGTCGGTCTCCGGGGAGACGGGCCCGGCCTGCGCTTCGGCCTCCATCCTGACGATGACGTCGGCCACCGGCGTCAGGTCGGCGGCGGGGCCGAGCTCGATGAGACGCTCCACGAGGCCGCTCTCCAGGATCTCGCGGATCTCGATGAGGTTGGCCAGGTGGTTCTTGCCGTTCTGCAGCGTGATGCGGCTGTGGAACGTCAGTTCGTTGACGAGCCCCGCCAGCGACATCCGCCCGACGAACATGCCGAAGCCGTGCCGGATGTCGACGATGCCGACCGCCTGCAGGGCCTTCAGGGCTTCCCTGACCGAGTTGCGGCTGACCTGCAACTCCTCCATCAGCTCCGACTCGGTGGGCAGGGGGTCGCCCGCCACCAGCCCGCGCCTCACGATGAGGTCCTTCACGCCCTCCTGGGCCTCCACGGCCCTGCTCGGGCGTACGGGGCGCGGGACAGTCGTCATGAGCAGTCACCTTCTCATAGCCACTTACGTAACATTACGGAAATCTTTGGTTGACCTAGGGCCGGATTGCCATCTAGCGTCCCACTTACGCAAAAGATAGGACATGGGACGTCCCATGTTCTACCCCTCAGGAGGCATCCGTGAGCTCTGACTTCAGCCGCCGCGACTTCCTGCGTTACAGCGGAGCGACGGGTGCGGCGGCGTTCATCGCGACCACCCTCTCCGCCTGTTCCGGAGGCCCGGCATCGACCGGCTCGGTCGGCGCCGGATCCAACAAGGACCTGATCACCGCCGTCATCGGGTACGGCAACGACCAGAGCTGGGACCCCACGCAGACCGCGTCCGCCTTCTCGATGGCGGCGATCAACCACGTCTACGAAGGACTGCTCGACACCGACCCGATCACCCGCGAGCCGTACGCCGCGCTCGCCACGGAGCTGCCGTCCGACCTGAACGCGACCTCATGGAAGTTCACCCTCCGCGAGGGCGCCACGTGGCACGACGGGAAGCCGGTCACCGCCGACGACGTCGTCTTCACCTTCGAACGCGTCCTGGACCCCGAGGCGAACGTGCTGATCGGCAACTTCTTCAGGTCCTGGCTGGAGGAGGTGAAGAAGATCGATGGCCGGAGCGTCGAGCTGGTCTTCAAGTTCCCCTTCGCCGACGCCGCGCCCCGGCTGACCATCGCCAAGATCATGCCCAAGCACGTGTTCGGCCAGCCCGGCGCCTGGGACCAGGCCAAGGGCGGCAAGGCCGTGGGCTCGGGGCCGTACAAGCTGGTCGCGCACAACCCCAAGTCGAACACCTCCTTCGAGGCGTACGACGGCTACAACGGCCCGCGTCCGGCCACGGCCAAGAAGATGAACTGGCTGACCATCGTCGACGCCGCCGCCCGCGTGGCCAAGATCTCCGGCGCGTCCGCCGAGGCGCAGATCGCCGACAACATCCCCTACGCCAACGTCGACCAGCTCAAGCAGCAGGGGCTGACGGTCGAGGGCGGCAAGGGCATGAACCACATGTTCCTGATGTTCAACACGGCCACCAAGCCGTTCGACGACGTACGGGTGCGGCAGGCGCTGCACTACGCCATCGACAAGCAGAAGATGATCGACGTGGCGCTCAAGGGCCACGGCACGGCCTCCAGCTCCTTCCTCAACGAGGGCCACCCCGACCACCAGCGGGCCTCCGTCGTCTACGACCACGACCCCGACAAGGCCAAGGCGCTGCTGAAGGAGGCGGGTGTCAGCAACCTGACGGTCAACCTGATGGCCGTCAACGTGAGCTGGCTCGCCGACTGCCTGCCGACGATCGCCGCCTCCTGGGAGGCGGTCGGCATCAAGACCACGCTGGAGCCGCAGGACACGGCGGCGTTGTTCACCAAGATGGACCAGTTCCAGGACTACCAGGTGGTCGCCGCCGCCTCGAACCCCAACCAGTTCGGCATGGACGCCGACCTGATCTGCCGCTACAACTTCGTCGAGGGCGGCCTGTGGATGAAGTACGCCCACTACGACGGCACCAAGGACGCCAAGGCGCTGTTCGCCCTGATGGACGAGGCCACCAAGGAATCGGACAAGGAGAAGAAGAAGGCGACGGTCCACAAATATCTGGACATGATCGCTGAGCAGGCCGTGCTCTACCCGGTCGTCCACACCGAGCTCATGACCGCCTGGGACGCCAAGAAGCTGTCCGGCATCGAGGCCCAGCCGTACCCCGGAATCAACCTCCTGCAGGCCAAGAGGACATGACGCTCGTCGCCCGGATGCTGCTGCGGCGGCTCCTCATCCTCATCCCGCTCGTGCTCGGCGTGGTCGCGTTCGTGTTCATCGTGATGCGCTTCTCCAACAGCAAGCCGGAGTACGCCTACTTCCAGGGCGCGAACCCGACCCCCGAGCAGATCCACCAGTTCCAGCTCGAGAACGGGCTGCTGGACCCGCTCCCGCTGCGCTACGTCCGCTTCGTCATGGATCTGGCGCAGGGCGACATGGGCACCAGCGTGCTCACCAAGAAGCCGGTCATCGAGTCGGTGACGACGGCCCTGCCGCTGACGTTGCAGCTGACGTTCCTCGGCCTGGTCGTGGGGCTGGTCCTGGCGTTCGTGTTCGGCGTGGCCGCGGCGCTCTACCGCGACCGCTGGCCCGACCAGCTCGTCCGCCTGGTGTCGCTGATCGGGGTGGCGGCGCCGTCGTTCTGGCTGGCGCTGCTGATGATCCAGTGGCTGGCGGTCGGCGAGGGACTGTTCCCCACCGGCGGTTACATCAACCCGGCCGACTCGTTCGCCGGCTGGCTGCGGTCGATGACGCTGCCCGCCCTGTCGTTGTCGTTGCCGATCGCCGCCCAGCTCACCCGCATCATCCGCACGTCGGTGGTGGAGGAGCTGGACCGCGACTACGTGCGCACCGCGTACGGCAGCGGCCTGCCGCCGATCGTGGTCGTCGGCAGGAACGTGCTGCGCAACGCCCTCATCAACCCGCTGACCGTGCTCGGCCTGCGCATCGGCTACCTGATCGGCGGCACCGTGGTCATCGAGACGATCTACGGCCTGCCCGGCATGGGGCAGCTCATGATCAACGCCGTGCGCGACGGCGACCCCGCCGTCGTCCAGGGCGTGGTGCTGACCATCGCCGTCGGCTTCATGATCGTCAATCTGGTCGTCGATGTCCTCTACCTGCTGGTCAACCCCCGCCTCAGGAGCGCCTCATGAGACGTGGACTCACCGACCGCCTGGCCCGCCCGGGCGTGACGTTCCGCAGGCTGAAGCCGCTGTCGTGGATCTCGCTCGGCCTCATCGCCGCCGTCGTGCTGGCGGCGGTGCTGGCGCCGCTCATCGCGCCGCACTCGCCGTTCTTCCAGGAGGCGTCCGGCGGCGGCCCGTCGGCCGAGCACTGGATGGGACTCGACAGCGCCAACCGCGACATCCTGTCCAGGCTCCTGTACGGCGCCCGCTGGTCCCTCGTCATCGGCCTCGGCGCGACCGGGCTCGCCCTGGTGGCCGGCGCGGTCATCGGCGCCGTCGCCGCCACCTCGCGCAAGGCCGTGGACGAAACCGTCATGCGCCTGCTCGACGTGATCATGGCGTTCCCCGGCATCGCGCTGGCCGCCGTGCTCGTGGCCGTGTTCGGCGGCAGCGTCCCCGTCCTCGTCATGGCCATCGCCTTCCTCTACATGCCGTCCGTCGCCAGGGTCGTACGGGCGAACGTCCTCGCCCAGTACGGCGAGGACTACGTCGCGGCCGAGCGCATCATCGGCGCCCGCACCCCGCACATCGTCGTCAAGCACGTCACGATCAACTGCGCGGCGCCCGTGCTGGTGTTCTGCACGGTGATGGTGGCCGACGCGATCGTGTTCGAGGCGTCGTTGTCGTTCATCGGCGCCGGCGTACGTCCGCCTGACCCGTCGTGGGGCAGCGTCATCGCCGACGGCAAGAACCTCGTGCTGCTCGGCGGCTGGTGGGGCACGGTCTTCCCCGGCCTGCTGATCCTGCTGACCGTGCTCGCCCTGAACATCCTGTCCGAAGGCATCTCCGACGCCTGGGCGGCGCCCGCCGCCCGCAAGGCGCCGGTCAGGAAGGACGAGGACGCCTTCGAGCGGGCGCAGCCCGGCTCCGGCGAGGTCGTCGAGCTGCCCGGACTGGCCGAGGCCGCGCAGCGGCTCGCCGAGCGTGCCCGCCCGCTGCCTCAGGGGCCGCCCATCCTCACGGTGGAACGGCTGCGCATCGGGTTCACCGAGGGCGTGGACATCGTCGACGGCATCGGCTTCGAGGTGCGCCCCGGCGAGGTGCTCGGCCTGGTCGGCGAGTCGGGCTGCGGCAAGTCGCTGACCGCGCTCACCATCATGGGCCTGCAACCCCGCGACGCCCGCGTCAGCGGCCACGTGCGCTTCGACCAGCGCGAGCTGCTCTCGCTGCCGCGCCGCGCCCGCCGCCGGCTGCTCGGGCACGAGATGGCGATGATCTACCAGGACGCGCTGTCCTCGCTCAACCCCGCCATGACCATCAAGGCCCAGCTCAAGCAGCTCACCCGCCGCGGCGGCCGGCGCACCCCCGCCGAACTGCTCGAACTCGTCGGCCTCGACGCCCGCCGCACCCTGTCGTCCTATCCCCACGAACTGTCGGGCGGGCAGCGGCAGCGGGTGCTCATCGCGATGGCGCTGTCGCGCGACCCCAAGCTGATCGTCGCCGACGAACCCACCACCGCGCTCGACGTGACCGTCCAGGCGCAGGTCATCGAGCTGCTGCTGAAGCTGCGCGAGGAGCTCGGCTTCGCGCTGATCCTCGTCTCGCACGACCTCGCGCTCGTCGCCGACGTCACCGACCGCGTGGTCGTCATGTACGGCGGCCAGATCG
>NZ_SMJZ01000161.1 GCF_004348345.1 Nonomuraea longispora
ATGCATACCCCGTCGAAGCCTGCCCTGGCCCTCGCGGCGGCCGCGGTGGCGGCCACCATGACGGCGTCGGTGAGCCAGCCGGTTCTCGCCCAGGCCACGGCGGCCCCCTCCCAAGCCGCCGCCACCGCCGCCCCCGAGGTCCCCGGTACGCCGGCGGGCAAGCAGCTCGGCTGGCTGCTCGACGCGAGCAGCCGTCCCCCGATCCCCGAGGACGAACTGAAGAAGCACTTCGCCGCCTCCTTCCTCAAGAGCATCCCCGCCGACCAGATCAACCAGATCCTGGCCGGGTTCAAGAACATGCGGCTGACGAAGGTCGTCGAGTCGAAGGACAACGCCCTGATCGCCCTGGTGCAGGCAGGCGACTCAGCGTACGAGGTCGTGCTCTCGGTGGACGGCTCTGGCCTGATCGACGGCCTGCAGTACCGGGCGCCCGCCCCGAAGAACTGGTCGGAGCTCGACAAGCGGCTGCGCAAGGCCGCACCCCAGACCGGGTTCCTCGCGGCGGAGGTGAGGAAGAACGGCGACTGCCGCCCCCTGCACACCGTGGCCGGTGACAGGGCGCGCCCGCTGGGCTCCATGGTCAAGCTGTACGTGCTGGGCGCGGTGGCGCAGCGCATCAAGAGCGGCGCGTTCGACTGGGACACCAAGCTCACCATCACGCCCGAGCTGAAGAGCCTGCCCACCGGCGAGCTCCAGGACCGGCCCGACGGCAGCAAGGTCACCGTGCTGGAGGCCGCCAAGCTGATGATCTCCATCAGCGACAACACGGCCACCGACCTGCTGATCCACAAAGTGGGCCGCAAGACGGTCGAGCGCACCATGCGGGCCTGGGGCAACCACGACAAGCGCAACGCACCGCTCATCACCACGCGGGAGCTGTTCGTGATGAAGGGCGCCGACTATCCCCGTCACGCCAAGCGGTATCTGTCGCTGAGCACCGCGAAGAAGCGGGCCTACTTGAAGAAGGTCGTCGCCAAGGTGCCGCTGGACAAGATCGCCGCGTGGGACAAGCCGCGCGAGCTGGACACGATCGAGTATTTCGGCTCGCCGTCGGAGATCTGCAAGGCCTACGCGGGCCTGGTGAAGATCGGTGACAAGCGCATCCACGAGGCGATGTCGATCAACGACGCCGGGCTGGGGCTGCCGGCCGGGCAGTGGCCGACGGCGTGGTTCAAGGGCGGCTCCGAGCCGGGTGTGCACGACCAGAGCTTCCTCGCCCGCACGTCGGGCGGGAAGACGTACGTCGTGACGGCGATGGCGGTCAACCCGAAGGCGCTCTTCGACGACGGGGCGCTCGGCATGGAGCTGACCGCCCTGGCCCGCGGCGCCTTCACCATCGCCGGCAAGTCCTGAACATCCCGCTGACCTGAGGGGAGCGCACGTGGACGTGCGCTCCCCTTCTCGGGGCCCAGGCGCGCGGTCAGGCGGTCACTGCGCGTTCTCGAGCGTCACGCAGGCGATGCGGTCGCCGGCCATGCCGGCCTCGGGGCCCTTGGGCGTGGTCGGCTTGGCGTGGATGACCAGCGAGCGCGGCAGCTTGGCGGGGTCGAGCGCCCAGTCGTTGCGGGCCGTCGAGCGGCCCGCCCCCTGGTCGTCGGTGCGGATGTCGAGCCAGACCTCACTCGCCGGATTGATCTTGCCCGGGTGGTGCTGGTAGTGGGGACCTGAGTCGTCGGGCTTCTTCCCGCACGGGTTGGTGTGCAGGTGCACGCCGTAGCGCCGGTCGGGCAGCAGGCCCTCGGCGACGAGCGAGGTGCGGGTCTCGTCTCCCGACGACTCGACGGTGACGCTGGCCAAGGCGCCCTTGGGGGCGAGCTTGCGGTTGTAGGCGATGGCCGAGGTGTCGTCGTCGGTGAACTCGCCCGAGCCGGACAGCGTGACCGTGCTGTCGGGGCTCGTGGCGGCCTCGGGACCGACCGCGTTCTGGACCGGAGCCGGCGGCGCCGCGCAGGCTCCGGCACAGGCCACGGCGAGCAGGGCGAGCGGAAGTGTGGACACGCGCATGAGACCCCCATGATTCGAGCCCTTTCCGGCGTGCGGGCTCCGAGAGTCATCCACTCTACTGAGTGACCGTCCGATCACCTAACGTGTTGGTGATCCGGGCGCCAATTTACGCGCGAGACGTCAGCCGATGTGGGCGCGGGTCTCCGCGAACGCCCGGTCCGTGCCCTCCAGGGCCCTCGCGACGTCGTCCTCCGTGTGCGCCGCCGACATGAACCAGTTGTGCCACGGGTGCAGGTAGACGCCGTGGCGCAGGCAGGCGTCGCTCCAGTGCATCGCCACGGACAGGTCTGCGTCGCCGTCGAAGCTCAGCCACGGGATCGTCACCGGCCCCGTCTGGTTGACGGTGAACCCGTGCGACTTGGCCTGCGCGTGGAGCCCTTCGCGCAGCTGGGCGCCCGCCCGCTCCATGGCGGCGATGCCGTCCGTGTCGCGCAGGGTCTCGATGGTGGCCTTGGCCGCGGCCATCGCGACCGCCGAGAACCAGAACGAGCCCGTCGAGTACAACGTCTGCGCCGGTCCGCGCAGCGCGTCCGTGCCGGTCACGGCGGCGATCGGGTAGCCGTTGGCCATCGCCTTCGACCAGGCCGTCAGGTCGGGACGCACGCCGTACGGCTCCCACGAGCCGCGCAGGTCGACACGGAACCCGGCGCGTACGTCGTCGATCACCAGGGCGGCCCCGAGGTGGTCCGCCAGGGCGCGGGCGCCGCGGGCGAAGGCCGGCTCAACCAGCTCCTGGTCCTCGAACGAGTCGTGCTTGAAGGGCGTGACGATGATGGCCGCCACGTCCCCTTCCACGGTCGCCGCGGCGGCCTGCAGCGACTCCAGCGAGTTGTAGGTGAACTCCACCAGGTCGGCCCGCTCGTTCGGCGTCGTACCCGCGGGCGACGGCGTGCACCAGGGGTCGGCTCCGTGGTAGGCGCCGTGCGCCATCAGCACCTTCGTCCGCCCGGTGGCGGCTCTGGCGACCATGAGCGCCTGCGTGGTCGCGTCGGTGCCGTTCTTGGAGAACATCGCCCAGTCGGCGCTCGGCACGGTGTCCACCAGCAGCTCGGCCAGCTCCACCATGATCGGGCCGGGCCCGTTGAGGCAGTCGCCGAGCGCGGCCTGACGGGCGGCGGCCTCCTCCACGCGGGGGTGCCGGTGCCCGAGCACGACGGGGCCCCAGCTGCACATGAAGTCGATGTACTCCCGGCCGTCGACGTCCCACTGCCGGCAGCCCTCGCCGCGTTCGAAGAACTGGGGGAAGCCGGGGGCGAAGAGTGCGGCGTTGAGGTGGCCGTACATGCCGCCGGGGACGACCTTCGAGGCCCTCTGGCGGAGTTCTGCGTCGGTCATCGTGAGGTCCTTAGAGGAGGCTGAGGATGGTGTCGAGGTCGGTGAGGCCGGCGTCCGAGCCGAGGCCGGTGGCCACGCGAGCGGCGGCGGCCGTGCCCCAGCGGGCGGCGGCCGGCACGTTCTGGCCGTGCAGCAGGCCCGTGAGGAAGCCGGCGCAGTAGGCGTCGCCGCAGCCGGTCGTGTCGGCGACCTCCATCTTGATCGCGGGCACCCGCTCCGCGCCGTCGGCGGTCACGACGAGGCTGCCCGACGCGCCGAGGGTGACGAGCACGCCCCGCGGCCCCTCGGCCAGCAGGGCGCCGGCCGCCGCCGCGACGTCGGTGGCACCCGTCATGAGCAGGGCCTGCGACTCGTTGGGCAGGACGTAGTCGACGTGGGGCAGGAAGGCCCTGGCCATGCCCAGCAGGTCGGGCATCTCCGACAGCAGATCCATCGTGACGATCGTCCCGGCCGCGCGTGCCTCGTCCAGCAGCGCGAAGAAGGCCGGGTCGCCGAGGCCGAACGTGACGTCCATCCCGCCGAGGTGGATCGCCCGCGCGCCGCGCAGCGCCCCGGCGTCGAGGTCGGCGTACGTCACCCCGAGGTTCGCGCCGGGCACGTGGAAGCTGGGCCGGCCGCCGTCGGACCTGATGGGCAGGATGGACGCGGCGGTCTGCTCCCCCGCCCTGCGCGCCAGGCGCGAGACGTCCACGCCGCGCTTGGTGAGCACCGCCAGCAGGAAGTCGCCCAGCTCGTCGTCGCCGACGGCCCCCATGGTGACAACGGAGTTGCCCAGCCTGACCAGGTCGACGGCCGTCCCGGCGGCGGCGCCCGCGGCGGTCAGGCGGATCTGGTCGACCAGCACGGTGTCCTGGCCTTCGGGGATGTGCTCGACGGGCCTGGCGAGGATGTCGACGATGTGCACGCCGACGGTGACGACGGTCATGGTCTAAATAGACAGACGTCCGAATAAAAAGTCAATATGGTGAGGTACGCCTACGAGAGGGGTAGCCTGATGCCGAAAATCGTCGACCACGACGAACGCAGGCGCGAGGTCATGTCGGCGGCCGGCCGGGTGATCGTCAGGGACGGCATCGACGCCGCCACCACGCGGGCCATCGCCAAGGAGGCCGGCTACTCCAACGGGGTCCTCGCCCACTACTTCGCCGACAAGGACGAGATCCTGCTGTCGGCGCTGCGCCAGTCGCACCAGCGCATCCGCGCCCGGCTGACCGCCAAGGTCGGGGGCGCCACAGGGCTGGCCGCGCTGCGCGAGCTGCTGCTCGACAACCTGCCGCTGGACGCCGAGCGCGGCGAGGAGACCCGGCTCGAGGTCAGCTTCTGGAGCCGCAGCCTGACCTCGGAACGCCTGGCGGAGGTCCAGCGGGCAGAGGCGGCCGAGCTGCGCGCCGCCGTACGCGACCTGCTGGGACAGGCCCGCGCGGCCGGCGAGCTGCGGGCGGAGGAGGACCTCGACGACCTCGCCGAGCACCTGCTGGCCCTGGTGGACGGCCTCAGTCTGCACCTGCTCCTCTACCCCGGCCGGCTCACCCGGGCGAGTGCGGAGCGCGTCCTGCTGGCCGCACTCGACCGCCGTTGATTGCCGCGTTTCGGACGACCCACTACATTCTTCGCATATGAGCCTCCGCGAGCAGCTGTGCGAGTACGGGCGGCGAGCCGTCGACCTCGGCCTGGTCATCGGCACCTCGGGCAACCTGAGCGTGCGCCAGGGCGACCTCGTGGCGGTCACGCCCTCAGGGGTGGCGCTCGACCGGCTGACGCCCGAGCTGTGCCCGATCGTCGACGTGTCGGGCCACCTCGTCGAAGGCGACACCCAGCCGTCCAGCGAGACCCCCATGCACCTGGCCGTCTACGAGGCCACGGACGCGCTGGCCGTGGTGCACACGCACTCCGTCTTCGGGACGGTCGTGGCCACCACCATGACCGAGCTGCCGCCGGTGCACTACAACGCGCTGGCGCTCGGCGGCGTGGTCAAGGTCGCCGAGTACGCCACGTACGGCACGCCCGAGCTGGCCGCCAACGTCCGGACGGCGCTGGAGGGCAAACAGGCGGCCCTGATGGCCAACCACGGAGGGGTGACCATCGGGCCAACGCTGGAGCAGGCGTTCGAGGCCACCCGACTGCTGGAGTGGTTGTGCGAGGTGTACGTCAGGGGCCTCGCCGTCGGCAAGCCGGCCATTCTCACGGACGACCAGCTCGCCGCCGTCGTCGAACGCGCGCTCAACCCCCCGTCGTTCCCCCGCCGTCCCTGACCCGGCGCGGAGGTCAGGCGAGTGCGGCCTGCTCGGCCAGGCCCAGGGGCAGGCCGCCGGACCCGGCGATCCGGTCGTGGAACTCCTTCGGCGAGCCGCGGAACGACTCCCGGATCCGGTCGATCTCGATCGCGCCCGTGAGGTAGGACGGCGCCTGGGTGGGCCAGGCGCAGTAGCGGTTCACCTCGCCCTGGGCGGTTCCCGGCGACAGCGACGCCTTCGTGGCCATGAACGTCTCGGCCTCCTCCACGGACATGTCCCCGCAGTGCAGCGCGGTGTCCACCACGATCCTCGCGGCGCGGAAGATCCGGCAGTCGAGGTGGGCCAGCTCGGTGGCGGGGGTGTCGAAGTAGCCCTCCTGGTGCAGGACCTTCTCGACGTACAGGGCCCAGCCCTCGGTGAAGTACGGGGTGCGGAAGACCTTCCTGACCGTGCGCGGATTGCCCGCCATGTACGACAGGTGCCAGTGATGGCCGGGATAGGCCTCGTGCACGGCGATCGACGGCATCGTGGCCCGCGAGTTCGTACGCAGGCGCTGGCGTACCTGCTCGGGGGTGAAGTCGTCGGGCGTGTAGGGGACGAAGAAGACGCCCGTGCGTGAGGCGCCGAGCGGGGGCGGCGACAGGTAGTGGGCGACGGACAGGACCGGGCGCGTGTACTCGGCCGACGGCAGCACGTGGCACTGCTCGCCGTCGGCGAACGTGACCAGGTCGTGCTCCTTGACGAACGCGCGGGCCCGCTGCGTCTCCACCTCGTACTCGGCGCGCATGTCGGCCAGCGTGGGCGGGTGGTCGTCCATGAGGGAATCCATGGCCGCACGCCAGTCCTCCGTGCCGTTGACCCCGCGCGCGACCCGGCGCATCCGCTCGTCCAGCTCCGCCCAGGCGGCCTTGCCCTTCTCGTGCAGCTCGGCGGCGCCGTAGGCGAGCATCTCCCGCTCGCGCAGCAGCGTGGAGTAGAGCTTCTCCCCCATCCGCCAGCTGCCGCCGCACTCGAAGCCCTCCAGGAACGCGACCAGCTCGTCGAAGGCCCGCGCGGCCGGCTCGGCGGCCTCGGCCAGCGTCGCGCGCAGGCCCTCGTCCTGGACCATCGACGGGATCGTGCGGGTGAGGAAGTTGCGGCCGGTACGGGCCTGGCCGAGCCCGCGCTGGACGAGTAGCGGTGCCGCCAGGTCGGGGTCCAGGTTGGCGCGGCAGGCGGCCAGCACGCCGGGCACCTCGGCGAGCCGGGAGACGGCGGCCGGCACCAGCTCGGGCTCCGGCTTGAGCCGGTGCTGGAACGGCGTGAACATCGAGGCGAAGATCGCGGACAGGTAGGTGGCGGGATCACGCCGCCACGCCGGCCAGGAGGCCAGCGCGATGGAACCTCTCAGCTGGGAGAGCACGAGATCCCTGTCGATCGTGTCGTCGGGTGAGGCGGTCCGGAGGGCCGACAGGCGGTCGAGCCAGCGGACCTCCTCCTGCTCGCGGGCGGTCCAGGCGGCGGCGGTGAAATCGCCGAGGGTGTGATCGTAGCCGTCCGCCCCCAATGTGCTGGCGATGACGGGACGGTCGGAAAAGTACCACTTGAGAAACTCGTCCACTGCTGCACCATATCCTGATGAAATGCCCCTGCAGATCACCGGCGCGCTAGGCGACCCTGACCTGATCCGCCTCCCCTGGGAGGTGCCCCTCCGAGACTGGCCGCAGCGTCACCTGGTCGATCTGCCCCGCGGCATCTCGCGCCACGTGGTGCGGTTCGCCAGGCTGTCCGGCAAGGTGTACGCGATCAAGGAGATCAGCGAGCGGTACGCCAAACGCGAGTACCAGCTGCTGTGGGATCTCGCCCGGCTCGACGCCCCCTCCGTGGAGCCCGTCGCGTACGTCACCGGCCGCGAGAACGGGCTCGACGCGGCACTGATCACCAGGCACCTGCAGTTCTCCCTCCCCTACCGCGCGGTCATGTCGGGCACCCTGCGCCCCGACACGCTCACCCGCCTGCTGGACGCCCTCGCCGTGCTGCTGGTCCGGCTGCACCTCAACGGCTTCTACTGGGGTGACTGCTCGTTGTCCAACACGTTGTTCCGCAGGGACGCGGGGTCGTTCGCGGCCTACCTCGTGGACGCCGAGACCGGCGAGATGCACCCGATGATCAGTGAGGGGCAGCGGCGCGGCGACATCGACGTGGCGCACACGAACATCTTCGGCGAGATGCTCGACCTGGAGGCCGGAGGACTGCTGCACCCGTCGATCGACCCCATGGACACCGCCGAGGACATCGTCGCCCGCTACCACCGCCTGTGGGACGAGATCACCCAGAGCGAGATCATCGAGGAGGTCGACTGGCACCGGGTGGAGCAGCGGATCAGACGGCTCAACCTGCTCGGCTTCGACGTGGCCGAGATGATGGTGCGCCGCAAGGTCGGCACCGGGCGGCTGATCGTGCGGCCCAAGGTCGTGGACGCCGGGCACCACCAGCGGCGGTTGCTCCGGCTGACCGGGCTCGACGTGGAGGAGAACCAGGCGCGACGGCTGCTCAACGACCTCGACGGCTTCCGGGTCGCCAAGGGCCTGCGGCACGAGGACGAGGCCATCGTGGCGCACCGGTGGCTGGCGGAGGTGTTCCAGCCGACGGTCGAGGCGATCCCCACCGAGCTGCGCGGGAAACTGGAGCCCGCGCAACTCTTCCACGAGATCCTCGACCACCGCTGGTACCTGTCGGAGGAGGCGGACGCCGACGTGGGGCTGGCCGCGGCCGTGACGTCGTACGTGGACAACGTGCTCGTGCACAAGCCCGACGAGAAGGCGCTGCTGTCCGACGAGGACCGCGCGCAGGCCGCCGGCGAGGAGCCTCAGGCGGTCCCCGGCGGGCTGCGGGGCGCCGGGGAGGCGGCTCAGTAGGCGGCGGTGATGCGGCTGCGCGGGTGAGCGTTCTGGCACGTCACGCGCGGCGAGCGACTCCTTCTTGTAGCCGTCCGACGCCGGGTGAGACCTGGAGGCTGCCCGCGCCGCCCACGACGATGAGGCGGCGTACCCCTGCCGAGCGCGCACCTTCGATGAGGGCGCGGTTGGCGGCGGGGAACGGCGGCCCGGGCTCGGTGCCGTCGCGCGCCGGCGCGATGGCGGAGACGACCGCGTCGGTATGCGCTGACCGACCTCGGAAGCTCCCTGCACGCCCCGAGCTCGGCGGTGGTCGCGTGGGCCGAGACCCACGTGGCCGGGATCCTCCGCACAGGGAAGGGTCCGCGTAGGCGGGCGGCCGGGCGTCAGGCGGTCAGCTTGGTGATCTCGCGGGCGATCTCCGGCCAGAGCGGTTCGGGAAGGTCGTGGCCCATGCCCGGATAGGTCACCAGCCGGGCGCCGGGGATGGCCGCCGCCGTGGCCCTTCCGCCCTCGACCGGGATAAGCGGGTCGGCCTCCCCGTGCAGCACCAGCGCCGGCATCGTCAGGCTCGCCAGCAGGTCGGTGCGGTCGCCCGACGCCATGATCGCGGCGAGCTGCCGGCCCTTGCCCGCCGGGTCGAAGCACCGGTCGAACGCGCGCCCGGCCTTCTGCACGATTCTCTCCCGGTCCATCGGGTAGCCGGGCGAGCCGATCACCGCGTACGTCTCCAGCGACTGCTCCATGACGGCCGCGCGGTCGGCGGCGGAACGGGCGGTCAGGGCGGCGAACGCGGACTCCGTCGGCGGCGCGACCGTGGGACCGGGCGTCGACATGATGGAGGTCAGGGTCAGCACCCGCGCCGGATGCCGGATGGCCAGGCTCTGGGCGATCATTCCGCCCATGGAGACGCCGGCCACGTGCGCGGCCGGCCAGCCGATGGCGTCCATGAGACCCGCGGCGTCGTCGGCCAGGTCGTCCAGCAGGTACGCCGAAGGCGCCCCCGTCGTGGGAGCGCCCTGGTCGTGGAAATGGGTCGACAGGCCCGCGTCGCGGTTGTCGAACCGTACGACGTGGTGGCCCTGCTCCGCCAGGAGCTCGCAGAGCCCGTCGTCCCAGTGGATGAGCTGCGCGCCGAGCCCCATGATGAGGAGCAAGGGCCGGCCGTCGGGGGAACCGATGCTTTCGTAGGCGATCTCGATGCCGTTCGCGGCTGCGCGGAGGGTCACGGTGGCCAGAATGTCATTCTGGCGCCGGGTTCGTAAAGTCAGCCCCGCCGGGCGTAGGCACCGGTCGAGAAGGGCACCGGCCGCCCCTTCTTGCCCGGGCCGTCACCCCATTTGGTGATGACGTACTCGATCTCGATGTGCCCCTTGCCGCCGTTGCCGTCGATCATCAGCGAGTCGCGGTTGAAGGTGCCGCCGGTCAGGTCGGCGAACGTCTTGGCGTCGAGATCCAGCATGATGCCGCGGCTGGACGGCTCCCCCGGCCCTCTGTCACCGACGAAGAAGGGCATCTTCTTGCCCTTGTAGATCACGTACCCCTCGGTGAGCAGCGGCCAGCTGGGGCTGGCGGCCATGCCCTTCTGCATCGGCTTGCCGCTGGCCGGCAGGCCGGTGTCGCCGGCCCGGCCCGAGCCGTCGTCCCAGAAGTACGACGCCGTGGTCGAGCCCTTGAACAGGGCCTTCTCCTCGGCGCCTGGATCGGCGTGCGCAGCGGTGCAGACGACGCTCATCGAGCTGACGGTGGAGGCGGTGAGCAGGGCAAGGGAACGCAGACCAAAACGGGAAGCCATGAAAATGTGAAGTCCTTCGCGAGGGGACGAGGGAAGTCACGCCGGCAGGAAGGCACGGCGCGGCGGCACGCCCGAGCGACTACATCGGGCGAGGGGAAAATCTCAGGGAAGGAGGGCCGCTCAGACGGCGGCCGGCACTACGCGTTTCAGGGGTACGACGCGGTGATACATGCGATATGTCCTCTCCATCACACCTACCGGGTTAGCTGACGGGTTCGGGCGTGGAGATGCCCTACCGGCACGCGGCCGGATTCACCCCAGTGAGGGTGGGTCCCCGGTTCCCGACCGAGTCGGGATTCGGCGCCAGCCAGAGGCCCCCTCTTGGGTAAGGGCCAGGTCACCGGCTGGTAATGGCGGCAACTCTAGCAGCGAATCGGACATACGCAAACGATTCGCCATCAACCGGGCAAAGATCTACCTAGCGCGGGAATACGAAAGGGGGTACGGCACGCCGTACCCCCTCAGTTCCCTCCGGCTCAGCCGCCGCTCTTGCGCCTGAACGATCTCTTACTCGCAGCCGGGCCGTGCGTCCCGTGAATCTTCGATGGGTCGACGCCCCTGCCACCAGCGCCGGAGCCCGCGTGCTGGTTGCGCTTGCGCTCCAGCGCTTCGCGGAACTTGCGCTTCATCTCGTCCTCGGGAGTTTCGCTGACTTCCGGCTCCGGTGATTCCGCCATGAGGACCTCCATGGTGTTGGGGACAACCACAGCTTCGCACGACGTCGCTTTCGACGCGAAACCGACTCTCCCGTCACCTGTCGCGAGTGCCCCGCGGCCACCCCCGCCATGCCGGCGGAGGCGTCCACACCGAGCACCCGCAGCCCGCGCCGGGCCAGCCCCCTGCTCACCGGCCCGGTGCCGCACGCGACGTCGAGCAGCGTGCCCCGGGCACCAGGCCCCGCACGGCGCCCGCCCGCGGCAGCCCGCCACGGGTCTCGTCGTAATACGCGGCCTCGCGGTCGTAGCCGAGCACGAACGAAGGGTACGCCGCCGGGTAAAAGGTGACCATTCGGTTCCTGGTGTTGTGTTGGAACGACCCAGGAAATACACCCCGCATGTTGGTCGACGCCCCGGATGCCACGATGGACGTGCCGCGATGAACGTGCTCGGTCATGACCTGGCGATGGATCTGGGTGCCGCGAGCACCCGCGTCTACGTCAAGGGCAAGGGCATCGTGCTCGACGAGCCGTCCGCCGTCATGCTCGACGGCCGCACAGGCCGGGTCGTCGGGTTCGGCGCCGAGGCCGCCCAGGGCACGCGGGGAGAGACCCGCTGGCCGGTCAGCGGTGGCCTGCCGGTCGACGACGATCTCGCCCGGCATCTGATCAGGTATTTCCTGCGCAAGGTGCACGGGCATCCCTTCTCCAGGCCGCGCGTCGTGCTCGCCCTGCCGGACAACTCCACCCCGATCGAACGGGCGGCGCTGCGTGACATCGCGTTCGAGGCGGAGGCCAGGGGAATCCTGCTGATCCCGCACGCGCTGGCGGCGGCGCTCGGCGTCGGCCTGCCCGTCAAGGACTGCGCCGGGCGCATGGTGATCGACATCGGGCGTGACTCCACCAGGATCGCCGTGCTCTCCCACGGAGACGTCATGGCGGCCACCACCGTTCCCGGCGGCGGCGAGGGCATCAACCGGGCCATCATCCGCCAGGTCGAACGCGACCACGGGCTGCAACTCGACCACGAGGAGGCCGAGTCGGCCAAGCGACGGACGGGCACCGCGTGGAAGCCGCTGTACCGGCAGGTCACGGTGCGCGGACGCGAGAGCGGCACCGGGCACGAACGTACGGTGCCGCTTCCCGTCCAGCGAATCTACGAGGCGACCAGGCAGCCGATCGAGTCCATCGTGCGGGCCACCGTCGGCACCGTGGAGCAGTGCCCGCCCGAGATCTCCGTGGACCTCGCCGACCGCGGCGCGGTGGTGGTGGGCGGAGGCGCGCTGCTGCGCGGGCTCGGCCGGCGGTTGCGGGCGGCGCTGGGCATACCGGTGAGCAGGGCGGAGCGGCCGCTGGAATCCGTGGCGCTCGGGCTCGGCCGCTGCGCCGAGAACCTGGGGCTGATCTCCAGGCTCCGCGGCGGTGACCCACCCTGAAGGACACGGCGGCCCGGCGGCGCGAAGGAGGACGGTTCATGACCGTGCACGGCATCGACCACGTCGGGGTGACGGTGCCCGACCTCGACGAGGCGACGAAGTTCTTCGGGCGCGCGTTCGGGGCCGAGGTGCTCTACGACACCCTGCCCAAGGAGCGGGGACCGAAGCAAGGATGGGCGGTCGAGCGGCGGTTGGGGGTGCCGCAGGGGACGGTCGAGGTGGCGGTGCGCATGCTGCGGTTGCCCAGCGGACCCGGGATCGAGCTGTTCGAGTTCGGCGGGCCGCGCCAGGCCGACCCGGTCCTCATGTGCGATCTGGGATGGCAGCACGTCGCCCTCTACGTGGACGACGTGGACGCGGCGGTCCAGCAGGTGATCGAGGCCGGCGGGTCGCCGATGGGCGAGCCGGTGCCGCTGCCGGGGCCGGAGTCGGGCCGGCGCAACCGGTTCGTCCACTGCCGTACGCCCTGGGGCAGCGTGGTGGAGCTGGTCAGCTACCCGGACGCGCAGCCGTACGAGGAGGACACCGTACTGCGCCGCTGGCGCCCCTGACACGGGGCGCCCGGCCCCGCCCCGATCGTCCGGCGCCTGGGCCGCGTCGCGCCCGGACGGGCGAGGCCCAGGCGGGGCCCGTGGTTCACGGGGTGGAGAGGGCTTCCGTCGGGGACAACCGGGAGGCGCGGACTGCCGGGTAGAGGCCGGCCACGGCGCCGATGAGCAGGGTGGCCACCAGCCCGCCCACCGTGGCCCAGGCCGGCACCACGGACGGCCAGCCGCTGTAGAACGCGTACCCCATGGTGACGCCCATGCCGAGCAGGATCCCCCCGCTCCCGCCCATCGCGGACAGCAGCAGCGACTCGGACAGGAACTGGCTGCGGATCTGCCCGCGGGTGGCGCCCAGGGATCGCCGCAGGCCGATCTCCGCGCGGCGTTCGAGCACCGAGATCACCATGGTGTTGGCCACGCCGACGCCCCCGACGAGCAGGGCGACCGCGCCCACTCCGAGCAGGAGGTTGGCGAACGCCTGGCTGGTCGCCTGCTTGGCGGCCAGCGCGTCGGACGGGCGCGAGACGTCCACCTCGTTCGGCGCCTCGGGGTTGGCCGTGCCTGCCAGCACCTGCCGTACCGACTCCAGCTTGGCCTCTTCCGAGCGCGTGTAGAGCGTGGTCGGATGTCCGTCGAAGCCCAGCCGTGACTCCGCCACCGGCCAGCCGACCAACACTCCGTTGTCCAGGTCGGTGGCGAGCGCCACCGGGTGGAGGATGCCGACGACCGTGAACCGCGCGCCGCCCACGATGATCTGGACGTCCGGTCCCGCCGCGCCGACGCCGAGCCGCTGGGCGGTGACGGCGCCGAGCACGGCGGCCGGGTATCGTTCGGTGGCCGCGTTCAGCCACGTGCCGCTGCGCACGGTCGCGCCCACCGTGCCGGGCAGGTCGAGGCTCGTGGCGTACGCGCTGATGCCGCCCGTCTGCGCCTCGGGGATCCGCTCCGACCGGTACACCTTGGCCTCGGAGATCTTCCCCACGGACGACGCCCGCTCGACGGGGCCGATGCGTTCGATCATCGTCTCCGCGTCCTGCGGCATCTGCGCCGCCTCGCCCATGAGCGTGGTGCCCGACGACACGGTGAGCAGATTGGTGCCGAGCGCCGACAACGTACGGTCGAGTTCGGCGCCCGACGAGGACGACAACCCGACCACGCCGACCATGGCGGCGATGCCGATCGCGATGCCCAGCGCCGACAGGAACGCCCGCAGCGGGCGTGTGCGCAGTCCGACCGCGCCGACCCGCATGACGTCGGCGAGCCGCATCCTGGCCGGCGACGGTTTCGGCCGCACCACCTCGCCGCCGCCCCAATGGCCTCCGCCCCGAACGCCCGCCATCATGCGACCCCCGATCCCGCGTGCCGGCGCCAGGCGTCGCCGCGCGGTTCGGCGGCGGAGTCCTCGACGATCCGGCCGTCGCGCATCCGCACCTGCCTGGGCAGGCCGGCCGCGATCTCCCGGTCGTGCGTGATGATCAGAATGGTCGTGCCGCTCGCGTTCAGCTCGTGCAGCAGCTCCATCACCCCCGTGCCCGACACCGAGTCCAGCGCCCCGGTGGGTTCGTCGGCCAGCACCAGCGGCGGGTCGCCCCCCACGGCCCTGGCGATGGCCACACGCTGCCGTTCGCCTCCGGACAGCTCGTGCGGCTCGTGGTCCATCCGGTGCCCCAGCCCCACCCGGTCGAGCGCGGCGGCCGCGCGGCGGCGCCGCTCCGCCCGGCGAAGGCCCGTGTAGATGAGCCCGTCGGCCACGTTGTCCAGGGCGGAGACCTTCGCGGCGAGGTGGAACGACTGGAAGACGAAGCCGATCGTGGTGGCCCGCAGCGCCGAGAGCTGCCCGTCCGACAGGGTCGAGACGTCGTAGCCGTCGATGTGGATGGTCCCCGACGTGGGCCGGTCGAGGGTGCCGATGACGTTGAGCATGGTCGACTTGCCCGAGCCCGACGGCCCGACGATGGCGGCCAGCTCACCGTGCCGGATCCGCAGCGACACCGACTGCAGCGCCGCCACTCCGCCGGGATAGGTCCTGGTCACGTCCGTCAGCTCGATCATGGGGTACGTCATGACTTCGGCATCCCCACGGTCATGCCCTCGACGAGCCCGTCACCGCTGACCTCGACCCGACCCCCGGCGAACAACCCCGTCTCCACCGCGACGTACCGGGACCTGCCCCCCTCGACGACCTCGAGGCCGTACCCGCCCTCCTGCAGGGCCACGAGCGCCGCGACCGGCACGGTCAGGACGTCCTCGCGTTTGGACGCCGTGAACGTCACGTCCACCGCCGCCTTGTCCAGGCCCTTGGCGGCCTTCGAGTCCCCGATCGAGACGAGCGCCTCCAACCGGGTCTCCGGCTCGGCGTCCTGCCCCTCGCCCGGCTGGACGACGGTGGCGACCTCGCTCACCTTGCCGTCCACGCTCTTGCCGTCGGGCAGCGTGATCTCGACCTTGGAGCCCTTCTTCGCCATCCGCTGGTCCTCGGCGTCCAGCTCCACCGTGATCACCTTGGACGTGCCGGTGTACGTCAGCACCTGCTGCCCCGGCGCGGTCGGCCGGCCCTCCTCGGCCTCCAGGCTTTCCACGCGCACCTTGCCGGGCGCGAAGACGACCCGGCCCAGCTCGACCACGCCGGTCTGCTCCAGCCCCCGGTCCTCCTGCCACTCCATGACCGCCTGGGCCGTGTCGTAGGTGTACTCGTCGTCGACGGTGAAACCGTCGTAGCCGAGCTTGCCGAGGTTGCGTTCCAGCGCCTCGACGTCGTCGCCCTCCAGGCCTGCCTTCAGGTCCCGGTACGCGGGCGTCGAGCCGTACATCAGCATGACCGGCTCGTCGTCCACCCGGTACAGCGACTTGCCGCGGGTGATCTGCCGGCCGCTGCCGGGCAGCCACGTGATCGTGCCCGGCCTCCTGCTCACCGCCGTGGTCACCGGGCCGTAGCCCAGCTCGCCATCTGCGTCCCTGGTGTCGTTCAGGGTCTGCCTGGTCACCTCGGTGGTGGCCGGCGGCAGCGCCACGGCCGACCGGGTCGGCCCGGCCTTCCCGTCCAGCAGGCCGGCGCTGTTGACCGCGATCAGCCCGCCGCCGGCGACGGCCACGGCGACCAGCAGGCCGGCGACCAGCTTGCCCCGCCCGCCACGGCGACGGGAAGGCCTCGCGGGGGCGGGCTCCGCCTTCCCGTCGAGGGGCGTGGCCCGGTCCGTCGCCGGAGCCATCAAGAACCTCCCATACCGGCGTCGGCGGACTCCTTCTGGCACTTGGCCTGCGCGTCCTTGAAGTCGGGGTCATTGCCGACCTCACCTGTGATGCGCATCATGTTGCCCTCGGGGTCGGGGTAGCTCTCGACGCCGTTGTCACGCATGCACTGCGCGAGCTTGCGCAGGTTCTCGCCCGCCTTGGGGTCGCCCTGGCCCGACTTCTGCCCGCTCGGGGCGAACTCCTTGCAGGCCTCCTGGGCCTTCTCGACCCTCTCCTTGTCCTCGGGGCTCTTCACCTGGAGCTTCATCTTGACGCCCTTGCCCGGCTCCGGATCGTCCACCTCCACGCCGTTCTCCCGCATGCACTGCGCGAACTTGAGGCCCTGTTCCTGTGGGTCCACGCTCGGTTTGCCGGTGGCCGCGGCCTGGTTGCCGCCGCTCACCGACGCCACATTGGATCCGCCGTCGCTGCCGGACCCGCATCCGGTCAGGGCCAGGGTGAACGCGATCGGCCCCACGGCCATCACACTGAGGACTCGTCGTCGCATGGAAGCTCTCCTCCGTCGAAAGGTTGTCGTCGAGAGCAGATGCAACAGGACCCGTCGTTTCCCCAGCGTTTCCTTTCACGGCTTACTTCAAGCGAACATCGACTGCGCCACAATCTGCCTTCATAAGCGAATGAAAGGGCTTGAATACGCCATGCGAGTGCTGGTGGTGGAAGACGAGCGCATCCTCGCCGACGCGATCGCCGAATGGCTGCGGGACGAGACCCACGCGGTCGACCTGGCCAACGACGGCGAGAGCGCGCTGGAGCGGATCGCGGTCAACGACTACGACGTCGTCGTACTGGACCGCGACCTGCCGCGCGTGCACGGCGACGACGTGTGCAAGGAGCTCGTGGCGGCGGAGTGCGACACGCGGGTGCTCATGCTCACCGCCGCCGCCCAGCTCGACGACCGGGTGAGTGGGCTGTCCATGGGCGCCGACGACTACTTGGCGAAACCGTTCGCCTTCCCCGAGCTGGCCGCTCGTGTGCTGGCGCTGGGCCGGCGTGCCCGCCCCGCCGTCCCGCCCGTGTTGCGCCGCGCCGGGATCACCCTCGACCCGGCACGGCGGGAGGTGTACCGGAACGGGCGGTTCGTACCGCTGTCGAAGAAGGAGTTCGCCGTGCTGACCGAGCTGATGCGGGCGGAGGGCAGCGTCGTCTCGGCCGAGCAGCTCCTGGAGAAGGCGTGGGACGAGCACGCCGACCCCTTCACAGGCGCGGTCCGGCTCACCATCCTCAAGCTGCGCCGCAAGCTCGCCGACCCGCCGGTCGTGGAGACCGTGCCCGGAGTGGGGTATCGGATCGCATGATCTTCTCGCGCCTGCCACGCCCGCAGCCGACGCTCCGGCTCCGGCTCACCCTCGTCTACGGCGCCCTGTTCATGATCGCGGGGCTGGCGCTCCTCGGCGTCACCTATCTCCTGTTCAACCAGCAGCTCAACCAGTACTTCGAGAGCCGGTTCACGCCGGAGCCCGGAAAGATCAACAGGATGGTCCTCCGCCACAACGGAGTCGTGCTCTCGGGCGAGGAGGCGAAGGAGTTCCTGGCACAGCAGGAAACGGAGTTGCGGGGCGTCGCCGTCACGTCGCTGATCACCCAGGGAACGGTCGCGCTGGTCATCGTCGGCGCGGCGGCGGTGACGTTCGGATGGGTGGTGGCGGGCCGGGTGCTGACGCCGCTGCACCAGGTGACCGCCACGGCCCGCAGGATCGCCGCCGCCCCCATGGCCGAGCGCGGCCTGCACGAACGAATCTCCCTGGACGGGCCCAACGACGAGGTCAAAGAGCTCGCCGACACCTTCGACACCATGGTCGAACGGCTCGACCAATCCTTCGACGGGCAGCGCAGGTTCGTCGCGAACGCCTCCCACGAGCTACGCACCCCCCTGACGCTGAACCGGGCGCTGGTCGAGCTGGCCATGCACCGCCGTACGGCCACGCCCGACGTCAAGGAGCTCGGCGAGAGCCTGCTGGAGATCAACGCCCGCCACGAACGCCTCATCTCCGGGCTGCTGCTGCTGGCCAAGTCGGAGCAGCACATCGCGGACCGGTCGCCGGTCGACCTTGCCGACGTGGTGACGCACGTCGTCGCCCACACCTCGTCCGACGCCTTCGAGGCGAAGGTCACCTTGTACGAGGTCGCCGAACCGGCCCCCACCACCGGCGACGCGCTGCTGCTGGAAAGGCTCGTGCACAACCTCGTGGAGAACGGCATCCGCTACAACGTGGACGACGGCACCGGGTGGGTGCGGGTGGTGAGCCGTACCGTGTCGGGCGGGAAGGCCGAGGTCGAGGTCAGCAACACCGGCCCGAGCGTGCCGCCGTACGACGTCCCTCTGCTCTTCAAACCCTTCCACCGGCACGGGGCCGAACGGACGGTCACGGGGAGGAGCGCCGGGCTGGGCCTGTCGATCGTACGGTCGGTGGCGCTCGCGCACGGCGGCGACGTCAGGGCGCGACCGCGGGAGGGCGGCGGCCTGGTCGTGATCGCCGCCCTCCCGCGCCCGCGCGCCTAGGGTGCCGCGGTCGCGTCCGGCAGCGCGCACCCGCCCCCCGTCGGCGGGACCGTCTGCCCGGACAGCAGGAACGTGCCGTCCGCGTGCCCGCGCTGCAGGTAGGCCATCATGGCCCGGCACATGCCGGGCCACCTCGTCATCCGGCGCCGTGTGACGCACCGGCAGGACGTGCAGCAGGTCACCGTCCTCCGCGGGCTCTGTTCAAATGAAGGCCCCTCTCTGTACATGAGGAGAGCCCGGAGCATGATGAGAGCGACGAAGGCCGCGAAAGTACACGGTCGGCCTCACTCCGTGGGCTCCCGCACGGGATCCGCGTCGGCGGCGTGTGCGGCGTGCTCTGCCCGGACGCGCCACACCGCCGGCATGAGCAACGTGGCGGCCGTCAGCAGCACGGCGACCGCGGCGCAGCCGCCCAGCACGGGACGGGTGCCGAGCAGGGCCGCCGCAGGGCCGGCCAGCGCCATGCCGAGCGGCGCGGCCACGAGCCCGCCCAGCATCGTGACCGACGTCGCCCGAGCCACGAAACGTTCGGGAAGACGGTGCTGGATGCAGGTGGTCTGGAGCACGTTGTAGACCACCAGTTGCAGTCCGGCGGCGCCGGCGGCGAGCGCCAGCACCCAGACGCCGGCGGGCAACGCCAGCAGCGCCGGGAACGGCGCCATCAGGAGGAACAGCAGGATGGCCGCCGCCATCGGCCGCGCCGGTCTCCACCTGGCCCCGAGCAGCCCACCGGCGAGCCCGCCCGCCGCGTAGGCGATGCCGATCGCCGACCAGGCGGGGGCGCCGCCGAGCTGCCGGTCGGCGACGTAGGGGCCGAGGACGAGGATCGGGGAGACCACGGCCAGGTTGGTGACGGCGGCGTGCACCGTCCAGACCCACAACCAGGAGCGCCCGCGCACCTCGGCGAACCCGCCCCGGACGCTCGCCAACAGCCTGCCACCGTCCCGAACCCGCCCAGCGACCGGGGCGGCAGGCAGGTCGGAGGGCAGGCGGTAGAGATAGGCCGCGCTCACCAGGAAGGTCAGCGCGTCGACCGCGATCGCCCAGCCCGAACCTGCCAGCGCCACCAGCGCTCCCGCCGTGCCCAGGGCCAGCATCGAGGCCGTGCTCCTGGAGATCGAGATCAGCGAGTTGGCGGCCTGTAACCGCTCCCGGCCGGCCAGCGAGACGACCAGCCCCACGGCCGCCGGGTTGAAGAAGGCCGAACCCGCTCCGGCGAGGAGCTGCAGGACCACCAGCATCCAGACGCTCGCTGTGCCCGTGAGCAACAGCACCGCCGTCACACCGTGGGCGGCGAACCGGGTCATGTCGGCGAGCAGCATGACGGTCCTGCGGGAGAACCGGTCGCCGGCCGCGCCGCCCAGCAGGGTCAGCAGGATCACGGGCAGGCGCGTGCTGAGCACCACGATCCCGAGGTCCACCGGGGATCCGGTGAGGTCGAGGACGGCGAACGCGATGGCGAGCGGCGTCAGCGCGTCCCCGAACGCCGAGGCCGTCTGCCCGACGTAGTAACGACGGAAGTCACGCGCCGCCAGCGGCGCGACCATCATCCGCACGGAACGGCTCACCGGGCGCGGCCCCGAGCTGGGTCGGGCACTGTGCACCTCTTTCCGGCCCTCCCATGCCGTCGGGCGCCCGGCCCTGGTGGCGGGGCAGCCGGGAGGATGCGGAGCCACCCTGCCAGAACCCACCGACAATTCCGCGGCCCGCCGGCCGGACGCGACCCGCCGGCAAAGCGCCGCCCTGAGCCGCAGGGGCACGGGTCCTTGCCCCCGAGAAGGGTCGTACGGCTCCCCGCTCGGCCGTGCACCGGCGATCCTCTACAGGTCAGTAACATCGGCACAAAATATCTTTCGTGTCGGTATCGTACGTAAAGATCTCTCATCGCACCCGTCTCAGGAGTCACCACTCTCATGGCGCACGTCGAACCGCTGCGGGAGGACGACCCGGCGGTGGCAGGGACATACCGCCTGCTCGGCCGGCTGGGCTCGGGCGGTCAGGGGACCGTCTACCTCGGGCAGGCTCCCGACGGTACGCGGGTGGCGGTCAAGGTGCTGCATTCGAGGGCCGGGTTCGACGACAGGTTCGCCAGAGAGATCGAGAACGCGCGGCGGGTGGAGCCGTTCTGCATCGCGCAGGTGCTGGACGCCTCGCTGGGGCGGCAGCCGTACATCGTGACGGAGTACGTCGAGGGCCCCTCGCTGCACGAGGCCGGCCGGCACGCGGGGGCCGACCTGCAGCGCCTGGCGGTCGCCACGGCCACCGCGCTGGCCGCCATCCACGCGGCGGGCATCGTGCACCGCGACTTCAAGCCCGCGAACGTGCTGCTCGGCCCCGGCGGCCCCCGCGTCATCGACTTCGGCATCGCCCGCGCCATGGACGACGCGGCAACCCACACCAGCGGCATCGTGGGGACGCCCGCGTACATGGCGCCCGAGCAGCTCGCGGGGCAGCCGGTGGGGCCGCCGGCTGACGTGTTCGCCTGGGCGTCGGTGATGGTGTGGGCGGCCACCGGCACGCCGCCGTTCGGGCAGGACACGCTGCCCGCCATCATCAACCGCATCCTCAACAACGAACCGCAGCTCGGCGACCTGCCGCATCCGCTGCGGTCGATCGTGTACGACTGCCTGGCCAAGGATCCGCGGGCCCGGCCGGCCATGCGGGACGTGCTGCTGCGCCTGCTGAGCGGGAACAACCCCGCCCCGCACGCGGGTGGGAGCAGTCCGCAGGTGCCGTACGCGGGCGGGGAGAACGCGCCTCCGCCGTACGCGGGCGGCGCCGGACCGGTGCCTCCGCGCGCTCGGCCCGGAGCCGGTC